>JBDGSU010000106.1:2705-9581 GCA_042217395.1 Halosimplex sp.
ACCGCCCGACCGTGCGGCGGTGGCGACCCGTCGGTCAGTCGTCGGCGCTCGCGGGCGCCCGCGTCGCCCCGGGCAGCGTCTCGATGGCCGCCGACATACGCTCGGCCACGTCCTCGGCGATCGGGTCCAGGTCGGGGTTGTCCACCACCGAGAGCATGACCGCCGGGTCCACCGCGCTCACGCCCACCGAACCGTCGTCGCGTTCGTAGACGATCACGTTACACGGGAGCAACGCCCCGAGTTCGATCTCCTCGCTCAGCGCCTCGTGGGCCAGCGGCGGGTTGCAGGCGCCGAGGATGCGGTAGTTGCGGAAGTCCTCGTCGAGTTTCTCCTTCAGCGTCGCCTGCACGTCGACGTCACAGAGGATGCCGAAGCCCTCGTCGGCCAGCGCGTCGACCGTCGCGTCGACGACGTCGTCGAACTCGCTGTCCACGGTGTACCGGATGGTGAACTCGGCCATGTCCGGACCTACGGACCGGTGAGTGAAATCAGTCCCGCTCTCGCGCCCGAGGGGAGCCCGGGCACGCGTCCCGGCCCGGTTCGGGAACGTAAATCATCACCCTCGCAAACGACAATGTCGGGTAGATGGACGCCGATAGGTCGAGACCGAGATCCGGACTGCTCGCGCGGTGGACCGACGAGCGGCGGTTCTCCCATCACCTCCTGCTCGCCGCCGTCCTCGGGGTCGCGGTCGGGGTCGTCGCGACCGCGTTCCGGACGGTCTGGCTGGCGGCGAAACACCTGCTGTGGGGGACGCTGACCGCGCCGTACTGGCGGATCGCCGTTAGCACCGGTGCGGGCGTTCTCATCGGGGGGATCCTGTACGCGACGTTCTACCCGGGAGCGCTCTCGACGCTCGTCCGACAGTTTCACAGCGAGGGGCGGGTCTCACTGCGGGAGAATCTGCCGACGATACCCGTCGGACTCGTCGGTCTGGTCGCCGGACAGAACGCCGGTCCGGAGGGCGTGATGAGCGTCGTCGGCGGGTCGTTCGGGACCGCTATCGCCGACGTGGCGGCCTTCGAGGACTCGACGAAACTGCTGACGCTGGCGGGGATGGGCGCGGGGTTCGGTACGATCCTCGGCGCGCCCATCGGCGGCGCGCTCCTCTGGCTCGAACTCCCCCACGAGCGGGGGCTGGAGTACTACGAGGCGATCGTCCCGACGTTCGTCGCCAGCTTCGCCGGCTATCTCACCGAGGTGTTGCTGGGCGGCACGGGCCTTTTCCCCGCCTGGCGGGCCAGTTCTCTCGTCCCCGTCGCGCCCTGGCAACTGGCCGCGGCGGTCGCCGTCGGTCTCGCCTGCGTGCCGTTCGGATTCGTCTACACGGGCGTGTTCTCCGCCGTGGGCCGCGCGTTCGATCGGTGGTCGCCGCCGGTCTACGCCCGGACGACGCTCGCCGGCCTCGGCATCGGCCTGCTCGGGTACGCCGTACCGCTGTCGTACTTCTACGGCGGGTCGAAGATGAACGCGCTGCTGGCCGGTCCCGCCTCGCGGTGGGCCCTCCTGGCCACGCTCGGGGCGACGATGGTCGCGGCGGCGCTTACCATCCACGGGAACTGGCTGGGCGGGCTCATCATCCCGCACATGTTCATGGGGGCGGTCGTCGGGCGCCTCGCCGCGTCGGCGGTCGCCGGGTTGCCGGCGACGTTCGGGATGCTCGTCGGCATGGCGGCGTTCAACTCGGTCGTGACCGCCACGCCGCTCTCCTCTGCGCTCATCGCCATCGCGCTCACGGACGGCGCGAGCATCACCCCCGTCTTCCTCGCCAGCCTCGTCGCGTTCGTCGCCAGCCCCGCCGTGTCCTTCCTCACCGAGTCGACCGCCCGCGCCGAGCGCCCCTGGTTCCACGTCGGCGGGGACTGACCGGAGTCCCCGTTCGGCGTCGCGTACCGACGGCCGCGCTACTCGTGCCCGATGATCGGCTGGGGCTCGTACGGCTCTTCGAGGTAGGCCACGTCCGAGGCCGACAGCGAGATCTCCAGGGCCTCGACGGCCTCTTCGAGGTGTTCGACGCTCGTGGTGCCGACGATGGGCGCGTCGACGTAGTCGTTCTGGTACTGCCAGGCGAGCGCGATCTGGGCCATCGTCACGCCGTGGTCGGCCGCGAGTTCCTGGATCCGTTCGTTGATCTCCTTCCCGCCGCCCCGTTCGTACTCGGGCGTCGGGTTGTGGAAGTTCTCGGGGTCGCCGCGGTTCGTCCGCTCGAGCTCGTCGAACGGCCGCGCGAGGAAGCCCTGGCCGAGCGGGCCCCACGGGATGACGCCGATGTCCTCCTTGTCGCACAGCGGGAGCATGTCCCGCTCCTCCTCGCGGTAGGCGACGTGATAGTGGTTCTGCATCGTCTCGTAGCTCACGAGGTCCTCGCGCTCGCTCGTTCGCAACTGTTCGACGAGCTGGTGGGTCCACATCGAGGAGGTGCCGGCGTGGCGGATCTTCCCGCGGCGAACGGCGTCGTCGAGCGCCCGGAGCGTCGTCTCGGGCGGCGTCTCCGGGTCGACGCGGTGGGTCTGGTAGAGGTCGATCGTGTCGACGCCCAGCCGCTCCAGGGAGTCGTCGAGTTCCTGCTCGATGGTCTTCCGGGAGAGGCCCGACGCGTTGGGCGTGTCCTCGCCGACGGGGAACCGGACTTTGGTGGCGATCACCTGCTCGTCGCGGTCGTACTCGGCGAGGGCGTCGCCGAGGATCTCCTCGCTCTCGCCGTCCGAGTAGGCGTTGGCGGTGTCGAAGAAGTTGACGCCCAGGTCGATCGCGCGCTCGATGATCTCGCGACCCTCCTCCTCGTCCAACATCCACGGCTCCTCGCTGCCGAAGCTCATGCAGCCGAGACAGACCTGCGAGACCTCCATCCCGGTCGAGCCGAGTGTGGTGTACTCCATGCAGGTTCAGGTTGGGCGAGACCGACTAAAAGCTGCCCGTCGCGGTCCGACGTTCCGAGAGCGGCGCGGAGGTCCGCCTCACCAGTCGGCGACGCTCCCGTCGCCGCGGCGGACGGTCGGGAGGTGACTGCGCTCGTACTCGTAGGATTCGGCGGCCTCGCGGTCCACCTCGACGCCCAGTCCGGGCTCGTCGGGGACGTCGAGGCCGCCGACGGACTCGTCGAGGGTCGCGCCGCCGGCGAACACGTCGGCGACCGGATCGCCGTAGGCCGCCGCGTAGTCGGTGTACTCCTGGACCCCGAAGTTCGGGACGGAGAGGTCGACGTGGACGCTGGCGGCCTGCCCGACCGGCGAGAGGTCCGGCGGCCCGTGGAAGGCGGTCTCGACGTAGTGGTGCTCGGCGACCGCCGCGAGCTTGCGGGCCGCGGTGACCCCGCCGACGTGCGAGAGGTCGACCCGCAGGAAGTCGACGAGCTCGTCCTCGATAAGGGGTCGCATCTCCCAGGGGTTCGTGAACAGTTCGCCCATCGCCAGCGGCGTCGTCGTCGCCGACCGCAACCCCTCGAAGGCCTCGCGGTTCTCGGGCCGGAGGGGATCCTCGAGGAAGTAGAGGTCGGCCGGTTCGAGTTCGCGACCGATGCGTCTCGCCTCTCTGGGCGCGGCCCGCCCGTGGACGTCGACGATCAGTTCGGGGTCGGGCCCGAGCCGTTCGCGGACCTCGCGGACGCCGTCGACGACGCGCTCTAAGTTCAGGTATTCGCCGGACGGGTCGCCGACGTTGACGCGGACGTGCTCGAACCCGCGCTCGGCCGCGGCCTCGCAGTTGGCGACGACGTCGTCGACGGCGTCCGCGCCGCAGTGCGTGTACGCGCTGGCGTACTCGCGGGTGCGCCCGCCGAGCAAGTCGTACACCGGCGCGCCGGCGGCCTTCCCCTTCAGGTCCCATAGCGCCGTGTCGACCCCGGAGAGCGCGCTGTTGAGCACGGGGCCACCGCGCCAGTACGTCCCGCGGAACAGGTACTGCCAGACGTCTTCGACCCGGTCGGCGTCGCGCCCCTCGAGTTCCGGCGCCAGGTGGTGGTCGAGCGCGGCCTCGACGGCCTTCTCGCGCCCGTTGAGCGTGGCGTCGCCCCAGCCGACGAGCCCGTCGGCCGTCTCGACGCGGACGAGGACGTAGTTGCGCCCCGGTCGCGTCAGCACTGCGTCGACGTGTCTGATCTCCATGCCCTCCCCACGGTCGGCCGTCACAAGAAAGGCGGCGACCGCGGAAGCGACGCGACGGCGGGCCGGAGACGGGTCGGAGCCGGGCTCCGGGCGCGGGCGGAGACGATGGTTACAAGCCGCCGCCGGCCGACCGGCCGAACATGGAACCACAGGAGTTCGTCGACCGCGTCCGCGACGAGGCGGCGACGCCCCTCTCACGGCTGGGGTCGTCGAAGGCGCTGTACGCCGACACCGAGGGCGAGATGGAGGAGCCGGCGGTCCTGCAGGCGGCCGCCGACCGCGCGCACTTCGCCGCCGAGCGGTTCGACGCCTGGGCCGACGAAGCCTCGGGCGAGACCGCCGAGCTGTTCGCCGACGCCGCCGAGTCCGAGCGCGAGCACGCCGAGACGGCCGCCGACGAGCGCGACGAGTACGAGCCCGGCGAGCCGCCGGCGGTGGCTGACCACCTCGCAGAGGTCGAGGGAGACGTCGAGCGCCTCGGCGCGTTCGTCGGGTGGGCGCTGGCCGCGGGCAACAACGCCGACCAGGTCGTCGGCTTCTTCGTCGGACAGGCCAGCCCCCGGACCGCGAGCACGTTCCGGGCCTTCGGCGACGATTACGACGACTACGTCGAGCGGGCCAGCGCCCGGTTGGCCGCCGTCGCGGACGGCGACGACTGGGAGACGGCCGTCGAAGCCGCGGTGGCGACCGTCCAGGCCGACTACGAGGACTACTTCGCGACCCTCGAATCGCTCGGGGTCAACCCCAAACCCGTCTGCTGACCCGCCCGGGCGCGGACCGACGGGGGCCGTGGCGACGTCGAGCGCGTCGCGTTCGCGTCGGATGGCCAACTATTTTTACGACCGGCCTCGACAGGGGGCGTGTGCGACGGGTCCTCGCACTGGCGGTGCTGGGGATAGTCGTCGTCGCGGGCGTCGGGATACCGAGTATCGACCTGGCGGACGCACACGACGGCGCCGCGGAACCGCCGAACGGCTCGAGCGACCGTCGGTCCTCGCCGAGAGGCGGGGTGGACAGCGCCACGCTCGTCGACAAGTTGGACGAGTGGGTCGACGGGCCCGAGCCGAACGGCAGCGACACGGGGTCGGCGGGCGGGGGAACCGACGAGGTGCCCCTCGCAGACGGTGGCGACGGCGACGGGTCGGCGGGTCGGTTCCCGACGGTGAACGCGAGCGTCGACGCGCTCGACGCCGACGGCGACGGGCTCTCGGACGTGACCGAGCGGGCCCTCGGTACCGACCCGTTCGACGCCGACACCGACGGCGACGTGCTCGACGACGGCCGCGAGCAGGCGGTCGGGTCGAACCCCCTCGACCCGGACTCGGACGACGACGGCGTGGCCGACGGCACTGAGGTCCGGCGGGGGACCAGTCCGGTGTCGGTCGACGCCGACGCCGACGGGCTGAACGACAGCCGCGAGCTCGAACTCGGTACCGACCCGTTCGACGTCGATACGGACGACGACGGGCTGGCCGACGGCCGCGAGCTCGAACTCGGCACCGACCCGACCGACCCCGACACCGACGGCGACGGGCTGCTCGACGGCTGGGAGTCCCGGCAGGAGGCCCCCGACGGGGTCCGGCTCCCCGACAGCGACCCGCTGTCGATGGACCTCTACGTGCAGGTCGACTACGCGCGCGGCGTCGACGCGGAGTCGGACGGCTTCTACGACCGAGTCGAGTCGGCGTTCGCCCGGATGCCGGTCGAGGGCCCCGACGGAACGGGCATCGACGTCCACGTCACCGAGGGGGGACACATCAACGGGACCGCCGTCTACACCGGCGAGAACTTCACCTCGCTCAAAGACCGCCTCTATCGCGACCGCCTCGGCCCGCGCGCGGGCCTCTACCACCAGGTCGTCGTGACGCGGTTCGCCGCCGACGAAGTCGGCTACGGCGAGGTCGGGGGCCACTTCTCGGTCGTCGACGCCGGAGTCCCCGACGACACGAAGCGCTACGTCGTCGTCCACGAGCTGCTCCACAACGTCGTCGGCCGCGTCGACGCGCCGGGCGCCTGTCGGCACGACCGGACCCACTACTGCGAGGGCGGCTGGCTCACCCCGCGGATCGTGCCCGGCGAGAACGCGTACCTCCCCGAACCGCTCGCCCGCGAGATCGAACGCGACGGGTTCCGGTCCCGAGACCGACCGCCGTGACCGTCCCGGGATTCGGCGCCACGGTCGGCGGGCCCCGGACCCGACTCACCGCGGTCCGTCCGAACCGCTCGGGCCCGAGCCTCCGCCACGGTCACCGCGGCTGTGACCCAGCGACCGCGTCCCCGCCTCGGGGGAGTTGCTGGCCCCGAGCGGACCGGTCCGGGACCGGCGCACCCCCGGGCGTCACGCCCTTCGGCAGCACGTACCACAGCCTGTCGTGCGGAACGAATCCGACCTGCTGGGGGTCTTCGGTCTCGTATCGCTCGCGGTCGCGCTGTCGCTCGGTCCCGTAGAGAACCAGTCCGTACTCGTTCGCCTCGTACCGCGCGCACTCGAAGACGGTGCCGTCCGTACAGTAGACGTGCATACAGAGGCGATTCGGGCGTGACATCCGTGAACCTGCGGCCGCCGTGTGCGTGGTTCCCCGTCGCCTCCGCCCCCTGCTCGCGGCTCCCGTAGGTCGCCGCTCGCAATATCGACGCTCGCTTTCGAGGCGCGCAGCGCCTCGCTCTCCCCGTTCGCATTTTCGTTGGCCTCCCTTCGGTCGGACAACGCGGCTCACGGCTCCCTCCGGTCGCCGTTCGCATTTTCGTTGGCCTCCCTTCGGTCGGACAACGC
>JBDGSU010000009.1:0-9521 GCA_042217395.1 Halosimplex sp.
AGGACGTACACCTCGCCGTGCTGGAAGGGGTTCATCGTGCCCGCGTCGACGTTGAGATAGGGGTCGACCTTGACGGCGGTGACGTCGAAGCCGGCGTTCGAGAGGAGTCGGCCGGTGCTGGCGGCCGTGATGCCCTTGCCCAGCCCCGACATGACGCCCCCGGTGACGAAGACGAACTTGTTCCCCAGAGTCTCGTCGTACTCTGTTTCCGGTTCGGTCGGCATACCGACCGTGGGCGGTCGGACCTGAAAACCGTTTCGGGACCCGCCGCAAAGCCGTCCGTCTGTCAACGTTTCACGCCCGCGGACGCCCTTTCGGGCAATTCCTGCCGGACCGCTATCGCCGCCTCGCGAACGGCCCCAGACGGGCCGATTCCGTCAGAGTACCCCGGCGAAAAACTCCTCGACCGCCGCCGCGGCCTTCCCCGCCTGCCCGACGAAGTGGTGGTCCGCGGCGAGCGCGGTGACGGCGAATCCGCGCGCCTCGGCGCGCTCGACGACGGGTCGCCAGTCGGCGGTCTCGTCGCGCTCGCCGTAGACGACCTGTCCCGGACAGGCGATCTCGTCGATGGCGGCCACCGCGTCGACGCCGTCGCCGACCCGCGCCGCCGGCGCGAGCGCCGAGACGGCCGCGAGCGGTCGCTCCACGCTCGCCTCCTCGGCCGCCGCGACGAGCGCGAGACACCCGCCGAAGCTGTAGCCGAACGAGGCGACGCGTTCGTATTCCTCGCGCGCCCACGCGAGGGCGTTCCGTACGTCCGCGAGTTCCCCGCGTCCCTCGTCCCAGGGACCGTAATCGAAGCGGAGACAGGCGATCCCGCGACCGGTCAGCGCGTCCGCGACGGCAGTCAGTCGCCGGTCCGAGCGCGAGCCGCCCAGTTGCGGGTGGGGCGGGCAGGCGATCACGCAGGCGCCTCTCGGGGCGTCGTCGGGGTCCGGCTCGTCGAGCGACCCGCGCACGTCGCGGGCGCCGGGGACGACGATGGCGTCGCTCACGGGTGACCGTCGGCGCCGTCGCCCCTGAATCTGTCGCCGGCCTCTCCGTCGGTCGGATCGTCCGGCACGTCGGCGTCCGCGGCGAGCGGTCGAGGCGCGACCGGTCACTCACTGAATATTTTAAAGGCTAGGGCACAAAGCGAGGGTATGGGAATCCTCTCTCGCACCTCCTACGTCGTCCGGTCGAAGATCAACGCGATCCTCAACCGGACGGAGGACCCCTCGGAGACGCTCGATTACTCCTACGAGCAGCTGCGCGACCAGCTCCAGGACGTCAAGCAGGGCATCGCCGACCTGACCACGCAGAAGAAGCGGCTGGAGATCCAGAAACGGCGCCTCGAGGAGAACGTCGAGAAGCACAACGAGCAGGCCCGCGAGGCCGTCCGGCAGGACCGCGACGACCTCGCGCGGAAGGCCCTCGAGAAGAAAAAGCAGAAGATGAACCAGATCGAGGGGTTAGAGACCCAGATCGCGGAGCTCCAGAGCCAGCAGGACCAGCTCGTCGAGCAGAAGAACACGCTCCAGAGCCGCATCGAGGAGTTCCGCACGAAGAAAGAGACGATGAAGGCCCGCTACGAGGCCGCCGAGGCCAGCGCCAAGGTCTCGGAGGCCATGACCGGCGCCGGCGAGGAGTTCGAGGACGTCGGCCGCGCCATCGAGCGCGCCGAGGAGCGCACCGAGGAGATGGAGGCGCGCTCGCAGGCGCTGGACGAGCTCCAGGAGAGCGGCGCGCTGGACGACGTGCTGTCGGACCAGGACGAGATAGACCGCGAGCTCGAACAGCTCAGCACGGACAGCTCCGTCGACGCCGAGCTCGAGACGCTCAAAGGCGAGATGGGCAAGAGCTCCGCCGAGACGGCCGGTGAGACCGAGAGCGCGAGCGAGGGGAGCGCGAGCGGGTCCGACGCCGGAACAGACGAGGTCGACGTGGACGCGGCCGACGTCGAGACGAACGGCGACGCGGAGGAGGTCTCGGTCGACGACTCGGAGGTCGAGGCCGAGCTCGAGGAGCTGAAAGAGGACGAACAGAGCTGAGCGGAGCGGCGAGCCCGTGCGGTAAGGCCCGTTCGGACGAGTCGGCGAGAGCGGGAGTACTCGTACGGAGTCTCGGGAGACGGTTCGGGGTCGACCGCACGGCCGCGTGCGGTCGACGGGGAACCGCGTGCAATACCCGTCAGGGCGGCCACAGGGTCGCGATAGCGAGCGTCGTGACGACGGCCAGCACCAGCTGGAGCGGGGTGCCGACGCGCGCGTAGTCGGTGAACCGGTAGCCCCCGGGGCCGTAGACCATGAGATTCGTCTGGTAGCCGATGGGGGTGAGGAAGGCGTTGGCGGCGGCGAAGGTGACCGTCAACAGGAACGGAAACCCGTCGAAGCCGAGCCGTTGGGCGGTCGTGACCGCGACGGGTATCAGGAGGACCACAGTCGCGACCGGGGTGACGACCGCGGCGACGACCGCGGTGAGGAGGTAGAGCAGACCCAGCAGGACGAGGACGGGCACCGCGGATCCGACGCCGACGAGACCGGCGGCGACGGCGTCGGCGCCGCCGGTGGCGCGCATCGCGACGCCGAGTGGGAGGAGGCCGGCGAGCAGGAAGACCACGCTCCAGTTGACGGCGTCGTAGGCCCGCCCGGCGGTGAGGGTGCCGGTGGCGACCAGCGCGACCACGCCGCCCAGCGCACCGATGGCGATCGGGACGAGGCCGGTCGCCGCGAGCGCGACGACGGACGCGAGGACGCCCACCGCCACCGGGGCGCGGGCGTCCAGGGTCGGCTCGCCGCCCGCGGGCGCGGTGGTCTCGTCGAGCGCGAGCGACTCGTCCTCGCCGTCGGTCGGGACGACGCGCTCGGTCACGACGACGTAGTCGGCCTCCTCGAAGTAGTCGGCCGTCGCGGCGTCGGTCTGGAGCAGGAGGGCGTCGCCGCGCCGGAGCTCGACGTCGTCGAGCCCCTCGCGCACTAGCGCGTCGCCGCGTCGGACCGCGAGAGGGGTCGTGTCGAAGCGCTCTCGCAGCTGCAGGTCGCCGAGTCGGCGCCCCGCGAGGCGCGACTCGGGGTGAACGACGGCCTGGACGAGCGTCGCGTCGTGGGGAGCGGCGAGTCGGTCCTCGGTGACGACGTCGCGGGAGCGCTGGGCCAGGTCGTACCGCGCCGCGAACGCGTTGACCGCCCGGAGGCTCCCGCGCACGGTCAGCCGGTCGCCGGCGGCCAGTTCCCGGTGGTTCGCGCCCGCCACGGCGACGTCGTCGCCGCGCTCGACTCGGAGCACGTCGACGTCCCGCTCCGGGCGGTCGGTCCGCTCGCCGTCGCGGGTCGGCCGCTCGGACGCGCCCGACTCGTCGGCCGCCGAGCCGCGTGCGTCCGTCGACTCCGCGTCGGCCCTCGCCTCGGTGACGGTGTGGCCGACGAGGGGCGACCCCTCGCGGACGACCAGCACGCTCAGGTGACTGTCGAGTCCGTACTCGTCGGTGAGATCGCCGCCCGCCGGGACCCGTTCGGGGACGAGTCGCCGGCCGACGGTCATCAAGTAGGCGAGCCCGACGGCGAGGACGACGACGCCGACGGGCGTGATCTCGAACATCGACAGCGGATGATCGAGCAGCGTCCGGGAGAGATCGCTCGCCAGGAGCGTCGTCGCGGTCCCGATCAGCGTCAGCGTCCCGCCGAGCATCGCCGCGAACGACAGCGGCATGAGCAGTCTCGACGGCGAGACCCCGGCCCGCTCCGAGAGCCCGGTGACCATCGGGATGAAGACGGCGACGACGGGCGTGTTGTTGACGATACCGGCCGAGACACCGGTCACACCGACGGTCGCGCCCAGCAGCCGGATCTCGTCCCCGCCGGTCAGCTCGGCCAGGGCGGCGCCGAGGTAGTCGACGACGCCCGTCTCCTCGATGCCGGCGCTCAGGACGTACATCGCGATGATCGTCACGGTCGCGCGGCTGGCGAAGCCCCGGAGCGCGTCGTCGGCCCCGACGCCGGTGTACGGCTCGAGGACGGCGAGCGCGACGAGGACGCCGATAGCCGTGATGTCGGGCGGGAGCGCCTCGCTGACGAACAGCGCGAGGGCCACCCCCACCAGCGCGAAGACGACCAGCGCGCCCGTCGGCAGCCCGAGGGCCATACGCTCGATCTCTCGGCGATCGCCATTAATCGGGGTGGCCGTCGGTACCGACCCCTCGGGCCGTCGGCCGGCGGCGACAGGGACGGCGGGGCTGGGACCGGCGGCGGCAGGCTTTTCCTCGCGCGCGCGGACTGTCAGGTATGCGACTCCTGTTCATCCACTCGGACCACCTGGAGTTCGAGGCGCGGGAGAAGGCGGGGCCCGACGACCTCGCGGAGACCGAGGGCGTCCCCATGGACGGCCGCATGGAGGAGTGCGTGACCGCCTTCATCAGCGTCGAGTCCGACGACGAGGCGGACCTCGACGGCGTGGTCGGAAACGCCGCGGACGAACTCCGGGACGTGACGGGGCAACTCAACACGAACCGAGTGGTGCTGTACCCGTACGCCCACCTCAGCGAAGACCTGGCGAACCCCGACGCCGCCAAGACGGTGATGCGCGACCTCGAGATCGAACTCGAAGGCGACGGCTTCGAGGTCCTCCGGGCGCCCTTCGGCTGGTACAAGTCCTTCGAGGTGTCTTGCAAGGGCCATCCCCTCTCGGAGCTCTCGCGGCACGTCTCCGCTCACCGCGACCAGGGAAGCGGCGGGGGAGAGGCCGCCGAAGCGGGGGAGAGCGAGCGCGAGCCCAGCGACTGGCTGGTGATGTGGCCCGACGGCGCCACGGAGGACGCCGTGGCGGCCAAACCCGACCTGAGCGAGGACATGCGGGCGCTGATCGAGGACGAGGTCGAGGACGTGACCGCCTCGCCGGGCGAGGAGCCGCCCCACGTCGAACTGATGCAGGAGAAGTCCCTCGCGGGCTACGACGAGCTCTCGGACGTCGGGAACCTGCGGTGGTACCCGCGCGGAAAGCTCGTTCGCGACTCGCTGATGGAGTACGTGAACGACCTGGTCGTCGACTACGGCGGGATGCCGGTCGAGACGCCGATCATGTACGACCTGGGCGCCCGGCCCATCGACGAGCACGCGGGCAAGTTCGGCGAGCGCCAGTACCGCTTCGAGTCGGGCGACCGCCGGATGATGCTCCGGTTCGCCGCCTGCTTCGGCCAGTTCTCGATCATGCGGGACATGCACATCTCGGAGTCGGATCTCCCGCTGCGGATCTACGAGATGTCGACCTACTCCTTCCGGCGCGAGCAGAAGGGGGAGGTCACGGGCCTCAAACGGCTGCGCTCGTTCACGATGCCGGACATGCACACGGCGACGGCGGACATGGACGGCGCCCGCGAGGAGTTGCTGCGTCAGGCGACGCTCTCCCTGCGGACCAGCGACGACCTCGGCCTGGACTACCAGCCCGCGCTCCGGCTGACCCGCGAGTTCTACGAGGCCAACGAGGACTGGGTCGCGGACGTGGTAGCCGAACTCGACACGCCCGCGCTGGTCGAGATCATCCCAGAACGGCACCACTACTGGTCGGCGAAGATCGACTTCGCGGCCATCGACGGGCTGGGTCGGCCGATCGAGAACCCGACCGTCCAGATCGACGTCGAGAGCGCGGAGCGCTTCGACATCACGTACACGGACGCCGAGGGGAGCCACCACCCGCCGATCCTCCACTACTCGCCGTCGGGGGGGATCGAGCGCGTGGTGGCCGCGCTGCTGGAGGAGACGGCGACGATGGACACGCCGCGACTGCCGACGTGGCTCTCGCCGACGCAGGTCCGGTTCGTCCCCGTCGGCGAGGAACACGTCGAGTACTGCGACGACCTGGTCGAGGAACTGACGGCGGCGGGGGTCCGCGCCGACGTCGACGAGCGCTCCGAGACGGTCGGCAAGCGCATCGCCCGCGCCGAGACCGACTGGGTGCCCTACTACGCGGTCGTCGGCGACCGCGAGGTCGACGGCGGGACGCTCGACGTCAACGTCCGCGCGACCGACGAGGAGGTGGAGCTGTCGGTCGAGGAACTGCGCGACCGCGTCCGCGACGAGACGGCGGGGCTCCCCAGGAAGAAGCGGTACCTCCCGAAACACGTCGGCGACCACCCGAACTTCACCGGTCGGTGAGTCGGAGGTCGACCGACCGCGCCGCCTCGCCCGCCGGGAATCGCCACCCACCACTATTTACCCGGGCTCCCAACGCTCGGGCATGTACGACGACGTACTGTTGCCGACGGACGGGAGCAAGGGGACGACCGAGACGGTGCGCCACGCGATCGAGATCGCGCGGGACGAGGACGCGACGGTGCACGTGCTCTACGTCGTCGACAGCCGGCGATATCGCGCCGCGGAGGGGGACACGAAAGCGGAGATCGTCAAGTCCCTCGAAGAGGAGGGCGAGCGGGCGGTCGAGGACCTCGAGGTGACGCTCGCGGACGAGGGGCTGGAGGTCGTCACCGCGTTGCGTGACGGGATCCCTCACCGGGAGATCGTCGACTACGTCGAGGAGGCGGGGATCGACCTCGTGACGATGGGAACTCACGGTCGGACCGGCCGCGACCGGGTTCAAAATCTCGGGAGCGTCACGGATCGGGTCCTCGAAGACGTCCACGCGCCGGTGCTCGTCGTCGACATCGGCGACTGACCGAGACGGCGCCACGTCGCCCGCTCGTCGTACGGACTGGCGCCGTCCGGGCGCGTACCGGCGCCGATATCCGTGGAGATTTTACCGCTGCCGTCGAAATAGCGTGCGATGGGCGAATCGGACCCGCTCGCGCTGGTCGACCGACTCCTCGGTGCGCTCAGACGCGGCGAGGAGACGGGACCGCTCGAAACGCGACTCGCCGCGCTCTCGAGCGAGCGCCTCGCGGCCGCGCTCGACAGCGACCGCGAGCGGCGGGCCTTCTGGCTGAACGCGCACAACGCCTACGTCCAGTTGCTCCTCCTGCGAGACCCGCGGGCGTACGACAGACGGTCGTTCTCCGCGCGCGACCGGGTCCCCGTCGCCGGCGAGTGGCTCAGCCTCGACGACGTGGTCCACGGGCTCCTCCGGCGCTCGCGCTGGAAGTACGGGCTGGGGTACGTGCCGCGACCGTTCGTCGACCCCTTCGAGCGGGTCCACCGGGTCGACGAACGGGACTGGCGCGTGCTCGCGGCGCTGAACCGCGGCACCGTCGACTGCCCGCCGGTCGCCGTCTACGACCCCGAACGGATCGACGACCAGCTCGACGCCGCGGCCGAGGCGTATCTCAGCGAGCGCGTCGGCTACGACCCGACTCGCGACCGGGTCCGGGTCCCGAGTCGACTGCTCGCACACGTCGGCGACCTCGGCGGCCCGTCAGGGCTGCGCGCCGCGTTGCGGTCCTACGGGGCGATCCCCGACGACGCCGAGCCGTCGATACGGCCGCTGCGGACGGACCACCGCCTCGACCCGGGCCGGTGGGCCGACGGCTGGGGCGACCCCGACGGGTAAGGCCCTTGGCCGCCGCCGCGGTAGTCGGCGTATGCTGGTCCGGGAACTGATGGCGACGGAGGTCGTCACGGTGGACGTCGACGCGACGCTCGAGGACGCCGTCGGAAAGCTCCTCGCCGAGGGCGTCGGGAGCGTCGTCGTCGTCGACGACGGGTCGCCGGCGGGGATCGTCACCGAGAGCGACGCGCTCGAAGCGGCCCACGAACGCGGGCGACCGCTCGGTGAGATCGCCGTCCGCGGGCTCGCGCACCCGCCGCTGGTGACGACCGATCCCGATAGAACGGTCCAGGGCGTCGCGCGGACGATGGCCGAAGCGGGCGTGAAGAAAGTCGTCGTCACCGAGGGCCTGTCGATCCGCGGGATAGTCACGCTCACGGACGTGGTGTATCACGTCGCCGACCTGCGGAAGGAGGCCGCCGCGGCCGCCTCAGACCTGGCCGACCGGGACTGGCAGTGACGTCCCGCGAGCCGTCGTCGCCGGCTACCTACTCCCCGGTGTCGGGCCCGCGGCCGGTCTCCAGGTTCCCCCGACGGCCCTTCGTCTGTCTGTAGTCTGTCCCAAGCAGGTCGGCGAAGTGTTCGACGAACGCCTCGGTCCGCTCGGGCGTCTGGTCGGCGGGGTCGAGCATCGGAACCAGTTCGAAGCCGCGGCCGCGCATCGTCGTCGCGTGCAGTTCCTCGACGTCCAGTTCGTCGGTGCTCTTCGTGGTGTACTGGAAGGCCAGCGCCTCGATGGCACGCTGGCCGACGGGGACGATGATCTCCGGGTTGATCATCCGGAGCTCGCTGGAGCGGTAGCCCTCGCAGGCGCGCACCTCCTCGTCGGTCGCCTCGCGGTCGGGGTGGCGACAGCGGGTGACGTAAGTCAGGTACACGTCGTCGGGGACCGGTTCGGCCGCGCCCGGATCACCGTCGACCAGACCGACGGCGTCGAGGACCTCCCAGACCAGCGACTGGTCGCCCGCGAAGGGGACGCCCGTCTCGTCGGCCGCCGCGCTGGGCTGGTCGCCGACGACGACGAAGTCCGCGCCCACGTCGCCGTAGCCGTGGACGACCCGTTCGCGAGACTCGACCAGTTCCGGGCAGTTCGTGCACTCGGTGTCCATCCCGAAGGGGTTGGACAGTTCGTCCTGGCGCGCGTCCATCAGTCGGCGCTCCGTTGGGTCCACACGCCCATCAGTCCTCGTCCTCGACGGTCTTCGTGACCGTCTCCGCGTCGTCGGGGTCGTTCTGCGGGCTCTCGGGGTGGTAGTCGGTGTCGTACTCGCCCGGCCGGTCGTCGATGCGGTCGGGGTTGATCCGCCCACCGAGGAGCATGAAGTCCAGGATGGTCACCCGGAGCATCGCCTCGACGACGGGGACGGCGCGGGGCGGCAGGCTCGGGTCGTGCCGACCGACGACTTTGGCCTCCTTCTTCTCGCCGGTCTCCCAGTCGACGGTGGTCTGGGTCTTCGGGATCGAGACGGGCGCGTGCCAGGTCACCTCGCCGTAGACGGGCTCGCCGGTCGTGATGCCGCCCTGGAGGCCGCCGTGGTCGTTGCCGACGGGGACGGGGTCGCCCTCGTCGCTGACCACGTCGTCGCGCGTGCCGTCGTCGAACTCCCAGTCCTCGTTGCGCTCGATGCCGCGGGTCTCGCGCGCCTCGCGGCCCTGGCCGTACTCGACGGCGGTCGTCGCCGGGATGGAGAACATCGCCTGTCCGAGCCGTGCGGGCACCGAGTCGAACCGCGGCGCGCCCAGTCCCCGCGGCACGCCGCGACACTCGAAGTAGACCGACCCGCCGATGGAGTCGCCCTCCCGCTGGTAGCGGTCGATGGCCTCGCGCATCTCCTCGGCTTTCTCGGGGTCGGCACACCGGACCTCGTTCTCCTCGGTGTGTTCGAGCATGTCTTCCCAGGTCACGTCCTCGGCTTCGATGTCGCCGATCTGGTTGACGTGGGCCTTGACCCGCACGTCGTGGTCGGACTGCTCCAAGACCTGCTTCGCGACGGCGCCCGCGGCGACCCAGTTGACCGTCTCGCGGGCCGAGGAGCGCCCGCCGCCGCCCCAGT
>JBDGSU010000050.1:0-9330 GCA_042217395.1 Halosimplex sp.
CTACCTCGCCCAGGAGGGCATCCTCGCGGTCCGCCGCGCGAAGAAGTCCGACATGAAGGCCCTCTCCCGGTCGACGGGCGCCCGCATCGTCTCCAACATCGACGACATCACCGCCGACGACCTCGGCTTCGCGGGTAGCGTCGCCCAGAAGGACGTCGCCGGCGACGAGCGCATCTTCGTCGAGGACGTCGAGGACGCCAAGGCCGTCACGATGATCCTCCGCGGCGGCACCGAACACGTCGCCGACGAGGTCGAGCGCGCCATCGAGGACTCGCTGGGCGTCGTCTCCGTGACCCTCGAAGACGGGCAGGTCCTCCCCGGCGGCGGTGCGCCCGAGGCCCACCTCGCCCTGGAACTGCGCGACTTCGCCGACTCCGTCGGCGGCCGCGAGCAGCTCGCCGTCGAGGCCTTCGCCGACGCCATCGACGTCGTCCCGCGCACGCTCGCCGAGAACGCCGGGCTCGACCCCATCGACTCGCTGGTCGACCTGCGCAGCCAGCACGACTCCGGGAACCACCAGGTCGGTCTCGACGCCTACTCCGGTGACGTCGTCGACATGGTCGAGGACGGCGTCGTCGAGCCGCTCCGCGTCAAGACCCAGGCCGTCGAGAGCGCCACGGAGGCCGCGGTCATGATCCTCCGCATCGACGACGTGATCGCCGCCGGCGACCTGAAGGGCGGCGGCACCGACGACGACGACGAGGCCGGCGGCCCCGGCGGCCCCGGCGGCGCGCCCGGCGGCATGGGCGGCGGCATGGGCGGCATGGGCGGCGGTATGGGCGGCATGATGTAGGAGCCCACTTTTTGTGACGGAGAGCTCCTCGCGGCCCTTCGGGCCGCTGCGGGCGCGTGGCGGCTTCGCCGCCACGGTTTGCGGTCGCGGGCCGACGGCCCGCGACCCCATCCTCCGTCACAAAAACTTGGGGAAAAAGGCTGCGCGCTCACTCCGTTCGCGCGCAGTGAATCGCGCGCCTTCGGCGCGCGAATGCTTACCCGTCGTCTCCGCCGCACCGCTTTCCGACCGCTTCGACCTCTCTCGAACCGAATTTCGCAGTTCGCAATTTCTCCGCTTTCGGCGGTGAGCTGTGGCTCTGCAGCCCGTGAATCAGAGAAAAACGAGTCGTCGGCTCAGTCCCCGCCTCGGACCGCCTGGAGGTCGTTGCGGAACCCCTCGACGGCGTCGTAGCGCTTGATCTTCTCCTTGGCGAGGGCCTTCCCGAGGACGGCGTCGAGCGCCTCCGGGACCCCCTCGTGGACGGCGCTCGGCGTGGCCGGGTTTCGGTTCAACACGCCGTCGCGGACCTCGGCGTACGAGCCCGAGAACGGCGAGCGACCGGTAAAGAGGTAGTAACAGGTCGCGCCGAGGCCGTAGACGTCCGTCGCGGCGTCGACCGCCCCGTAGGAGTCGTCGAAGTACTCCGGAGCGGCGAAGCGGGGGTCGAGGTAGTTCGCCGGCTGGAAGTACGAGCGGAAGACGTGCATCAGACCGACGTTGTCCAGCATCGGGCGGTCCAGGCCGGAGAGCGCGTCGCCGCGGAAGACCACGTTTCTCGGATCGATGCCGGCGTGGACGGCGCCGTGGCCGTGGCAGTGCGCGACGGCGTCGGCGAGGTCGACCGCCTGGTGGAGCGCCTCGTCGACCGGCGGGCGCTCGCGCTCGGCCAGCGACTCGTCGACCGGTTGAGTGATCGCCCACGGACGCGGCCGGTCGCCCCACTCGAGGAGGTCGACGACGCGCTCGCCGTCGGCCAGCGCCTGCCAGCGGGCGAGTCGGTCCTCGAGGTCGCTCGCGAACGCCAGACGGTCGCTCTCGTCGGGGCGGTCGAACAGGCGCGTGGCCACGCCGCGCTCCTCGTCCTCGCGGGTGGCGCGACAGCGATACCCCGTCGCGTACCGCGACTCGCAGCCCTCGGTGACGGCCGCGACCCGGTCGAAGGTGCTCAGGGCGCCGACGGCGGCGAACGTCTCCGGCGTCTCCGGTCGCTCGTCGGCGGGCCTCGCGGGCGGTCCCGAGGGGTCGGTCGGGGTCGGCGTCTCGCGGGGCTCGCTCGCGGACGCCGCCGCTGGCTCGCTCTCGGCGCCGTCATCGTCTTCTTCTTCGAAGTCGGGATGCGTCGGGTGGCTCTGCGGCGGCGACTCGCCGGGCCGAACGGTGCGCTCGGGGCGGACGGGACGCTGGCGGACGCCGCCGGCCCGCCCCTCTGGACGGACCACCTGTCGACCGTCGCCGAGATCCGTCACCGCGTCGGCGGGCACGCCGCCGTCCGTCTCGATGCGCTTGCCCTGGTCCGGCCCGGCCTCGACGCGCGCCGGCGAGTCGGCGGCCGCTCCCGCGCGGTCCGCTCGCGCGTCCTCGGACCGGGCGGGTCCGCGACCGTCGGCGTCGAGGGACCCGTTCCCGCGGTCGGCGTCGAGGAGACCGTCGGTCGCCGCGACGTCGATGGCGTCGGCGACGCGACCGGGGTACGCGCCGCGCAGGTACGCGAGCACCTGACCGACCTCGAACGGCTCCGAGCCGTCGGTCCGCTCACGGGTCGGTTCGCGCCGCGCACTCCCCGCTCTCGTCGAGGGCTCCCTCCGGTCGCCCTCGCACCGCTCGGCCAGACGCTCCGCGAGGTAGCCGACGACGGCGGGCTGGTCGTCGGCGAGCGCACAGAGCGTCCAGGCTGCGCCGATGCGGACGGCGGTCGCGTCGTCGTCCAGCGCGCCCAGCAGTTCGGGAACGAGGCGGTCTGCCCCGCCCGCGGCGCGGGCGACGGCGCGCAGCGAGTCGTCGGTCCGGTCGCCCTCGCTCACGACCAGGCGCGCGAGCACGTCGCGCAGGTCGCGGTCGGTTCTGGTCCCGCGGTCGCTATCGGCGTCGATAACCGCGGGGCGGTCGGCGTCGCGCGGGCTGTCCATACCTCTTCGAGACCGCCCATCGCACAAGAAGACCCGTCAGACTGCCGTCCGACGGGGGGATGACAGGGCGTATCGAACCTGAAAACGGCCGATACCGGGCAGCGGTACACCCGCGAAGGGCCCGGGCACGCGCGCTCGGTCAGCGATCGGCGGTCACTCGGTCTCGAGATCGAACTGTTCGTGCTCGGAAGCGGCGTTGAGCACGACGCTGGTGTTGGACTCTTTGATCTCGGGGTCGACGAGCAGTTCCTTGATGTGCTCGTTCATGCCGTCCGTGTCGGTGAACTTGCCGATGGCGATGATGTCGTAGTCTCCGGTCACCTCGTAGACGGAGATCATCTGCTCGTGCTCGCGCAGCGACTCGGTGACCTCCGGGAGCGAACTCCCCTCGATCTTCAGCTGGAGGATGGCGGTCACGTCGTAGCCGAGTTTGTCGTAGTCGACCTTCGGCGTGTACCCCTCGATGATGCCGTCGTCTTCCAAGGCCGAGAGGTGGTTCGAGACGGTCGTCACCGACACGTCGAGGTCCTCGCCGAGGCTGCGGAGGCTCGCCCGCCCGTCGCCCAGCAGCGCATTCACCAACTTGCGGTCCAGATTTTCGTACGTCATTACGCCCACAGACGACACCGGGGCATTAGAATTTTACGAATATACAATTCCGCCTCTCGAAGGGGAAGATTTGCGCAGATGGATAGGGTTTTAATAACAGGGGCACACCGTTCTGATGTCGATCAACATGACAAGCGAACACGCGAAACCGGACGGTGGGCTCTCCACCGAGGCACAGGACGTGCTCGACGAGATCGAGGAGAAGAACGTCGACTTCCTGCGCCTGCAGTTCACGGACATTCTGGGGACAGTCAAGAACGTCTCGGTACCGGCCGACCAGGCCGAGAAGGCGTTCACCGAGGGTATCTACTTCGACGGGTCGTCGATCAACGGCTTCGTCCGCATCCAGGAGTCGGACATGCGTCTGGAGCCCGACCCGTCGACGTTCGCGCTGCTCCCGTGGCGCAACGACGAGGACAGCGCCGCGGGCCGCCTCATCTGCGACGTCATCGACACCTCCAGCGGGCAGCCGTTCGCGGGTGACCCGCGGGGCGTCCTCAAGCGCGCGATCTCGCGCGCCGAGGAGATGGGGTACACCGTCAACGCCGCGCCCGAACCGGAGTTCTTCCTCTTCGAGGAGGACGAGGAAGGCCGCGCGACGACCAAGACCAACGACGCCGGCGGCTACTTCGACCTCGCGCCGAAGGACCTCGCCCAGGACGTGCGCCGCGACATCATCTTCGGGCTGGAGGACATGGGCTTCGACATCGAGGCCTCCCACCACGAGGTCGCCCAGGGGCAACACGAGATCAACTTCACCTACGACGACGCGCTGTCGACGGCCGACAACGTCGCCACCTTCCGCTCGGTCGTCCGCGCCATCGCGGCCGAGCACGACCTCCACGCCACCTTCATGCCCAAACCGATCGCCCGCATCAACGGGTCGGGCATGCACACGCACTTCTCGCTGTTTTCCGACGGCGAGAACGCCTTCCACGACGAGGACGACGAGTTCAACCTCAGCGAGGAGGCAAAGCAGTTCACCGCCGGCATCCTCGAGCACGCGCCGGCCATCGCCGCCGTCTCCAACCCGACGGTCAACTCCTACAAGCGACTGGTCCCGGGCTACGAGGCGCCCGTCTACGTCGCCTGGTCCGACCGCAACCGCTCGGCTCTCATCCGCAAGCCCGCCGCGCGCACGCCGGCCGCCTCGCGCATCGAGGCGCGCTTCCCCGACCCGTCGTGTAACCCCTACCTCGCCTTCGCCGCGCTCATCCACGCCGGCCTCGACGGGATCGAACAGGACCTCGAGTGCCCCGACCCGATCCGCGAGAACATCTACGAGTTCGACGAACAGAAGCGCGAGGAGTACGGCATCAGCACGCTGCCGTCGAACCTCGGCGAAGCCCTCGACGCCCTCGAAGGCGACGAGGTCGTCCAGGACGCCCTCGGCGAACACGTCTACGACAACTTCGTCGAGGCGAAGACCCAGGAGTACGACGACTACCGCATCGACGTCTCCGACTGGGAACTCGACCGCTACCTCGAGACCTTCTGAGACGGATTCCTGCACGCGGGTACCGGGTCGACCGCACGCGGTCGTGCGATCGATTTCGGACTGGCTCCCGACCGGTCGTCTGAGGCCGTCCCGGTCGACGCGGTCTCGCCGAGCCGGGCCCGTTCGGGCGCGGGCCCGACGCGACCGCTCCGCGGATCGCCCCGGCGACGCGGACAGTCGCGCTCGGCGACCGGTCACCGTCGCATTTATACCCCTAAACCGGCTCTGTCCCCCCAACGGACGGTCGGTCGCCCCCACGGCGACGGAGAACTCGTGAAGATACTCTCGTGTAACGCCGGCTACCTGCTCGACTACGACGGATCGCTGCGCGAATACGCGCTGAAGCCCCACCGGGCGATGCTCGGCGACGACGACGCCGAGGAGCGCGCCACCGAGCGCCTCGCGGACGTCATCGCCGACGAACGCCCCGACGTGGTCTGTCTGCTCGAAGTGGACCAGGGCTCGACGCGCACCATGACCGAAGGGCAGGTCACCCGCCTCGCCGAGATGCTCACCGATCGCGGGCTGGACTACCACGCCCGCGCCGACGCCAAATACGGCGACGGCAACGTCCTCGGGCAGCTCCCCGTGCTCTCGCACCTCTCGAACGGCCTGCTCGTCCGGGACGACCTCGAGGCCACGATCGAGGCCCACTACCTCGAGACCGGGCCCAAGCGGCTGGTCACCGAGGTCCGCATCGGCGACCTCTCCATCTTCGGCGTCCACCTCGCGATGAGCGGTCGCGGCCGGCGCAAACAGCTCGACGAGATCGCCGCCATCGTCGCCGAGCGCGAGCGCGTCGTCGTCTGCGGCGACTTCAACGCCTACGACGGCCTCGGGGAGGTCGAGAACGCGCTCGAGGGGACCGGCCTCGTCCTCCACAACCCCGGCGAGACCGTCCCCAAACGCCCGTTCGACACGCTCGTCTCCGAGACTCGCACGCTGGATTTCTTCCTCGCGTCCCCCGACATCGAACCCACGCGCTGTGACGTGATCGACGTGCAGATCTCGGACCACCGACCGGTCGTGCTGGAGTTCGAGAACGGGGACCCGTAGGTCGGGTCGGATCGGTGGACACATGGGCGCCCGCGGAGCATCGGGCGATATGGAGATCGACTGGCGGGCGCGGGCGGGCGAGGCGTGGACGGTGCCGAACCTGATCTCGCTCTCCCGGTTGCCGCTAGTCGCGGGGGTCGTGTTCACGCTGGACTCCCCGCTGCGGTACGCCCTGTTCGCGCTCGTCGTCCTCTCGGACGGCGTCGACGGCTGGGTCGCCCGCCGGCTCGACCAGACCACCGAACTGGGGGCGCTCATGGACCCGGCGCTGGACAAGTTCACCGCGCTCGTGCTCGTCGTCGCGCTCTACCCGCGGACCGGCCTCGACCTCGCGTTCCTCGCCTTCTTCTTCGCCCGCGACGCGTTCGTCGTGGCGCTCGTCCCCCTGGTCCCGTTCCTCGACTTCGAGACGGGGAAGGTGAAAGCGCGGCTGCCCGGGAAGGTCGTCACCAACGTCCAGTTCCTGGCGATGGTCGCGATGCTCGTGCCCGCCGCCGCCGTGGCGGAGGGGCTGCTGTGGGCGCTCGGCGTCGTCTCCGCGGCGGCGATCGCCGACTACGTGGTGTTCGTCGCACGCGAGCAGACCGAGAGCGAGTGGGTCCACGACTGGCGCGGCGCCGCCGTCGCGACCGCCGCCGTCCTGGTGGGCTTCGCCGCCGTCGTCGAACTGTTTCTCGCGGATCAACTGGCCGACGCGCTCGCGGCGGTGGCCTGATACGGATTCGGAGCAAGCGCTCACCGGTAGGCGTTCAGCTCGGCGAAGCGGTCGGGGTAGTCCCCTTCGGGGTGGGTGGGCTCGTCCCCCTCGAGGACGACCCGTTTGAACTTGTCGTGGGTGTTCTCCCAGCCCAGATGCGCGAACTCGAGGCGCCGTTTCAGGGCGTGTCCGACGCCGTCGCGGTGGTACATCCGGCGGGGCGCACCCGAGCGCAGGGCGTCGACGAGATCCGCGGCGGAGTCGAGGGGTCGGTCGAACTCGATCCAGGCCTCGCCGATGGTGGTCGTGAGGTGGGCGTACGAGGAGAGGTAGGTCGGCAGGCCCGACTCGCGGGCGATCTCGCGGGCGCGGCGGTCGTCCCAGGGCCAGTGTTTCGGGTTGTAGACCTCGACGGCGTCGACGCGGTCGGCGTGGGCCGCGATGTCGGCCTCGGTCATGCTGAGGGTGAGAAACTCCGGGTGCGGGACGAGGACGGCGGCGTCGTGAGACGCGATTTCGGTCATCGTATCCTCGAGCGTGAGGAAGTCCGGCACGGGTTCGTCGGGGTCGACGGCGAGGACGTGTTTGCGGCTGTTCCAGGTGCCGGTGAAGTACTCGCGGGCGGGGACGACGAGCAGGTCGTCGTCGGAGAAGCGGGCGGCCCGCTCGCGGATCGTCGAGAGGTGGGTGAAGTGGGGGGCGTAGACGAGGACGTCGAGGCCGACGGCCTTCGCCCGGCGGACGACTCCGTCGTCGAGAATCTTGACGTGGGGGTCGACGCGGGCCTCGCCGTCGGTCGATCCACCGCCCGGAACCATGCCTCGAAGTACGCACACCGAACTTTAGGTGTTACGAAGGGAGAACCGCGACCTCGAGTCCCGCCGACCGTCGCCGGCCGGGCGGGCGGGTCGCGACCGGTTCCGTCGCGGCCGGGCGGGCGAGTCGCGGCCGGGTCGGCCCCGGCGTGATCAGCGGAACTTGCCGACCAGGTCGCGCAGGCCGGCGGCCTTGCGGCCGGCGACGAGGAACGATCCGACGATCACCATGAAGACGTAGAGGCCGAGCGTGGAGAGCCAGACGACGACCATGGCGGCGACGGCCGCCCAGTTGCTCAGGTAGTAGAAGGCACCGATGCTCATGGCGGTGCCGTAGAGGAGGACGAGATAGGGGCCCCAGCCGGTGGCGTGGCCGCGGCGCTGGCGCTTGCGGACGTACCGTCGCAGCTCCTCGCGGATATCGTCTCGATGGACCGTCTTCTCGTCGATCCGGGTCCGAAGCGCCGCCAGCTCCTCGCGCAGCTCGGCGACCTCCTCGCGGTTGGCCTCGGCGGCCCGCGCCGCGCGCTCGTCGGGCGCCCCGGGGTTGGGGGACGCCCCCGACTCGCCGCTCCCCGCGGACGCGTCGGCGTCGTCGTCGGCACCAGTGTCTGCGGTCATGGGCGCGTGTTTCCCCTGTCGACTGGCTCCCTCTTGGTGTTGGTGGTCTCTCCGACGCGCCCGACCAGGACCGCGTTCAGCGCCGCCCCCAGCAGGATCACGATACTCCCCACGTAGTACCACGTCACCAGCAGGAGAACGACCCCGAGCACCCCGTACAGCTCGAACTGCCCCGCCGATCCCGCGTAGACCCGAAAACCCGTCCCCAGCAGCGTCCACCCCACCGCGGCGAACAGCGTCCCCGGGAGCGCGTCGCCCGGCGATCCCTCGGCGTCCGGAAAGACGTAAAACAGCGGGTAGAAGACGACCGTCAGCACGACCACGAGCGCGACGGTGCCGAGCAGGCCGACCAGCGCGACTCCCGAGTAGCCGACGAGCGCACTCACCGCGACCAGCGCCGCGAGCGCGACCCCGACCGCGCCCAGCGCGACGACGGCGTCCCACACGCGCCCGACCAGCGAATCCGCGACCTCCGTCCCGTAGATGCGCGAGAACGCGACGTCGAGCCCCCGGAACACCTTCAGCGCGCTCCAGGCGAGCAGCGCGACGCTCAGGAACGTCGCCGGCGCGCGCCCGGAGGCGTCGAGCAGCGTCGACCGGATCAGCTCCTGTCCGACCGGCGAGAGCGCGTCGCCCGTCGCCGCGACCACCTCGTTCGCGAGCGCCTCGCCGCCGACCGCCGAGGCGACCACCAGCAACAGCATCAGCGCCGGCAGCAGGGAGACGAACGCGTAGTAGGCGATCCCCGCCGCCAGGAAGGTCACCTCCCGGTCGCGCACGAGCGCCGTGACGTCCTTCGCGACGGCGACGGCCTCGCCCGCGACCGCCCTCGTACGCCCGCCGACGGTGTCGTCTTGCACGCTTCTACGTCCGCCCCTGCACCAGTGAACTACCCCGCCCTACTTGTCGCCTTCGGCGACTCCTTGAGGGCGGGGCTTCCTGCTTCGACGACACGACTTGCAGACACCGAAATAGTGTCCACAGTGGTCGCAGTCTCCACAGGCGTTGTATCTTCGGAGTGACCCACTCCTAGTTTGACGAGACCGCGAGAAATCACGTTCAACGACGCGTTGAAATCCCTAGAGGGTGCCACAGAAACATTCACACACCTCAGCTGATTCTCGGATCACAGG
>JBDGSU010000167.1:0-9244 GCA_042217395.1 Halosimplex sp.
ACCTGTGATCCGAGAATCAGCTGAGGTGTGTGAATGTTTCTGTGGCACCCTCACATGCCGATGTGACCGCCCGCGGTCCGATCGGGGCGTCGCCGCCGAGTCGGTCGTGTCGGGGGCGCCCGGTCGCGTCCGCCACGGAGTTTTAAGCCGGCGGCGGCCGCCCCTTCGAGTATGAAACGCATCGTCAGCACGGACGCGGCGCCGGCGGCCGTCGGCGCGTACAGTCAGGCGACCGAGACCGACGACCTGGTGTTCACGGCGGGGCAGATCCCGCTCACGCCCGACGGGGACCTCCTCGACGACGCGGCCATCGACGTCCAGACCGAGCAGTCCCTCGAGAACGTCCGCGCCATCCTCGAGGAGGCGGGGTCGGGTCTCGACGACGTGCTGAAGGTGACGGTGTACCTCGACGACATCGACGACTTCGACGCGATGAACGAGACGTACGAGTCGTATTTCGACGACGAGCCGCCCGCTCGCAGCGCCGTCGGCGTCGACGAACTCCCGAAGGGCGTCGGCGTCGAGATAGAGGCCGTCGCGACGAAGTGATGACCGTCGACGGGGACGCCGAAGGCGAACCGGCGGCCGAGCGCGAAACCGTCGAGGGTTCGACGGGGGCGCCCGACGACGACCGCGAGCCGCCGCTCTCGCCCGCGACGCGGTCGAGCCTGCTGTGGGGCGTCGTCGGCGGGCTCTCCTTCCTCGTGCTCGTCCAGGGGTACGAACTGCTCGCCGAGGTCCCCGTCGGGCTCGGCGCGAAGTTCGGGATCGCCGCGCTCGTGGCCGTCGGTGCGGCCGGACTGACCTACGCCCTCGGGGAAGGCCGCTCGGCGCCCGAGGGCGAGCGGTGACCGGTCGCCGGTCGCCGACGCAGAACGAAAGCCCTTAACCGACCGATTGCGGATACCCGAGTGCGTGCCAGGATGGCCGAACGGTAAGGCGCACGCCTGGAAAGCGTGTTCCCTTTGGGATTCTGGGTTCAAATTCCGAGAGACTCGCACCGCGAGTCTCTCGGCGTTCGCGAACGCGACGCGTTCGCTCACTCCCAGTCCTGGCGCTTCGGCCACCCCCTTTCGATACCCGGCTCAGAACGAAAGCCCTTAACCGACCGATTGCGGATACCCGAGTGCGTGCCAGGATGGCCGAACGGTAAGGCGCACGCCTGGAAAGCGTGTTCCCTTTGGGATTCTGGGTTCAAATTCCGAGAGACTCGCACCGCGAGTCTCTCGGCGTTCGCGAACGCGACGCGTTCGCTCACTCCCAGTCCTGGCGCTTCGGCCACCCCCTTTCGATACCCGGCTCAGAACGAAAGCCCTTAACCGACCGATTGCGGATACCCGAGTGCGTGCCAGGATGGCCGAACGGTAAGGCGCACGCCTGGAAAGCGTGTTCCCTTTGGGATTCTGGGTTCAAATCCCAGTCCTGGCGCTTCTGACGCGAGCCAACTACCGCGAGCACCTCGTGTGCTCGCCATCGCGAGCGTCGAATCGCTGCGGCGGCGATTTGAGCACGGGAGTCGCGCGAGCGGAGCGAGCGAGACGTTGTCATACGGATTCGGCGCACGCGTGTGCCGGGTCGACCCGGGACCCCGTGCGGTCGATCCCGAACTGTCTCGCGATACGCCGTATCAAAACGGCGTCTGCGAGCCGTCCCGAGGCGACGTCCCGGACGCAGTCGAATCGGGGACGGTGCCGTCCAGTCCCCCCGACTGCGACCGTCCGTCGGCCGGGTCGGGCAGTTCGCCGGTCTCGACGTACGTCGCTTCGAGGTCGCGCAGGACGGCGTTGATGGCGGTCGCGCGCTGGTGCATCGGCGCGACGCGGACCCGGACGAGGTCGAACTCGTGGCGGTCGGCGAGGCCGTTCCAGGCGCGGACGGACCCGCGGGTGAGCGTGTCGCTCTGCGGGCAGAACGCGGTCGTCGGCGTGAACTCCGCGCGGAGGACGCGGACGTCGTCGCCGTCGGGCGTCGGCAGGTCGTCGACGGCCCCGGGGTCTTCGACGGCGTACCGGTAACCCGCGTCGGGGTGGCGGGCGTCGGCGTTGAGCCGCGCGAGGTTGTAGCCGAACGTCATGTCGTAGACCGCCCGCTCCTCGAACAGTTCCCGCGCGAGCCGGTGGACGGCGCAGTGGCGCCGGTCCGCGAGCACGTCGTGATCCGCGAGGAACTCCCCCGACGCCGGAACGTGCGCGGGCACGAACTCGTCGTAGGCGTCGAAGCCCTCGTCGCTCCCGCCGAACGGCGATGGAACGCTGACCATACCGATCCTCGGGGCGCCGTCCCGCTACGTTTCGTCCCGAATGGGTTCGGGTGGCCGGACCACCGACTTCGGCGAGTCCTGGACTGTGGGCCCGTCAGGCGCTCATACGGATTCGAAGCAAGCGTGTACCGGGTCGACCCGGGACTGCGTGCGGTCGGCCCCGGACTGTCTTGCTCCGAATCCGTATCACTCCTCGGAGGTGACGTACACGCGGTACTCGTCGTCGGCGACGCGCTCGGTCTCGTGGGCGTAGCCGCGCTCGGCGAGGACGTCGTAGAGGGGCTCGGGCTCGAAACTGTTGACGAGTTCGAGGGTGCCGTCGGCGGGCAGGTCCGCCAGCGCGGTCATGATCTCGCCGAACGGTTCCCCGTCGATCTCTCTCGCGTCGAGCGTTCGCGTCACGTCGGCCGAATCGTCGCTGGCCATACCCCCAGTTGGCCGTCGCCGGGCGAGCGCGTTGTGCCGAACCCGTTCGGTCGGCCCGCCGCTCGCCGGGAGCCGAACCGGTGCGGCGTGACACTGACGGTGCTGGGGTGCGAGGTGTCGCGCATGCAGTCGGTCACGGTCTCGCGACGAGTCGACGCGCCGCCCGAGCGAGTGCGCGCGGCGATGGACGACCTCGAGCGGTTCATGCTCGCCGCCGGCTTCACGGACGTGACCGTCGACGGCGACGAGATACACCTCGAGAACCAGGTGGGGCTGGCGACCGTCACGCTCGATCTCAGGGTCGTCGAGACCGACGCCGCGCTCGCCTACGAGCAGGCAGACGGCTTCTTCGAGGTCATGGACACCGAGTACGTCGTCGAACCCGTCGACGGGGGGAGCGAGGTGACCGCGACCACCGACTTCGCGCTCGACGTCGCGCTCGTGGGCCAGATCCTCGACGCGACCGTGATCAAACGCCAGCGTCGGAGCGAACTGAACCAGCAGTTCGACTGGCTCGAGTCCGAGGTCGCCGAGTAGGAGCGGCGCCCGCCCGGCGCTGGCAGGATCCGGAGCGCCGAAGCGAGCGGCTACCGGTGACTCGCGACCGACAGCGAGGCGACCGCAGCGATTAGCCGGTGCCTACGCGTCGAGGACCTCGACCAGGTTGCCCTCGGGGTCGCGGAGGAAGAGGATGGTCGTCCCGGTGCTCGAGGTCTGGGGTTCGCTGACGGTCTCGACGTCGTCGGGCAACCCCTCGTAGAAGGCCTCGACGTCGTCGACGCCGAACCCGAGGTGTTTGGCGCCGCGGTCGTTGACGGACTCGGCGACGGCCTCGCCGCCCGCGGGGTCGTACTCGACGAGTTCGACGCGGGTGCCGTCGCCGTCGAGGTGGGCGAAGCGGCCGGTGGCGTTCTCGACGCCGACGCCCCGCGAGAAGTTCGCTCCCGAGGACTCGAACTCCGCGAGCACTTCGAGGTCGAAGATCTCCGTGTAGAACTCGACGGCGCGCTCCAGGTCCGCGACGGTCGTACCGGTGTGGTGGACGCTTCCGGGCACGTTCGGTCCGGCGACGCCCGGCGAGTAAACCGTGTCGGTCGCCGGTCGCAACGGACCGGCCCCCCGGCGTCGCGGCCGGGCGACTCGCGGGGGGAGCGCGCCGACCGCGGACGCGACCCGCCGTATTCGGCGGTTATTTGCCGCCGACTCGCGGTAACTGACTCGTAACAAAGATCGCTGCGCCCGTGGGTCGGGTCATGGAGGAGGAACCCTCGGAAGCGCGCGAGGGGCGCGTCGTCGTCGGGCCGCCACCGCCGCCGCGGGCCGCGCCCGCGGACGTGCTCCCCGCGGTCGTCCGGACGCGCAGCGACGAGAGCCGCCGCTACATCTGCTACTCCGACGCGCCCGGGGACGACGGCGTCGCCGAGTCCCGCCTCTCCGTCGACGCCGAGGTGGTCCTCGACCGCGAGCTCTGGCGCTGATCACTCGCCGGCGAGGTCGACGCTCGTCCCCCGCAGTCGCTCGAGCGCCGCCTCGATCCGCCGGCGGTCGACCGCCCGTATCCAGTCGTCCGTGTCGCGGATCGCAGCGAGCGACCAGAAGCGCGCGTCGCTGGCCTCCGCACCGGCGCTGACCTGCCCCCGAGTGTCGGCCCGCTCGACCGCGAAACAGATCGAGAGATACGAGCCGTCTTCGGGGTCGCCCACGTCGAAGCCCGTGCGGACGAGTTCGAGCGCGTCCGGGTCGACGGCGAGTCCCGTCTCCTCTTCGAGTTCCCGCGCGGCGCCGACCGACGCCGGTTCGTCGACTTCGAGGATGCCGCCGGGGACCGCCCACGCGCCGCGGTCGGGCTCGATCCCCCGCTCTATCAGGAGGACGCTATCGTCGTCGCGGGGCCCGCCCGCATTGCCCGGGGGGCTCGGTCCCCCGCCGTCGAGGACGACTACGTGCGCGCCGGGCGTCGGGTTCTGGAAGACGATCTCCTCGCAGTCGGGACAGTATCGGCGGTCCCGGTCCTCGAAGACGGTCGTCTCCAGCGCGGTCCCGCAATAGGGACAGTAGTCGGCGCGGCGTTTGGTCATCAGTACGACTCGGCCGGGACGCCGAGCGCCTCGAAGTCGTCGACGTTCTCGGTGACGACGGTCGCGCCACGATTGGCGGCCACGCCGGCGATCAGCACGTCGCCCGCCAGGGCGTTGATCCGGTCCTGTTCGACCGCACCGTCGGCGCGAAGGGCGGCCTCGATCTCGGCGGCCGCGAACGCGTCTCCGGAGTCGAACGGACGGACGGTGAGCCACCCGAGGTCGGCGAGCAGCGACTCCAGCGACGGGTCGTCCTCGACGGCGTGTACGCCGACGGCGATCTCCTCGACGTTGACCGTCGACGTGACCAGGTCCTCGCCATCGTCGTGCGCGGTGAGGAACGACTCGACGCGCGAGTCGCCCCGGTAGTAGTGGGCCAGAAACGTCGTGTCGAGCAGTTTCACGCGTCGTCCTCGCGCGTGTCGTCCTCGCGTCTGTCGGCCCCGCCGTCGCCGGACAGCGCGTCGACGACCGCGGCCTGGCGCGCGGCGGCGCCCCGCCCGTGGCGCTCCCGGCTGGCCGCCGCCGCTCGCTGCAGCCGCTCGCCCTCGCTCCCCTCGTACTTCCCGAATCCGCGCCGCCAGTCGGTCCGCACCGCCTCGGTCACCCGCTTGACCACGTCGCTGAAACTCTCCCCCTCCCGCTTCTCGGCGCTCAACCGCTCGTAGGCCTCGTCGTCGAGCCCGATCGTCTTCGTCCCCATGTCCTGTGTTTGTGTACACACGCACAAAACCGTTCGGTCGGGTTACCCCTTCAGCCCCGTCCCGGTGAGCGCGACGACCACGTCGTCGTCGGGCGCGAGGACGCCTCGATCGCGGTACTCCGCCAGCGCCGCCGTCGCGGTCGCGCAGGTCGGTTCCACGTGAAAACCCGCCCGGGTGAGTCGGTCGCGTTCGGCCTCGGTCGCCTCGGAACCGACGGCGAGAGCGTCACCGTCCGTCGCCTCGACGGCCGCTCGGATCTGGTCGCCGCGGGCGGGGTCGCGGATCTGGATGCCGTCCGCGGTCGCGTTGGGCGGCTCGTCCGCGGCGTCCACCGCGTCCGCGGTCGAATCGGCGCCGTCGCCATTGCCGTGCAGCGCGTCCGCGATCGGCGCGGCGCCCGTCGCCTGCGCACCGAGCAGTTTCGGCACGTCGTCGGTCCACCCGGCTTCTCGGAGCGCACGGAAACCCCGGTAGGCGCCGAGGAACAGGGTCCCGTGGCCCAGCGGCGTCACGACGGCATCCGGGACCGTCCAGCCGCGCTGGGCGGCGAGTTCGAGCGCGAACGTCGCCGTCCCGCGGAAGAAGGCGGGGTTGTAGGCGTGGCTCGCGTACCACGCGTCGTTCGCGTCCTCGACCGCCTCGACGCAGGCGTCGGTGACGTCCTCGCGAGTCCCCTCGACGCGGACCACGTCGGCGCCCGTCCGCTCGATGGCCCGCAGTTTGCCGGGTTCGGCGTCCGCGGGGACGTAGATCTCGGCGTCGATGCCCGCGCGGGCGGCGTAGGTGGCGATCGCCAGCCCCGCGTTGCCCGAGGAGTCCTCGAGCACGCGGCTCACCCCGAGTCGGCCGCGCGCGACATCGTGAGAGCGGCGCCGCGGTCCTTGAAGCTCCCCGTCGGGAAGATCGACTCGAGCTTGAACGTCGCGTCCCACGCCGGCGCGTCGACGACGGGCGTCCACCCTTCGCCCAGCGTGACCGCGCGTTCGGTATCGAGGAACGCGTCGAACGCCCACAGTCCGCGGTCTCGGTCGAGGTGCGCTGGGGGGCGGTCGGCGTCCGGGAGTGGCTGGGTGTCGTAGTCGAGCGCGTGGCCGCAGTCACAGCGCCACGGGGCGTCGGCGTCGTCGGGGTAGGTCCGGCCGCAGTCGCCGCATGTGAGCATGCGTGTGGTGTGGTGGCGGTTCGCCCTGTAGGTGTTGGTCGACGAAGCGAGAACGGGACGATCGGTTCCGCGCCGAAGTCGCGGGTTGGCATCTATCGATCCGATCGAAGGTCCCGAATGGTGAATCGGCGCCTTCAGCGGAATAGAAAGCCCCGACCCGTTCCACTCGCGTGGCTCGCTGCGGTCCTCGCCTCCCTCCGGTCGGCTGCGGTCCTTTCGTCGCCGGGCGTCGTGGAACGAGTCGCCCCTTTCAGTCCCGCCCGACCGCACGGCACCGCACCACTCACCTCCCCAGCCGACTCCTTCGCTCGTTGCACTCGCTCAGTCGTCCCTCGCACGGCTACGTCGCGCGCACGAGAGCGCGCTCCAGCGCGCGCCACGCATGCTGTCCGTCAGCGAAAGACCGGAAGGCTGTCCATCAGCGAAAGACCGGAAGGCTGTCCATCAGCGAAAGACCGGAAAAACGACGGTCGGTCACCCTGCGCGTGCCGAAATTACCGCTCGTCGACGTCCGGGAACTCCAAGTCCTCGGGACCGGTGTACCGAGCGCGCGGACGGATGAGACGGTTGTCTTCGACGTACTCGGCGGCGTGGGCGATCCAGCCGGCGGCGCGGCTCATCGCGAAGATGGGGGTGTAGATGTCGATGGGGATTCCCATCTGGTAGTAGGTCGACGCGGAGTAGAAGTCGACGTTGGGGGCCAGCCCCTTCTCTTCGAGCATGTACTCCTCGATCTTCGTGGAGTACTCGTACCACTTCGTGCTGCCGGCGGCCTCGCCGAGTTCCTGAGAACGCTCGCCGAGGATCTTGGCGCGGGGGTCCTTGACGTTGTAGACGCGGTGGCCGAACCCGGAGATGCGCCGGCCGTCGTCGAGGGCCTTCTCGACCCAGCCGACGGGGTCGCGGTCGCTGTCGTCGACCTCCTTGAGCATCTGCATCACGTCCTGGTTGGCGCCGCCGTGGAGCGGCCCCTTCAGCGTGCCGATGGCCGAGGTGACCGAACTGTGGAGATCCGAGAGCGTAGAGGCGGTGACCATCGCCGAGAACGTCGAGGCGTTGAGGCCGTGGTCGGCGTGGAGCACCAGCGCCATGTCGAACGTCTCGGCGAGGACGTCGTCGGGTTCCTCGCCGTTGAGCATGTAGAGGAAGTTCGCCGCGTGGCCGAGGTCTTCGCGAGGTTCGACGGGGTCCTGCCCGTTTCGCATACGAGTGAACGCCGCGAGGATGGTAGGGATCTTCGCGGTGATGCGCCGGCCCTTGCGGAACGTGGCCTCGCGGTCGGTGGCGGGCTCGTCGGCGTCGGGGTCGTACGCCGAGCACATCGAAACCGCCGTGCGCAGGGCGGCCATCGGGTTCTCGTCGGCGGCGGCGAGCTGGCCGACCGTCTCCATGACGTCCCCGTCGACCGAACGCTCGGCGACCATCGAGTCGGTAAAGGAGTCGAGCGCCTCGGCGTCGGGGAGCTCACCGTACCAGAGCAGGTAGATCACTTCCTCGTAGCTCGCCTCGCGCGCGAGGTCTTCGATCTCGTACCCGCGGTAGATGAGTCGCCCCTCGTCGCCGTCGATCTCGCTGAGATCGGACTCGGCGACGAGGACGCCCTCCAGGCCTTTCCGCAACTCGTCGGTCATACCCCATTTATTATCCTGCGCCGGCCAAAAGGGTTACCGTTCGACGGTGGACGCGTACGGAATCACCGAACGTCTTTCTGGACGAACGTCTCGCGAGCACCGAGGGCCGTCCGTCCCGAAACCCCCGGTTGCGAACCGCTCACGCCACCACACGGTCGGATCGGCCGTCGATACGCTGTTCGACGTTTATCGTAAATTCTCGTGGTAGACGCCGGTCTGTTCGATTCTCGCGAACGATCGAGCGGTCGGTCGAACTCGGGGGAGCCTGCGGTCGAGACGGGAAGAGCGTGCGCGTGCGGGCTCACGAGGGCGGGGGTGACCCGGCCGTCACAGCCGTCGGGAGAGGCGCACGGCCCGGCCGAGGGTGAGGAGGAACGCGACGAGGCCGGCGGTCGACATGGCGAGGACGAACCCGAGACCGACGTACAACAGCGGCGAGCGGCGGACGCCGGGGAAGACGACGAACAGGACGAACGCCGCCGCCGCGAGCGCGACGCCGACGGCGATCCCCCACTTGGCGTTGCGGCGGACGCGAAGCGCCGCGACGAAGGCGGCGCGACCGCTCTCGGCGCCGTCGACGTCCAGTTCGACGGCCGATTCGGTGCCTTCGGAGCGCTCGCCGGCCATAGTCGGGGTTCGGTCACGAGCGGCAAAGCGGCGTCGATCGACGACCGTGACGGGCGCCGGCCGCCGGACCGGACGGCCCCGACGGACGCCGACTGCGATGCGACCGGGCGGCGCCGCGGGCGGCGGACCGAACCGCTAAAGAGACGCCGGTTCTGCAGTGTTGGTAATGACGACGCTCGGTACGGCGCGGGCCGCTCCCGGCGAGATGGACACGGGTCGCCTGCCCGTCGGCGAGACGCGGGACGGCACCGAGGTTGGACTCCCCGTCGCGGTCATCAACGGCGCCGACGACGGCGACACGCTCTACGTGCAGGCCGCCAGCGACGGCGACGAACTCAACGGCGTCGGCGTCGTCC
>JBDGSU010000011.1:0-9156 GCA_042217395.1 Halosimplex sp.
TCCGCTCGAACATCTGCTCGGCGGCGTCCATCCACACCTCGTAGGCGCGGTTGTAGCCCTGGATGCCCTCGGCCATGGCGTCCTCCTCGGGCACCGAGTCCTCGACGGCCTCTGCCCACGACTCGACGAAGGCGGCCTGGGCCCTCATGTTCTGTTCGAGGGAGTCGGCGACGGCGTCGTTCATCTCCTCGACCATCTCTGTCCACTGCTCCTGCATCTCGTTGGTGTTGCTCATGGGTATGTCTCCGATGTGCTGAAAGAAAAAACCGTGTTCTACGCGTCGACGGCGGCGGCGGCCCGCTCCTGGACGTCGCTGACCTGGTCCTGCAGGTCCTCGACCTGGTCCTGGAGCGCCTCGAGCTGCTCGCCCCACTGCTCGGCGACGTCGACCGACTGGGCCTCCAGTTCCTCGTGGGCCTCGACCAGCATCGCGACCTGCTCGTCGACCGCCTCGACGTAGTCTGCGGTCAGCTCGTCGTAGGCGTCGACGCCCTCCTCGTACTCGCCGGCGACGGTCTCGAAGACCTCCGCGTGGTTCTCGAGCAGGAAGTCGTACTGCTCGTCGACGGCCGCGCGGACCTCGTCGACGGTGCCGGCGGCGCCGGGCATCGAGGACTCGATCACGTCGAGGTAGCTGTGAAGCATCGTCTGGGTCAGCTCGACGCCGCGGCGCTGGGCCGACTCCTGGCTGTCGAAGCTGTCGACGACGGCCTTGCTCATCGTCTGCTGCATCTCGAGGCCCTGCTCGAAGGCCTTCTGGCTCTGCTCGATGGTCGCGCGCTGCATCTCGAACGCCGTGGTGATGGGGGTGGTGTAGGCCATGTGGATCACTCTCTGTTCCGCTTGACCGGGATGACGACGGTCTGGACGATGTCGCCCTCCTCGATGTCGAGGGCCTCGCGCTCCGCGTCCGGGATAGATATCCGGCCGCCGGACTGCACGCGGGTCTTGAACGTCGCCGTCTGGCTCATCGCGCCGAGCTGGTTCATGTCCAGCCCGCCGGCGCCCGCCTGCATCATCCGATTCAGCATCTCCTGCTGGGTCTCCATCGCCTGCTCGCCGGCCTCCTGCCAGCTCCGGAACATCGGCGGCCACGTCGGACCGTCGCTCTCGTCGGTCATCGGTCAACCATATCTACACCCCTCAATTACATAAGAGTTGCGCTCAAAACCATCTGTTACCATGCAATGCCATAGAATGGATTCACCGTCGATCGGGTCGGCCGAGAACCGCCGGCGGATCCCACGAGGGAATCGCGGTCCGGGACGGACCAGACGGAGAACGGGCCGGTTCGACCGCGGTAACGCCGCCTTACCGTCCCGCGATCGAGCGGCCGAGACGGGGTACCGGGAACCGATTCCGTCGCGCCGACCGCCGTCGCGAATAGGGAGACCGTATCCGGTGGAGAGACCGGATAGACGGCGTCTAGGCGGAATTCGTGCCACCCCGTATCACTACGTTTTAATAGCCCCAAACCCAAACGGGGGTATCGATGAGTTCTGAATCGCACCGAAACGCGCTGTTGGACACGTGGACGGAGACGTCCTCGCACATGTTCAACAGCGTGGTCGCGGCCAACCGAGCGGCGTTCGCCGCGTTCGGCGTTTCCCCATCGGCCGACGACGACGGGCTGGACACGGTAGACCGCATCGAGGCCGACGAGGACCTGCCCGAGTGGCACGTCGAGTTGACGGAGACCGACCGGGGTCGGCTGGGCGTCGGCGACCGCGTCGAGTTCACCAAGACCATCTCCGACGACGACGTCCGGGCGTTCGCGGCCGCCAGCGGCGACACCAACCCGCTCCACCTCGACGACGAGTTCGCGAGCAAGACCCGGTTCAGGGGCCGCATCGCCCACGGGACGCTCGTCGGCGGTCTCATCAGCGCCGGCCTCGCGCGCCTGCCGGGGCTGACCATCTACCTCTCGCAGGATCTGGAGTTCCACAATCCCGTCCGACTCGGCGACCGGCTCACTGCCGTCTGCGAGATCGTCGAGGACCTGGGCGACGACCAGTACCGGCTGACCACCCGCGTCGTCGACGACGGCGACACCATCATCGACGGCGAGGCCGTCGTCCTCGTCGACGAACTACCCGACAACGACTGATACGGATTCGAAGCAAGCGTTTACCGGGCCGACCGCACGACTGCGTGCGGTCGAGCCCGGAACGTCTTGCAATACTCCGTATGAGCGACCCCCGACCGACCGCGAACCGGTCCGGCCCGATTTTCGCCGCGGTCGCCTCACCGCTTCACTCGCGCTCGTAGACCCCGTCTCGCTCCAGCCGAGCGCGCTCGCGAACGACGGCGGGAGTGCGACAGGTCCCCGGCGCGCCCGTGACCTGCGGCACGGTGCAGTTGTTGCAACTGGCACAGAGCGCCCGCGGTCCGGTCCCGTCCGAGGCCCCCTCGCCCAGCAGCCGGGCGCCGAGTCGCGGTTCGGCGTAGAACGGCCGCCCCATCCCGACGAGGTCGCAGGCCGGGTCGCGCTCCGGGTCGGCGCCCAGCAGCTCGTCGCAGGTCTCGCGCTCGCGGACGCCGCCCTCGCAGAGCACCGGCACGCTCACCCGGCGCCGCACCCGCCGACAGAGGGCGGCGTTCCAGCCGGGGTCGCGCGGGAACCGTCGGCTCTGCAGGCGGTTCAGCGCCGCGATGGTCTTCGCGCGCACGGGACCGCCGAAGGCCGCGGCGTACCCGCTCTGCAGGTCCGCGGCCTCCCACGCGCGGTCGGGATACGCGCCCCGGACGACGCTCATGTCCCAGAACGTCGAGACCTCGACGGGGACGAGCGCGTCGTAACCGACGTCGGCGAGGCGCTCGCAGACGCCGACGGCGTCCTCGCGGGTCAGGTGCCGGCGGACGAACCGCGGTGCGGCGGTCTCGGCGGGCACCTTCGTCACCAGCGGCACGTCCCCGGCGTAGTCGCGGACCGCATCGTGGACGGCTTCGAGGAAGCGCGCGCCGCCGCGTCCCGGCGGGTCGCCGGGGCCGTCGCCGAACTGGTCGTCGCGGCGGTTGTAGTACGGCGAGAGGAACTGCTGGACGATGCCCATGTTCGCTCCCGAGAGGTGGATCCCGTCGTAGCCCGCGTCGACGGCGTACCCCGCGGCGCGCCCGAACCGCTCGGCCAGGTCGTACACCGCCTCGGTGGAGAGAACGCGCGGTCGGAGGTCGATCAGGCCCGCCCGGTCCAGCGCGCGCAGGTGCCACGGCGGCCGCGAGGCGGCCAGCTCCTCGTGGTCGGGGTCGCGGGCGCGGTGTTCGGCGTGCCACACCGCGAGGCTCCGGAGCCCGCCGTGACCCAGCTGGACGAAGATGCGTCCCCCCTGGTCGTGGACCGCGTCGGTCAGGCGCGAGCAGCGCGCGACGAACTCCGGGTCGTGAAAGCGGGTCATGTTCGGCGCGGCGCAGCCGCTGTCGGCGGTGACGATACTCGCGCCCTGGAAGATCAGCCCGACGCCCGACGCCGCGGTCGGCTCGAGTTCGTCGACGAGCGTGTCGACCGCGTCGGGACCGTTGCCGGCGCACTCCAGCAGGGGCGCCCGGTAGCAGCGATTCGGGAGGTCGACCCCGCCGACCGAGACGGGGTCGTCCAGCGTCGGCATATCCGCCCTAGCCGGGTCCGCAGGTTAAGCTTACCCCCGGCGTGTGTCAGCGATTACCGTCGGCGCGGGGACGCGAACCGTCTCGCACCTATTTGGAGGCGATCCGCCTCGGTCCGCACGGGACCATGACAGAGACGATACTGCTCTCGCTCGACGGGAGCGACGCGGAGGGACACGACACCGGGCGGACGGACGCGGCCATCGACCGCGCGCTCGAGCTCGCCGGACCGGGCGGCGTCGTCCACGCCCACTACGTCGTCGACACCGGCCGCTACGGGGAGCCGGCGCTGTCCAGCACGGAGATCCTGATCGACGACGTCGAGGACGCGGGCAACGAGCTGCTCGCGGCGGTCGACGAGCGGGGCCGCGAGCGCGGGGTCACCGTGCTCACCCGCTGCTGTCACGGCCGCCCCCACGAGGAACTGGCCGCCTACGCCGCCGAGGTCGGACCCGACGCGATCGTCCTCGCCGGTCGGCCCCGCCCCGGTCGCGTCCGGAAGGACCTCGAGCGGGTCACCGACCGCGTCGTCGCGCCGCGGGCGGTCGTCGGCCGCTGACGACCGCCCGGCGCCCCCGGCGTCCACCCGGCCTCGTCCGGCCGTGACACACTTCTCCCGCGGGGCCGATGAGTCGGTATGCGTCGCAGTCGCCGGCACGTTCGGCCCCGTCCACGACGGCCACCGGGCACTGTTCAGGACAGCGCTGGAGCGGGGCGACGAGGGAGTGCTCGTCGCGCTGACCGGCGACGAGTTCGCCCGCGGGAAGCGCGAGCGGCCGGTGCCCGACTTCGAAGCCCGGCGCGAGCGCGTCCGCGAGGAGCTGGCGGCCCTCGACGAGTGGGGCCGCGACGTCGAGATCCGAGAACTCCACGACGAACACGGCATCGCGTCGACCGACCCGTCGCTCGACGCGCTGGTCGTCTCGCCCGAGACGGCACACGAGCTCGCGGACATCAACGAGGAGCGAGTCGGGCGCGGCCTCGACCCGATGGAGGGGTTCGTCGTCCCGTTCGTCCGGGCGGCCGACGGCGAGCGGATCTCCTCGACCCGGCTCGTCGCCGGCGAGATCGACGAGCACGGGGACCCGACCGCCGGAACGGACGGCGACGGACGCGACCCCGAAGACGGCGAAACCGACGAGGGGGACGCGGAGGGCTGACCGCGTACGGAGTATCGCGAGAGAGGCCGGGTTCGACCGCGCAGTCCCGGGTCGACCCGGGAACCGCGCGCGAGGTCCGTCTCAGCGGACGACGGTCACGGGGACCGAGGAGCGCTCGACGAGGCCCTTGGCCACGCTGCCGAGCACGCGTTCGTGCTCGTCGGAGAGGCCGCGGTGTCCGACGAAGACCCCGTCGTACCCCTCGCTCGCGGCGAAGTCGGGGATCGTGGCGACGGGGTCGCCGTAGAGCAGTTCCCCCTCGACGTCGATCCCGGCGTCGCCCGCTCGCTCGACCGCCGCCGCGAGGAGCCGTTCCCCGCGGCGCTCGGCGTCCTCGACGCTCTCGACGACGAGTCGGTCCTCGAAGTCGGCGCTCCCGGCGGGCGGTTCGTCGCCCCCGAGGTCGTACACGTCGGGGTCGACCGAGTGCAGCGCCGTCAGCGACGCCCCGGTCGCCGTCGCCATCTCGACCGCGTGGTCGATCGCCCGGTCGCTCTCCGACGACCCGTCGACCGCCACCGCGAATCTCATACGGTCCATTTGGCACCTCACGCACCTGAGCCTTACTCCCCGTCGGTCGCGTCGGCGGGCGCGACGTCGTCCCCGTCGCCGGCCGCCGCCGCGTCCGCGGCGGCCTCGTCGCGCTCGTCGGAATCGTGCGCGCGCACCGTCAGCACGGGCACGTCGGCGGTCCGGACGACCTTCTCGGTGACGCTCCCGAGGAGGTACCGCTCCAGACCGGTCCGGCCGTGCGTGCCCATGACGACGAGGTCGACGCCGTGGTCGTCGACGTAGTCGAGGATCGCGCGGTGCGGCGACCCGGTCGCGACCGACCCCGTCGCGTCGACGCCGGCGTCGCGCGCGCGGGTGACCGCCGCGTCGGTCGCGCCCTCGCCCATCTGCTCGAAGGACTCGACGAGGTCGACGGTGCCGACCTCGGTCCCCACCGCCGCCAGGTCGACGACGTACAGCGAGTGGATCGTCGCGTCGAACGCGGTCGCGAGCTCGATCGCTTCCTCGAGCGCGGCGCTCGCGCCGGCGCTCCCGTCCGTCGGAACGAGGATCTCCTCGTACATACGTGATCGTTCGCCGTCCCGACCTAAACTGCTGACGGCGGTTCCCGGGAGCCGGGAACGGATCCCGCCCTACTTCTCGACGTCGAGCAGCGCGACCCGCTCGCGAACCACGTCCGCGAGCGTCCCGTCGACCGCCGCCAGTTCCGCGTCGCCGACGTCGAAAAACTCCCGAACCAGTTCCGCGTCGTACTCGCCGAGCGTCTCGACGGGGTCGAGACGCCCCGGTCCGTCGAGCGTTCGCACGGCTGCCACGGCCCCCCGCTCGGCGGCCGTCGGGTCGGCGACGCCCTCGGGGGCGTCGACGAGGACGACCGCGGGGCACTCCCCCTCGCTCACCCCGAGTTCGAGCGCGCGGTCGATCTGTCGCGTGCCGGCCGCGTACAGGAGGATCTCGACCGCCCGCTCCCGGGCGACGTTCTCGCCGCGCTCGATCGCCCGGTCGGCGAGTTCGACCGCCCGTTCCGGGTGGCGCCGGTCGACCACGTAGCGGGCGTCGAACGCCTGCACCGTCGCGCCGTGTTCCGCGCCGATCTCGCCGAGCCGGGCGACGAACCCGTCGAGGTCCGCGACCGTCGCGACGCCCTCGGCGAACTCCATCAGAAGTCACCCAGACTCGACTGGTCTTCCTCGTCGTCGACCCCGGTGGCGTCGGCGGGGTCGCCGACGGCGTCCGCCCCTTCGTCGGGCCGGGCGCTCTCGTCGGGGTCGACGTCGTTCATCGAGGGGTCGCGGTGGCCGGCGTTCTCGAGGACGGTCTCGGCGGTGCGCTCGCGGCCGCGCAGCGCGCCGAGGACGACCGACTTGTCGGCCTCGCGCAGGTCCGCGCGGTCCTCGATGCCCGCCTGGTAGAGCCGCCGGGCGCGCTTGCGGCCGACGCCGCGGACCCCGGCGAGGTCGGTCAGTTCCTCGCGGACGCCGTGCTCGGCACGGACGCGCGCCTCGCGGATGGCGGGCGCGAGCCCGAGCCCGAGTTCGCCCGCCAGCGACTCGGCCGCACCGAGGAGCCACTGGGCGGTCTCGACCTTGCCGCGCACGTCGCCCGGCCCGATCCCGTAGCGGTCGGTGATCTCGTTCTCGTCGACCTCGCTGGCCCAGTCCTCGAGCATCCGCGCGGTCTTCAGCGCCGAGAGCCAGTCCTCGAACGCCGGGTCGAACTCGCTGGGCATCGACCCCAGGAACTCCGACTCGCGCTCGACGGCGAGCATCTGGTACTCCTCCTCGTCGCCCGAACGCAGGTAGAGCTCGTACATGTCCGGCGTGCGCGCGACGAGGTGGTACAGCCCCATCGCGGTGGGGTCCGGCCGCTCGCCCTCGGTTCCGTCGCCGTCGTCGGCCAGTTCCCCCGCCGTCGTGAACCCCGGCGGCTCCTCGTCGCCGGGGAGTTCGTCGGGGTCGGGCCGCTCGGCCGCGGGCGTCCCGCTCGTACCCGCCCGCCCCTCGCCGCGCTTCCAGGCGCGCAGGCCGTCGATGATCTCCGCCGCGCTCATCGGATCGAGATAGAGCCGCGAGACGGTGTGGCCGAGCGAGGTGGCAGTGAGCGTCCCGTCCGCCCCGCGCTCCAGGAACTCGTTCACCTCGAGGTACTCGATCATGTCGTCCATCACCCGCTCTAGCTCGTACCGGTCGGCGTTCTGGCTCGCGTGGAGCGTCCGCTCGAGGAACTCCAGCAGCCCCTCGCGGGAGTTGGCGAACCCGGAGGCGACCGTCGCGAGGACGTGCGTCCGGAGCGCGGGCTCGGCCGCGAGCTTCGAGTCGATCTCCTCGGGGTCGGCCCAGACGTACCGCTCGAACAGCTCGTCGAGCTCGTCGTGGCTGCTGGCGAGCAACAGCGCCTCGCCGTAGGGGTCCAGCCCCGGTCGGCCGGCCCGCCCCATCATCTGGTGGACCTCCAGCACCGAGAGGGGTTTCATGCCGCCCGCGGTGCCGTCGTAGCGGCGCCAGTCCCGGACGACGACGCGCCGCGAGGGGGTGTTCACGCCGGCGGCCAGCGTCGGCGTCGCCGAGACGACCTTGACGAGGCGGTCGCGGAAGGCGTCCTCGACGAGCGACCTGTGCCCGCTCGACAGGCCGGCGTGGTGAAACGCGGCGCCGCTCTCGACCGCGTCGGCCAGGTCGTCGCTCGTGTCGGTGTCGCTCACGTCGCGGATCTCGTCGGCCACCTCGGCCAGTCGCCGGCGCTCGTCGGTCGTGAGGTGGGGTTCGACCGTCGAGGCAAGTCGCTTGGCCGCCGATTCGGCGTTGCGCCGGGAGTTGACGAACACCAGCGTCGATCCCTCGTCTTCGAGCGTGTCGCGGACGATCGCGGCGGTCGGTTTCTCGGAGTTGCGGACCGGGAGCTCGCTCTGGGACCCGTCCTCGAGATGGAGCGCCTGCCCGTAGTGGACCCCCTTCTTCAGGTCGATGGGGCGCCAGTCCGAGTCGACCAGGGCCGCGTCGAGCCACTCGGCCAGCGCCTCGGCGTTTCCGATGGTCGCCGATAGCGCCACGGTCTGCAGGGCCGGATTCAGTTGGCGCAGCTTCGCCAGCGTCACCTCCAGCGTGGGGCCGCGGTTCGGGTCGTCGACGAGGTGGACCTCGTCGGAGACCACGCAGGTCAACTCGTCGAGCCACGGCGCGTCGTTCCTGACCAGCGAGTCGACCTTCTCGCTGGTGGCGACGACGACGTCCTTCGTCGCGAGCCAGCCGCCCTCGGACTCGTAGTTGCCCGTCGAGACCCCCACCTCGAGACCGTACTCCTCGAACTGTTCGAACTCCTCGCGCTTCTCGCTCGCGAGCGCCCGCAGGGGGACGATATAGAGGGCCTTCCCCCCGCGCTCGACCGACGCGAGCATCGCGAGCGTCGCCACCAGCGTCTTGCCGCTGGCCGTCGGGACGCTGGCGACGAGGTTCTCCCCCCGCGTGACGCCCGCGTCGACGGCCTCGGCCTGGGGCGGGTACAGCGACTCGATGCCCTCGGCCTGCAGGTGCTCGGGCAACCACTCGGGCACCTCCGGGATGTCCGCGACGTCCATTACGAGCGTGGTAGTGCGCTCCGCGATTTAAAGTCCAGCTTTTTGCCGGGTAGCCTCGCTCGGCTCGCGGGTCCCTCGGCTCACCGGAAGACTCGCTTCGAGGGCTCCCCGTCCGCTCACGGGCAGCGAAGCCGCCCGTTCGCACGGTATGAGGGATCTTCGGTTCCTCACTATAGTAGAATTTGAAAGTGTTTGCACAGCCAATCGCACGACGGCGTGCGATTGTCTGAGCGATGTCTTTCAAATTCTACTATGGCTCTTGCATAACTCAGCGAAACACGTTGACGACGAAGCAGTCGAGAAGTC
>JBDGSU010000027.1:0-1859 GCA_042217395.1 Halosimplex sp.
GCTGGATCTCGTTCTGGAGGCCGCCGATGTCCTCGTAGGTGATCCCGCCGCCGGTCTTCTCGAACCCGGAGATGGGCTCCTCGCGGAGTTCGACCTCGGTGTCCTCGGTGATGAGACAGACGCCCTCGGGCTCGGTCTCGACGGCGATCAGCGGGATCGCCTGGCCGGGCGAGCGCATGAAGGGGTGGTTCGTCGAGGACATCACCGGGACGATGTCGCGCTCGACGACCGGTCGCTTGAGGATCTGTCGTTTCACCATGCCCGCGGCGTCGGAGCCGAACTGCACCGACGCCTCCTCGGGCGGCGCGAGGACGAGCCTGTCGGCCTTCTCGGCCTCGGCCTTGCGGATCTCGACGCGCTCGCCGATCCCCACGTCGGCGTTCTGTCGCGTGAATCCGTCGATGCGGACGGTATCGGTGTTCCAGTCCTGTCGGTCCGCGCGCCACACCTTCGCCGCGGTCACCTCGCTGCCCTCGATCTCGATGATGTCGCCGGGCGAGAGCTTGAGGTGGAGGAGCGTGTCGGGGTCCAGCCTGGCGATGCCGCGCCCCGAGTCGTTCGGGTACGCTTTCGCCACTTCTAGTTGCACTTCGTTCATAGTCGAGTGGGAGTGTGTCTCACTCGGGTACCCCCGCGGATATGCTTTTTGCTCCCGGTGGTTTCGCTTCCCGACGGCCCCGACTCCCCGATCAGCGTCTCGGCCGCCGATCCGGTCGCGGGCTCGCGGTCGGACCGGTCCGTGCGCCGCTCGCGTTCAGAACGCCTCGGGCCCCAGCACGTCTCGCAGGTCGTCGGCGGTCACGTCGCCCCGTCGCAGGATCTCGGGGTCGCCCGTGAGGTCGAGGATCGTACTGGCTCGCGTCGTCCCCCGTGCGCCGCCGTCGAGGATCAGGTCGACGCCCTCGCCGACGTGCTCGCGGGCGAGGGCCACGTCGACCAGTCGGTCGTCGTCGACGGTCCCCGAGCGGTTCGCAGAGGTCATCGCGAGGGGCCCGTCCACGCGGTCTGCGAGCGCCCGCCACGTCGAGTTCGCGAGACAGCCGATCGCCACCGTCCCCTCGCGCTGGAGACGGCCATCGTCGACCCGGTCGGTGCTCGGGAGGACGAGGTTCAGCGGTCCCGGCCAAAACGTCTCGGCCAGCGCGTCGACGAAGTCGGGGTCCCCGTGGGTTCCGTACAGCCGCCAGTCGTCGGGGTCGCGGACGAACAGTGTCAGCGGCTTGTGCGCCGGCCGGTCTTTGATCTCGTAGGCCCGCCGGACGGCCTCGGGGTTCCACGGGTCGAGCGTCAGCGCGAGGTTCGTGTCGCTCGGCGCGACGACCACGCTCCCCTCGTGGATCGCCTCCGCGGCGCGGTCGACGTTCGATTCGGTCGGCTCCAGTACCGGTGCAGTCACGCGTTCGGTCCTCCGGTCGGTTTCGCCGCTGTCCGCATGTCCGTCGAGTGAGGAGTCGCACTCCTAAGCGTGGCGGCGGGGTGACAGACGGTGTCGCGCGCCGGTGTCTCGGGCGACGAGTCACCGGACGGTTTTTCTCGTCGCCGCGTGGGTGTGTTGGTATATGCGAACCCTCGCGTTCGACGGGCGGATGGGCGCAAGCGGCGACATGCTCCTCGCAGCGCTGATCGCCGCCGGCGCCGACTCCGCGGTCCTTGACCCCGTCGAGGACGCGCTCCCCGTCAGCTACGACGTCCGGTCGGTCAGGAAGAACGGTATCGCCGCGACGGCCGTCACCGTCCGCCACGCGGACGCCGACGAGGACGGCGAGTCGGATCACGACCACAGCCACAGCCACGACGACGACCACAGCCACAGCCACGACGACGACCACAGCCACAGCCACGACGACGACCACAGCCAC
>JBDGSU010000027.1:1959-8949 GCA_042217395.1 Halosimplex sp.
CAGCCACAGCCACGACGACGACCACAGCCACAGCCACGACGACGACCACAGCCACGACGACCACGGTCACAGTCACGAGAGCGACCACGATCACAGCCACGAGGGCGACCACGATCACAGCCACGAGGAGGGCCACACCCACCACGACCACAGCCACGACGACGACCACAGCCACGACGGTCACGAACACGGGCACGCGGAGGGGGCGGGTCCCAACCGAACCTACGCGGAGGTGGTCGAACTCGTCGAGTCGATGGGGCTCCCGTCCGGCGTCGAAGCGGACGCGCTGGCGGTGTTCGAACTGCTCGGCGAGGCGGAGGCGAGCGTTCACGGCACGGACCTCGACGGGACGCACTTCCACGAGGTCGGGGCCGACGACGCGATCGCGGACGTCGTGGGCGTCGCCCTCCTTCTCGACGACCTCGACGTCGAGCGCGTCCTGACGACGCCGCTCGCGACGGGCGGCGGCGAGGTGTCGATGAGCCACGGCACCTACCCGGTCCCCGCGCCGGCGGTCGTCGAACTCGCCGAGCGAGCGGACTGGTCGCTGCGAGGCGGACCGGTCGAGCGCGAACTCCTGACTCCCACCGGCGCGGCGCTGCTCGCTCACTACGCCGACGGGGTCGACTCGCTCCCCGACCTCGACGTCTCCGCGTCCGGCTACGGCGCCGGCGGCTACGACTTCGATGACCATCCGAACGTTCTCCGAGCCATCGTCGGCGAGGGGACGGGCGGTCTCTCGCGGGACGCGATCACGGTGCTGGAGACGAACCTCGACGACGCGACGCCCGAGGTGCTCGGCGGACTGCACGAGTCACTCGCCGAGGCGGGAGCGCGCGACGTCACGGTCCTCCCGGCGACGATGAAGAAGTCGCGTCCGGGCCACCTCGTGAAGGTCGTGGTCAAACCGGACGACGCCGAACGGGTCGCGCGGCGACTCGCCGAGGAGACCGGAACCCTCGGCGTCCGCGAACACGGCGCGGGCCACCGGTGGATCGCCGACCGGGAGCTGCGGACCGTCGGAGTCGAGGTAGGTGACGAGACTCACGAGGTGGCGGTGAAGCTCGGGACGGACGGCGACGGCACCGTCTTCGACGTGAGCGCGGAGTACGACGACGCCGAGGCGGTGGCTCGCGAGACGGGGCTGCCCGTGCGGGAGGTGATCCGGCGGGCAGAGGCCGCAGTCGGGGCCGCGGCGGAGGACGACGAGGAATGACCGAGACGGTCCTCGTCGTCGGGGCCAGCGGCTACCTCGGCCGGTCGGTCGTCTGGCGGCTCCGCGAGGTCGCCGACCGCCCCGACCGGCGCGTACTCGGGACCTACTGCTCGAAGCCCGGACCGACCGCGGAGGCGCAGTTCGACTTCTGGACCGACGACCCGGGCGACCTCGTCGACGAGCACGACGCGGACACGGTCGTCTTCGCCGCGGCGGTCGAGTACGGAGGCGACGCCGACACGGGCGAGTCGGACGTCGGCGCGACCTTCGAGGAGCGGGCCGAGCGGTTCGCGGCCGGCTGTGCGGACGGGGACGCCCGCGTCGTCTACGTGTCCAGCGCGGCGGTGTTCGACGGACGCGGCTCCCGGTACACCGAGTCGGCCGCCAGGTCGCCCGTCGACGGCTACGGGCGCCGGCTGGTGACCTTCGAGGACGCACTCCGGGAGCGCTGCGACGACCTGGCGATCCTCCGGACGAGCTACCTGTTCGGGTTCTCGACGGGCGACCTCGACCAGCGCCTCGAGCGGACGCGCGAGCGCCTCGACCGCGGGGAGTCGGTCGCGTACTTCACGGACATGTACAAGAGCCCCGTCCTCGTCACCGAGGCGACCGAGGCCGTCGCGGCGCTCGTCGACGGTGACGCGACCGGCGTCGTGCACGTCCCGACCCCGCGAGTCAGCGTCTACGAGTTCCACTGCGAGGCGATGCGCGCGCTCGGGCGCGACCCGGACCTCGTCGAGCGCGACCAGATCCCGTCCGACATGGACGTCGCGCCCGACACCTCGCTGTCCTCGGAGCGGTTCGACGACCTCGTCGGGTTCGAGCCCTCCGGCGTCCGCGAGGGACTGCGGTCGCAACTGGACGCCGGCGACGGCGACTAACCGGACCTCCCGGTCGGCGCCGCCGCGTAGCCGGTCACTCGTCGTTGTCGGCGTCACCGCGACGGTCCTCGCCGCGGTGCTCCGCGAGCGCCTCGTCGACGGACAGGTCGCCGAGCGCGACCTTGCGGGCGAGCTCCTCGTCGATGGCGCGGTTGGTCTCGCTGGCCTCCCGGGAGCGCTCTTTGATCCGCTGGAGTTCGCCCGCGGTCGGTTCGATGGTCCGCGACTCGACGCGCTCGCCCTCGAGGCGGGCGATGTTGACCGCGGCGAGGACGTCGCCCATCCCGCGGGCCCGGTGCCGAGATACGGCGTGGTCCCGGTCTCGTCGACGAGTTCGACCGGCACGCCCTCGAGGTCGTCGATGATCTTCGCGCCCTGGAGGCGGGCGCCGTCGCCGACGCGGACGAGCGGGTCGACGGCCTCGGCGACCTCTTCGCGGACGACCTCGGCGGCGTCGGCCAGCGGGACGTGGAACGAGGCGACCACCATCTCGCCGGAGAGGACCGCGATGCCGGGTCGCTCGCCGGGGTCGACGCCGACGACGGTGCGGCCGCTGCCGCCGCGGAGGACAGCCACGACCTCGTCGACTGCGCGGCGCGGGTCGTCGGGGTCTGCGCGGACGACCGGGATGTCGTCAGGCGCCGGCGGGTCCTCGCCCTCGGCGCTGACGACGACGGTCGTCCCCTCGGGGAGTTCGTCGTCGAGTTCGATGGTCGTGAACGTCACGCCGCGCTCGCGCAGCTCGTTGACCACGCCGTGGTAGACCTCGAAGTCCGCCGTCGCGACGACTATCACACCCGGAGTTCACGGTCCGGATACCTAAGTGTTCGAGTGTCGCGCTCGCTGGGGCAACGTGTCCGTCGCGCTCAGAACGGCGCCGCGTCGAGCGGGCCCGGCGCGTCCGCGTCGCATCGGAGGACGGGTTCGCCGTCCGCATCTGCGACCACCGTGACCGCACCGTCCGATTCGAGCGCAGGCGGACGGCCCCACGCGGCGTCGCCGTCCGCCGTCGCCGCGGTGACCGCAGCGGCCAGCCAGTGCGTGCCGGGCTCGAAGTCGGCCCGAAGCGTCGGCACGACCGTCCGGGGAGCGACGACGTTCGCGTTCGGGTCCTGCTCGACCACCTCGCCGGTCCGTCGCTCGCGGAGTCCGCGGACGCCGCTGACCCCGCTCGGGTATCGTACGACCGCGTTCCCGCCGTCGGTGACGTGTTCGACCGCGTTCGCGTCGTCCTCGCCGCTGCGGTCCATGGGAAAGCCGCCCTCGGCGCTCTCGAGGGGACGGTCGGCGTCGATCCGGTGGACGCGGACGTGCCACGGGGAGGCCGGGGCGACCCAGCTGTCGACGGTCACGTCGTCCCAGGGGTGCCATCGACTGTAGAGCGTGTCGCCGTCCACCTCGGTCCGGTCCACGCCGGTCCGGACGCGGAACGAACGGCCGTCTTCGGACAGCGCGAGCGCGCCGTCGACGCCGGCGCCGGCCAGGCCCGGGGCGCGACTCCGGACGGTGAACCCGACGTCCGTCGAGTAGGCGAACTTCCCGTACTTCTCGGCGTAGTGGCTGTTCTGCCCGCCGGCAAGCGCGTAGTGGTGGTCCGCGTCGCGGTCGCGACAGACCACCGCGTTCGAGCGGGGCTGAACCGATTCCGTCGGCGGGTCGCCGAACGGGCGTTCTTCGGCTCGCCAGAACGGATGATCCTCGGGCAGCGCCAGCGGCAGGAACGCTTTCGTCGCCCAGTAGGGCGACCCCGGTGAGTTGTACGGTTCGCTCGGTTTGAGCGTCGGGTAGCGGTACCCCACAGAGAGGACGCCGTCGCCGGTGAAGATCGGTTGTTCGGCCCACCAGCGGATGTTTCGCGCCCAGATCCCGCGGATCCGGCCCCACGGGAGGGCCTCGACGCCGGCGAACGCGAGCGCGCCCCAGAACGCCGCCTGCGCGAACCTGTAGGTCAGGCTGCGGCCGAACGGGAGCCCGCGCCCGTCGTCGGCGAACCAGTGGCGGTACTGCCCGGCGAACTCGCGAGCGCGACGGCAGAGGCGGTTCGCGCGTTCGGGGTCGGCGTCGCCCGCGAGTGCGGCGTAGACCAGTCCGTCGGCGTGGAGTTCCCACGCGACGTAGTGGTCGCGAGACCCGCCCGGGCCGTCGGCGTACCAGCCGTCGCCGAGGGAGAACGACTCGATGCGGTCCATCGCCGCTCGGGCGCCGACCCGGTCGTGGTCCGCGCCGACCGCCCGGAGTCCGAGCGCGACCAGCACGCGCCAGTACAGTCAGTTGCTGTCGTGCAGTTCGGCGTCCTCGACCTGCCTGAGGTACGCGGTCAGGTTCGAGCGGGCCTCGGCGTCCAGCGGGTCCCAGAGTCGCTCGCCCGCGAGCGCGAGCGCGAACCCGACCGGGGCGAGTTCGACGTGTTTCTGCGAGCGGTCGCCCGCGGGGCCCCAGTACTCGGGGTGGTCGGGGTCGGTCCCGTTGGCGAGGCCGGTGCGGTAGCGCTCCCAGTCGTCGAACTCGCCGCCGCCGGCCGCCAGGGACGCGAGCCCCCACAGCGGCCGGGCGAATCCCTCCATCCCGGCGGCGGTCGCCGAGTGGGCGGCCCCGCGGGCGTCGGGGACCACCCGGCTCCGTCCGGGACTGAAGTGTGGCTTCAGCGGTTCGTACAGGTCGACGACGGCCCGCTGGAAGTCCGAACGGGTTCGCAGCGGGTCGTCCGCGAGCGGGTTCACACTGCCGACTCCCGTCGGACGGGACGATAAAGTCACGGGACTGCGGAACCGATCGCCGCGGAGACGACCCCGTCGCGAGGGCTCCCGCGGGTGCGTGGCGCGGCCGAGTACGAGCGTTTTTGTCCGGTGACGGCCAACCCACCTGCGTGAGCGAGCGCATCCCGACCGGCTGCGAGGCCATCGACGACCTGCTGGGCGGCGGCTTCGAACGCGGCGCGGTCACGCAGGTCTACGGCCCGCCGGCCGCGGGCAAGACGAACATCGTCCTCTCGGCCGCGACGGAACTCGCCGCGGCGGGCGACTCCGCGCTCATCGTCGACACCGAGGGGCTGTCCGTCGACCGGATGGAGCAACTCGCCGGCGCTCGGGGCCGCGACGTCGACGACGTCGCCTCCCGGCTCATCGTCACCGAGGCCTACTCCTTCGAGGAGCAAGAGGAGGCCGTCCGCGACGTCGAGGAGTTCGTCGACGTCGTCGACTTCGTCGCCGTCGACAGCGCGACGGGCTTCTACCGGCTCCAGCGAACCGAGCGAGACGAGGGCGAGGCGCTGCGGGCCGTCGGTCGCCAGCTCGCGCATCTGCTCTCGCTCGCCCGGAAACACGACATCGCCGTCGCGTTCACGAACCAGGTGTTCACCGACCCCGACTCCGAGCGGTCCCGCGCGCTGGGGGGCCACACGCTCAACCACTGGTCGGCGACCGTCCTCCGCGTCGATCGCTTCCGCGGCGGCAACCGCCGCGCCACCCTGGAGAAACACCGCGCGAAGGCCGCCGGCCAGAACGCCCGCTTCGAGATCACGGCGGACGGCCTCGAATCCGGGAGCGAGTGACGACACCTCCTCACCACTGTTATCAACTGCTGAAATCAAGGGAGTAGCGTTAAGCGTTCCCTCGCGGAGAATTCTGGGAGTCAGGAATCATCGATGGCAATCGAAACCGCACTCGTCACGGGCAGTAACGGTGACGTGGGCAGGGCGACGGTGGCCGAGCTGGACAGTGCGGGCTATCGCGTCGCGTCGTTCGACCGGGAGGGCGGGCGGCCCGAGGGTGCCGACGACCACTGGACGGGCGACCTGCTGGATCCGGAGACGGTGCGGGCCGCGCTGGCGGAGAGCGGCGCGGACGCCGTCGCCCACCTCGGGACGATCCCCAACCCGGGGGGGCGACCGGGCCACGAGACCTACCGGAGCAACGCGATGACGACCTATCACGTCCTCGAGGCGGCCGCCGAGTACGGCGTCGAGCGCGTCTCGCTCGCCTCGAGCATCAACGCCGTCGGCGCCGTCTTCTAGGAGGCCCCGATGGCCGTCGAATCCCTCCCGATGGACGAGGACCATCCCGTCACGCCGCGGGACCCCTACGCGCTGGGCAAGCGGACCGTCGAGGTTCAGGCGGACGGGTTCGGCCGCCGTTCCGGTTCCCCAACCTCGGTCGCGACGTTTAGACTCCCCTTCGTCGCCGATCCGGACCTCATGCGCGAGCACTTCGTCGAGCCCGACCGGACGCTGGAGGGGATCGGCGACGGGTCGTGGGTGACGCGGGACGACCTGTTCGCGTACGTCGGGCGCACCGACGCGGCCCGAGCGCTTCGCCGAGGTATCGAGACCGACCTCGGCGGTCACGAGACGTTCTTCCTCTCCGCTCGAGACACGACGATGACGACGCCCACGCCCGAGATAATCGAGCGGTGTTACTCCGAGGCCGACGCCGACCCGGCGGCGTTCGACGAGTACGAGTCGGTGGTCGACACCGGGAAGGCCGAGCGGCTGCTCGGCTGGGAGCCCCGACAGTCCTGGCGGGACCTCGATCCGGGGCGGGTAGCCGAGGTCGGTTCGGCCGACCGACGGCAGGTCCGGGAGTGACGGAGCGGTCGCGGGGCGGTAGCGGGGCTGTGGCGGGGCCGTCGCGGTGGCGGGGCCGTCGCGGTGGCCGGGAGGCCGTTTCATCGGCCGACCCGGGGAAAGGCAGGTCGGCACCGAGCATCCGGCGCCGGAGGCGCCGGTTCACCGGCCGCGACCACGGGGAGCGGCCGGCCTTTTTCCCCAACTTTTTGCTGCGGGGGTGGGCCGCGGCCCACCCCCGCAGCAAAAAGTGGTCTCTAGTAGATGAGTTGGTCGTCGTTCTCGACCATGTAGAGGGTGCGGGCGGCGATGTTGACGGCGTGGTCGCCGAC
>JBDGSU010000197.1:0-8826 GCA_042217395.1 Halosimplex sp.
TCGAGGTGCTCGACGACGTGTTGCTCGACCTCGCCGCCGACACCGAGGAGTTCGGAGCCCTCGTCGACTCGGTGCTCCCGGCGGGGACCGGCTCGGTCCTCCTCGTGGAGTTCTACGCCGAGACCGACGCCGAAGGCCGCCAGCGCGTGGCGGACCTGATCGCCGACCGGGTCGGCGGCGGGGGCGACGGGGGCGACGGCGTCGACGGGGCAAAAACCGAGGCCGAACCGTCGGCGGGCGCCGCCGATCTGACCGACGCGCCGGTCCGGGCGTTCGGCGCCCGCGAGGCTCACGACGACGCCGAGCGCGCCCGCTTCTGGAAGCTGCGCAAGAGCGGGCTCCCCATCCTGCTCTCGCGGACGACCGACGCCAAACACGCCAGTTTCATCGAGGACACGGCGGTCCCACCCGAGAACCTCCCCGAGTTCGTCGCCGACTTCCAGGCGGTCCTCGACGAGCACGACACGTACGCGAGCTTCTACGCCCACGCCGGGCCGGGCTGTCTGCACATCCGGCCGCTCGTCGACACGAAGACCGTCGCCGGCGTCGAGGCGATGGAGTCTATCGCCGACGCGGTGACCGACCTCGTCGTCGAGTACGGCGGGAGCGTCTCGGGCGAACACGGCGACGGGCGGGCGCGCACCCAGTGGAGCCGCAAGCTCTACGGCGACCGCGTCTGGGACCTCTTCCGGGAGATCAAGGCGACGTTCGACCCCGACTGGCTGCTCAACCCCGGCCAGGTGGTCGGGGTCGACGCCGCGGACGTGCAGGCGGGCGACGCGCCCGAGCGCGCTCGCACCGTCGACATGACCGAGCACCTGCGGTTCGACCCCGACTACGAGTTCGAGTCGGGCTTCGAACCGACGCTGAACTGGGACGACGACAACGGCATGCAGGGGATGGTCGAGCTCTGTCACGGCTGCGGCGGCTGTCGCGGCGGCCAGGACGCGACCGGCGGCGTGATGTGCCCCACCTATCGGGCGGCCGACGAGGAGGTCACGGCGACGCGCGGGCGAGCCAACATGCTCCGGCAGGCGATGAGCGGCGACCTCCCCGACGACCCGACCGACGACGAGTTCGTCAGCGAGGTGATAGACCTGTGTATCGGCTGCAAGGGCTGCGCCCGGGACTGCCCGAGCGAGGTCGACATGGCGAAGCTCAAGGCCGAAGTCGAGCACGCCCACCACGAGGAACACGGGACCAGCCTCAGAGAGCGGCTGTTCGCGAACGTCGACCGGCTCAGCGCGCTCGGCAGCGCCACCGCACCGGTCTCGAACTGGCTCCAGAAGCTCCCGGGGAGCGGCCTCGTCGCCGAGCGGGCGCTGGGAATCGCCCGCGAGCGCACCCTCCCGACGTTCGAGCGCGAGTCGTTCGTCGACTGGTTCGCCGGTCGCGACCCCGCGGTCCCCGAGCGCGAGGCCGAGCGCAAAGTGCTGGTGTTCCCCGACACTTACACGAACTACAGCCACCCCGACGCGGGGAAGGCGGCGGTACGCCTCCTCGAAGCGGCGGGCGTCCACGTCGACGTCCCCGACGACGTCACGGCGAGCGGCCGGGCGGCCCACTCGAAGGGCTTTCTCGACACCGCGCGCGAGCGCGCCGAACGCAACGTCGAGGCGCTGGCGCCTCGGCTGGCCGACGGCTGGGACCTGGTCGTCGTCGAGCCCTCCGACGCCGTGATGTTCCAGCACGACTACCGGGACCTGCTCTCGGGCGAGGCCGTCGAGACGGTCGCCGACAACGCCTACGGCGTCTGCGAGTACCTCGACCGACACCGTCTCGACGAGCGCATCGACTTCGACGCGCCCGCGGAGACGCTCACCTACCACGGTCACTGCCACCAGAAGGCGACCCGGAAAGACCACCACGCGGTCGGCGTCCTCCGGCGCGCGGGCTACGACGTCGACGCGCTCGACTCGGGGTGTTGCGGGATGGCCGGTAGCTTCGGCTACGAGGCCGAACACTACTCGATGAGTCGGGCCATCGGCGAGATCCTGTTCGAACAGGTAGAGGAGAGCCGCGGCGAGGCCGTCGTCGCGCCCGGCGCGTCCTGTCGGTCGCAACTGGGCGACAGCGATGGCGCGACGGCCGACGACGCACCGCCGCACCCCGTCGAACGGCTCGCCGACGCGCTGGCGGAGCGACGCGAACCGTGATCCGAGCGTACACGTATCGCCCCTGACCCGCCAGGTTTTAATAGGGTCGTCTCCTCTGTTCGGGTGCAATGGCGACCGGTACGGTTGACTTCTTCAACGACACTGGCGGATACGGTTTCATCGACACTGACGATGCGGAGGAAGACGTGTTCTTCCACATGGAGGACGTCGGCGGCCCGGACCTCGAAGAGGGTCAGGAAGTCGAGTTCGACATCGTTCAGGCAGACAAAGGTCCGCGCGCCGAGAACCTGGAGCGACTCTAACCATGGCGAAAGGTAAGGTCGACTTCTTCAACGACACCGGCGGGTACGGCTTCATCGACACGGACGACGCCGACGAGGACGTGTTCTTCCACATGGAAGACGTCGGCGGCCCGGACCTCGAAGAGGGCCAGGAGGTCGAGTTCGACATCGAGCAGGCCGACAAGGGCCCCCGCGCGAAGAACCTGGAGCGACTCTAACCATGGCGAAAGGGAAAGTCGACTTCTTCAACGACACGGGCGGCTACGGCTTCATCGACACGGACGACGCCGACGAGGACGTGTTCTTCCACATGGAAGACGTCGGCGGCCCGGATCTGGAAGAGGGACAGGAAGTCGAGTTCGACATCGAGCAGGCCGACAAAGGCCCGCGCGCGACGAACCTCGAGCGCCTGTAACTGCGGATTCTGGTGCCTCGGCACCACCGTCCGTTTCGCCGGTGAGCCGCTGCATCCCTCGGATGGGCGGCTCTCTCCGGCCGAATATCTTCGGCGAGCGGACGCGCTCGCGTCGATCCGCTCCGGTCGATACCGTGGGACACAAGAGCCAGCGCGTCGGACTCCCGCCGATGAGCGACGCCGACGCCGCCGACACCGACCTGCGCCAGCGCGCCCGAGCACTCCTCGAACCCGGCGACATCGAACTCGTGGGACTGATCGTCCACACCGACTTCTCGGGCGACCAGGAGCCGACGCTCCACGAGGCGACGCTGGAGATCGGGAACTACATCGCCGAACACGCGGGCATCGAGCCGACCGACACCTACGTCTACTCCGGTAACGACGATCCGGACTTCGGCGTCAACCAGCATCAGGGGCTGACCCTCGACGACGACGAGTTCGTCTGGGAGTGCCAGCAGCTGCTCCGCGAGGGCACGTTCGACGTGGTGTTCTACTACGAGGCCGACGTCGACCAGGAGGGACTCGTCGAGGCGGTCCGCGAGGCCGGCTACGACGTCGTCGGCGTCGAACCCGCTTGACCCGCCTGATACGGATTCGGAGCGAGCGTGTGCCCGACTCGCTATTCGAGATCCGTCTCGGGCCCGCGCGCCGCGAGAATCGGCGTCGGCGTGTCGGTCGCCGTCGAACGGACGGTGGACCGACCGTCTCGCCCGCGGAGGGGCCGGTTCAATCGTCGACCATCCGGCTCCCGCCCGGCGGCAGGAACTCCTGGATGCGGTCGGGGCTGGCGACCTTGCGGACGAACGCGTCGTCGGCGAACCGGCCCTTGAACTCCCGGTAGAGCCGTTTGGCGACGTCGTTCTGGGCGTAACGGCCCGGCTCGACCTCGATCGTCGTCTCGGACTTGGGCTCGATGGCCGCCGGCGGCCCGCCGATCACGCGCGTGTCCGGTTCGCACGTGATCCCGATCGCAACGCCGACCTCGGTGGACTCGTAGTAGGTGCGGTCGCCGCGGATGGCGAACCCGCCCTTCTCGAGGAACTCGCCGCTCTCGGGGGTCTTCGAGACCTGGTCGGGGCCCACCTCGTAGACGTCGCCGGCGAACTTGCCGTCCTTCCAGACCGACGAGTACGAGACGGCGAACTGCGCCGCCTCGCGCCTGCTCTGCTCGGGGATCTCGACGTCGCCGTCGTACGACTCGGAGGGACCGGTCGCCTTGAGGATCGTCGCCGGTCCCCCGTGGGCCTGCGCGTGGAAAAAGCGGTCCCCGCGGTCGAGGTACTTCCGCACGAGGTCCTCGTTGTCGTCGGCGTCGCGTCCGCCGATGACGAGGAAGCCGTCGCTCGTGTGGAACCACCGATACGCCTCGTACCAGTGTTCGGACTGTCGGACGGGGATCGACGGCTCGGCGAGCCAGTCGACGTCGGCGTCCTCGTCCTCTCCGTCCGTCCCCCCGTCGTCGCTCCCGCCACCGGCACCCGTATCGCCCGCCTCGGCGGCCTCCCACGCTTCTTTCCGCCGTTTCACTTCTTCGAGTTCCGCTCGGCTCTGCGCGATCGCCTCCTCGGCCCCCTCCTTTTTCCCCTCGATGCGCTTGGCCTCCTGGTAGAGCCGGTCGGCGTTCTTCTCGACGCCTTCCCCCGCGTCGAGGGTGATCGGCTCGCCGTCGATCTCCACCGTGACGGTCCCTTCGCTGCCGTCGAGCGATCGGACGGCCTCGGCGGCTGGGATGCCCCGGTCGGCCCCCTCGGCGAAGCGCTCCTCGATGTCGTCCCACGAGCGGTCGTCGGCGCGGGCCCCCTGTATCGTCGAGAGGATGTCGTCGACGAGGTCGTAGCGCGCGTAGAGCAGTTCGGCGTTCGCCCGCTCGCGCTCGGCCTGCGCCTCGAAGTCCTCGATGGCTCCCCGCTGCTGTTCGATGATCCGCTCCTGTTTCGCGATCTCCGATTCGAAGTCCGGCCGCTGGGGGCTCCCGCCGGCCGCCTCGCCGCCCTGGTCGTCCTCGTCGCTGGCGAAGGTGAAGTAGTCGTCCAGCGCCGCGTTGAACGAGTCGAACGGCTCGCCGTACAGCGAGTCGTACTCCGCGAGCGGGACCGGCGTCACGTCGACGCGCCGACCGTCTATCTCGCCGCCCTCGTCGGTCGGGTCCTCCGCGTCGGGGTCGGCGAGCTCGTAGTACACGCGGGGATCGAGGTCGCTGTCCGCCAGCCGCTCGGCCAGCCGGCGCACCGCGTCGTACAGCGCCCGCAACTGGTCGCCGGTCGCCTCCTCGATGGGGACGTTGTAGTCGACGCCGGCCAGCGTACACAGCTCCTCGCCGTAGAGCCCGCCGAAGTTGAGCTGCGTCGCGAGCGTCCGCACGAGGTCGGAGTCCGAATCGCGCATCCGCGCCTCGAAGGCGTCGTAGTCGACGCCGAGCGGGTTGAACCGCGCGCTCGGGAACTCGTACTGCGCGCCCGGCGCGACGGTTCGCGACTTCAGTCGGACGGTCTCGAGGCAGTCGATCACCTCGCCGGTCCCGTCGAGGACGGCGACGTTCCCGTCCCCGAACAGCTCGGCGACGACCCGCGTCGTCTCCTCGTCGCGCTCGAAGGTCAGCTCGAGGATGCGGTCGAACTCGAACTGCGACACGTCGGTCAGCTCGGCGCCCTGCAGCCGATTCCGGAGCATCATCGCGAAGTTCGGCGGTCGCTCGGGTGCCTGCGGGACGTGGTCCGGGTCGGCGACGTTGACGCGCTTGTACTCGCCGACCTCGACCAGTAGCTCCGTCCGCCCCAGGTCGTAGTGGCGCATCCTGAACCGCAGGATGTCGCGGTCGGGGTAGAGGTAGACCTTGCCGACCCCCGCCCCCTCGTAGGCCGCGAGCTCGCCCGACAGCGCCGCGAGGTCGACGCTCGTCAGCTCCCGCTTTCTGTCCATACTACACGGTCCGCCCTCGGGAGGAAAGGGCTTACTAAGCACCGGCCGTGCCGCCGAGGTGGTGCCGGACCGGCCGATGCGCGCAGCGACCGTCCCTAGACCCGCGCGGCGCACTCCAGCAGCGCGGTTCGACCGCCGCTGACCAGCGGCGTCCCGTGAGCCATCGCGGCCACCTCGAACGGCGGCGTCCGTTCGCCGAGGCTGCGGATGCTCTCGTTGAGCGCGCGCATATCGTAGGAGTCGAGCCAGAACGGCGGGGTCAGCTCGCCGCCCTCCTCCCAGACGAGGTCGCCCAGGAACGCCACACCGGAGTCGTGGACGAAGACGGTGTGACCGGGGTTGTGCCCGGGCGTGTGGTAGGCGGTGAAGTCGCCGATCCGGTCGCCGTCGTCGACGGCGCGGATGTCCATGTCCGCGGGGAGGGGGAAGATGCGCCGCGCGGCGCGGTGGAACAGCCCCTTGTGGTGGAGCCACTTCGGGTCGCTCTCGCCGCTGCCCAGCGCGAGGTCCTCGCTCCCGATGTAGACGGGGCCGTCGAACTCGCCGTCGAGCGCGCGGAGCCCGCCGGTGTGGTCGATGTCGTAGTGCGTGAGGAACACGCGGTCGACGTCGCCGACGTCGTACCCGAGTTCGCTCAGTTCGGCCCCCAGCGACGGTCGGTTCCACGGCAACCCGGGGTCGATCAGGGTGACGGTCCCGTCGTCGACGAGGAATCCGTTGGTCGCGATCGGCGGCACCAAACCGAGGTCGAGCATCCAGACCCCGTCCGCGAGTCGCGTCGGCATGTACTCGATCGGACGCTCTCTGCACTGAAAAGCCGCTCGCTCGGGCGAGTCCCGGGAGAGTCGCCCAGCGCCCGACGCGTCGACCACCACAAGACACTCCTGACAGCGCAGCGATGGCTCTGCATGGACGGGCGGCTCGCGGTCGCGACGCTGCTGGTCGCCGCGGGGGCGGCGCTCGCCGGCTGCGGGAGCGACGCGGGAAGCCTCTCGATGACGGCCGTCGACGACGCGACCCTCGCCGAGCGGGCGAGTTACGACCTCGGCGGCGAGGACCCCTTCGAGACGATGGAGGCGCGGATCGTCCGCGCTGCGATAGCGAACGGGTCGACGACCCGTAACGCCAGTCGCGAGTTCGTCCGCGGCGGGCGGGCCTACCGCTACGGGGGGGCCTACTACGACGTCTCCGTCCACGTAGTGGGGACCGTCTCGGGCTACGGCGGCGGGGTCCGGATCGACTACAATACGACCGATTTCGACGGGGAGGCCGTCGCCTACGGGGACCTGCCGGCGGTCGACCGCCGGGCGCTCGAACCGCTCTTTTCCGGGCCGCGCGAGGACCGCGACGAGGGCTTCGACCTCGGCGTCCCGGTGGCCTACACCGATGAGGAGGCGAATCGGTCGATGCTGGTCCCCGACCAGCGATACGACGCCGTCGTCTACGAGGGCGAGACCTACCGGATCACTGCCGACGGCGTCGAGCGGCAACGGCTCCGGACGATCCGCTACGAGGCGACTCGCCTCGCCGACAGTGCCCAGTCGTTCGCTACACACCTCACGGACCGCTACGCGTTCACCCTCTCGGGACTCTCCGACGGCGAGCGGGACGTGGTCGAGTCGGCGACCGGCGGCACGTACACCGCCGAGAGCGCCGACGACGAGGGGTTCGCGGACGTTGTCGAGCGATTTCGGTCCCACGATGCGGTCACCGAAGACAGCGGCGCTGGTGACTGGATCGTCCGCTACGACGGCCAGTTGTACTGGGCGGAACTCGAGTACGGTGGGTTCGTCACGGCGAGCGGACCGGTGGTTACGCGACCGAGTGCCACGCCGCCGCCGGAAGATCGATGACGCTGTGCGTCGAGACGGTCAGCGACGCCACTGATCCAGCCAGACGAGTTCGTTCGACAGTTCGGAGAGCGAATACTGCGTCAGGATCTGACCGAGGACCCGTACGGCTCCATCGAGGTCGTCCCGTAGAAACATCGGAGCGGTGTAGAGCACGATACCAGCGTGCTCGATCCGTTCCGAAAGGGCGCCGCCGAAGTCTTTCTTGTCGTGGGTGACGGGTATCCGCTCTTCGTCGCCTGCGTACCGGGGGAGGGATTCGTCGTCCGTCGCTCCGCCGAACACGTCGTCCGCTCGTCGAACGTCGTGGCCGTTCGAGCGGAGCGTCGACCCGAAGACACGCGGTACGTGTTCGTCGAGGAGAAACGAGGCCGTCATTTCGCCGCTTCGGGCGGCCGTAGCGCTTCGTCTCGTAGTTGTTCCATCGCCGCTTCGTTCTCGCGACGAAGTTCGCGCATCTCGTCGGGATGCTCGTAGTAGTACGCGAGCGCCGAATAGACCGCTCCAAGCGAGATATCGAGCTGGTCTGCGACGTCCACGGGCGGGTAGTCTCCCTCCACGACGAGTTCGTAGACGTGGAGAACTCCAACCCGAGTTCCGTCGATCCGGGGGTCACCGCCGAGAACGCCTTCTGTCCGCACGATCGCTGCCATCGACCATAGGTTAGCCGTCCTCGATTATAGACCTCCGCCGGGAGGAGCGGTGGTGCGTTCGACTGGGTCCGTTCGACACGGCTTGTCGAGGTGCGATCCAGCCGGAACGCCCTCACAGCCGCTTGCTGACGTACGGCCCGTCCTGACGATAGCCGAGCTTCTCCCGGTAGTACTCCCGGACGCCGATGCCCGAGAGGACGGCCAGTTTGCCGTACCCGGCGTCGGCCGCCAGTCGCTCGGCCTCGTGGAGGAGGCGCTTGCCGTAGCCGCGGTGCTGGTGGCTCCCGTCCCCGTCGCCCGCCGACTGTCCGACGCCGACCTCGCTGCCGTAGACGTGCAGTTCCCGGACCACCGCGGCGCCCTCCAGTTCCCGCCGGACGGGGTCGTTCGGGAAGCGCAGCCGGCAGAACCCGACGAGGATCCCCTTCTCGCGGTCCTCGAACCCGATGAAGTGTTCCGTCCCGCCGGCGACCTCGTAGGTGTCGACGTCGAGCGTGACTTCCTCTGGTTCCTCGTCGTGGTGGCCGACCTCGCGACAGCGGATGCAGTCGCAGGTCCAGCCGTGCTCGTCCATGCGCTGGCGGGCGA
>JBDGSU010000196.1:0-8712 GCA_042217395.1 Halosimplex sp.
AGGCGCTCGACGTCGAAGTCGTTGACGTAGCCGGCGCCGCCGTGGATCTGGACGGCCTCGTCGGCGACGTCGACGGCGACGCGGGAGGCGTACTCCTTGGCCATCGAGGCCAGCTGCGTGAGGTCCTCCTCGGCGTGGTCGACGCTCCAGGCGGACTTGTAGGTGAGCTGTCGGGCGGCCTCGGTCTTCGTGTGCATGTCGGCGAGCTTGTGCTGGATGGCCTGGAACTCGCTTATGGTCCGGCCGAACTGCTCGCGTTCCTGAGCGTAGTCGAGGGCGCGCTCGGCGGCGCCGCGGGCGATACCGACGCCCTGGGCCGCGACGGCGGTCCGCGTCTCGTCGAAGAACTGCATGAGCTGGAGGAAACCGGCGCCGCGGGTCCCCAGCAGGTTCTCCTCGGGGACGCGCACGCCGTCGAACAGCAACTCGGCGGTGTCGGAGGCGCGGATCCCGAGCTTGCCGGTGATCTTCTCGGCCTCGAAGCCGTCCCGGTCGGACTCGACGATGATCTGCGAGAAGCCGTTGTACCGGCCCTCGGCGTCGGGGTCGGTCTCGCAGAGGACGACGAAGAAGTCGCCCACGGAGCCGTTGGTGATCCACATCTTGTTGCCGTCGATCACCCACTCGTCGCCCTCTTTCTCGGCGCTCGTCGAGACGCTGGAGACGTCGGACCCCACGTCGGGTTCGCTGATGGCCGAGCCCATGATCGCGTCGCCCTCGGCGACGGGGCGGAGGTACTCCTCTTTCTGTTCCTCGGTGCCGAAGCCGACGAGCGCGTCGGCGCCGAACGCCGCCGACGAGATGGAGAGGCCGATCCCCGGGTCGGCGGCGAACAGCTCCTCGACGACGAGGATGTTCGTCAGGTAGTCGTAGCCGATACCGCCGTACTCGAGGGGGATACCGGCGCCCACGAACCCCAGTTCCGCCGCCTCCTCGACCAGCTCGCGGGGGAACTTCTCCTCGGTGTCGTACTCGGTGGCCACCGGCCGTATCTCGTTCTCGGCGAAGCGACGGACCTCGTCGCGAACCTGTTCCTGCTCGTCCGTGAGCGCGAAGTCCATGCGTAAATTGTCATCGTTTACCATACAAAACACTTCGTAATCAACTCTCAACTCGTCAGTCGTTTCCGCGCGAGAGAAACCTTGAAACGGGAGCCGAGAGAGAATACACACGTTATGAACTTCGAGGATATCGAACAGGTCGCGGTACTCGGCGCCGGGAACATGGGCCACGGGATCGCCGAGGTCGCGGCGCTCGCGGGCTACGACGTGACGATGCGCGACATCAAGCAGGAGTTCGTCGACGACGGTTACGACAACGTCGAGTGGTCGCTCGGCAAGCTCGCCGAGAACGGCCAGATCTCCGAGGAGGAAGCCGAGTCGGCCCTCGAGCGCGTCGAGCCGTTCGTCGACTTCGAGCCCGCCGTCGCCGAGGCCGACGTGGTCATCGAGGCCGTCCCCGAGCGGATGGACATCAAGAAGGACGTCTACGGCGAACTCGAGGAGTACGCCCCCGACGAGGCCATCTTCGCGACGAACACCTCCAGCCTCTCGATCACCGAGCTGTCGGAGGTGACCGAGCGACCGGAGCAGTTCTGCGGGATGCACTTCTTCAATCCGCCCGTCAGGATGGCGCTCGTCGAGGTCATCCGCGGCGCGCACACGAGCGACGAGACGCTCGACGCGATCGAAGACCTCGCCGAGGCGTTCGACAAGACGCCCGTGCGGGTGCGAAAGGACTCTCCCGGCTTCATCGTGAACCGGGTCCTGGTCCCGCAGATGAACGAGGCCTGCTGGCTCGTCCACGACGGCGTGGCCACGGTGGCGGAGGTCGACTCCACCACGTCGTTCGACATGGGTCTGCCGATGGGCGCGTTCGAACTCGGCGACCAGGTCGGACACGACGTGACCCTGCACGTCCTCGAGTACCTCCACGAGGTGCTCGGCGACGCCTACGAACCGTGTCCGCTCCTCGAAGAGAAGGTCGACGCCGGGGAACTCGGCAGGAAGACCGGCGAGGGATTCTACGACTACGAGGACGGCGGCGTCGAGATCCCGGCCGACGAGGGCCGCGACGACGTGCAAGCGCGTTTGCTCGCCGTGATGGCCAACGAGGTCGGCAAGCTCGTCGCGGGCGACGTGGCGCCCGTCTCGGACATCGACGAGGCGATGATGCTCGGCGCCGGCTTCCCCAAGGGGCCGGGTAAGCGCGCCGACTCGTACGGGCTCTCGGACCTCGTCGAGACCCTCGAAGACCTCCGCGAGGAGACCGGTTCGGCCCGCTACGAGGTCTCCGAGAGCCTCCGGGCGGCCGCCGAGGCGGGCGGGTTCTACGGCGGTGAGGAGGACGGCGAGACGGTCGAGTACGAACAGATCGCCGTCGAGACCGACGGCGCGGTCGGCCGCATCGAGCTCGACCGCCCGGCGCGGATGAACACGATCACGACCGAGATGCTCGACGAACTCGACGCCGCCCTCGACGAGTTCGACGCCGACGACGAGATCCGCGCCGTCCTCCTCGAGGGCGCCGGCGACCGCGCGTTCTCCGCCGGCTTCGACGCCGCCAGCGCGGCGCCCGAGAGCGGGCTCGACGCCAGCGAGATGTCCCGCAAGGGACAGCGCGTGTTCGGCCGCCTGGAGGAGGTCGGGATGCCCGTCGTCGCGGCCATCGACGGCTACTGCCTCGGCGGCGGGATGGAACTCGCCACCGCGGCGGATATGCGTATCTCGAGCGAGAGCGGGCAGTTCGGTCAGCCCGAGCACAACCTCGGGCTCCTGCCGGGGTGGGGCGGTACCCAGCGGCTCAAGCACGTCGTCGGCGAGGGCCGGGCGAAGGAGATCATCTTCACGGCGCGCAACGACTACGACCCCGAGACGATGGCCGACTACGGCTTCGTCAACGAGGTCGTCGCCCCCGACGAGTACGACGACCGCAAGTGGGAGCTCGCCCGCGACCTCGCGGCCGGGCCGCCGATCGCCCAGAAGCTCACCAAGCGGGCGATGCTCGCCGGCCGCGACGACACCGACGCCGGCCTCGAGTACGAGTCCTCCGCGTTCGGTCACCTCTTCACCACCGACGACGTCTGGGAGGGGCTGGCCGCCTTCCAGCAGGACCGCGAGCCCGAGTTCGAGGGAGAGTGAGGACCGCCCGCCGACCGCCCCGCCTCCGCCGACCGCCGCGTCGCCATCGGCCGCCGCGCCGTCGACCGCCGCAACCACCACGTTGAACGGGGGGGAGGACGTATCGCGGGTATGTCCGAGGAGCAGGTCGGTTTACCGGAGTCGGTATCGATGGCCGTCGGGGGCATGGTCGGCGGCGGCATCTTCGCCGTGCTGGGCGTCGTCGCCGGGGCCGCCGGGACGCTCGCGTGGTTCGCGTTCGTCGTCGCCGGCCTGATCGCCGCCTGCGCGGGCTACTCGTTCAACCGTCTCAACGACCTCACGGAGGAGCCGTCGGGTCCGATCGCGTTCGTCGAACGCTTCACCGGCCGGACGAAACTGGCCGGGATGGTCGGCTGGACGTTCATTTTCGGCTACGTCGGGACGATGGCGATGTACGCCTACGCGTTCGGGGGATACTTCACCGAACTCGTGTCGGTCCACGCCGTCGGCGGCGTCCCGCTGCGACCGCTGGTATCGGTCGTCGCGGTCGGGACGTTCGTCGGCCTCAACGCCGCGGGCGCCCACGCCTCCGGCCGGACCGAGGACGTCCTCGTCGCGCTGAAGGTCGCCATCCTCGCGGTGTTCGGCCTCGGCGGCCTCTACTACGGGTTCACCCACGGCCGCATCGAGTCCGGCCTCGCGCAGTTCGGGGTCGGACCGCTCGTCGCGGCCGCCATCTCCTTCGTCGCCTTCGAGGGATGGGAGCTGCTCATGTTCGACCAGGACAGCATCGAAGACCCACAGGACACGGTGCGGACGGCGATCTACGTCTCCATCGCGACGGCGACCGCCCTCTACGTCGTCGTCGCCGTCGTGACGACGAACCTCGTGGCCGCGTCGGCGATCCGCGCCCACGCCGAGACCGCCCTCGCCATCGCCGCCCGTCCGTTCCTCGGGCAGATCGGCTTCGTCCTGATCGCGCTGGCCGCGCTGTTCTCGACCGGGAGCGCCATCAACGCGACGCTGTTCAGCGCCTCGCGGCTGTCGACCCACCTCGCGACCGAGGACTACCTCCCCGACGCGATCGAACGGGGCGGCGACGACCCGGTCCGCGCGCTGCTCGTCCTCGGCGGGCTCACGGCCGCGTTCACGTTCTTCGGGAGCCTCGACGGGATCACCTCGTTCGCCTCGCTGGCGTTCATCAGCATCTTCGGCCTCGTGAGCGCGCTCGCGTTCCGCGAGCGCGGCGACTCGCTCGCGACCGCCGCCGTCCCGCTGGGCGGCGTCGCCGGTTCCGCCGCGACCGTCGTCGCGCTCCTCTGGCACCTCTACGACGCGGAACCGGGCGTGTTCGAGACGGTCGTCGTGATCGCCGCCGCCGTCGTCGCCGTCGAGCTGCTCTACTTCGACCGCGAACCCATCGTCGACGAACTCCAGCAGGTCGAAGACGCCGTCCGCTGACGCGGGACGAGCGCGCCGGGTCGCCTCCCTCGGAGACGCGCGTCGGTTCGGACGGCCGAGGGTGCGGCGGTCGCGGCGGACGGCCCCGAGCGGGGCTACCGCTCCCAGTTCGCCAGCCAGACGACGCAGGCGGTCATGATGACGAGCACGCCGACGAACGACGTGACCGGTTCCGGCACGAAAAAGAGCAGGACGCCCACGAGCAGCGCCCCGCCGACGCCGACCTGTTCCCAGTACTCCTGAAGCGAAGCCATACCCGCGATTGCGCCGGGAGCCGAAAGGGTATAGGCCGGTTACCGCCGTGAAGTCGCGCTTACCGTGCGGGGATCCCGCCCCGGTCAGTCGTCTTCGGCGGCGTCGAGGGCCTGCTGAGCGACGCGTTCGCTCGCCTGCTCGACGAACTCGTCGGGGAGCTCCTCGATCTCGCCGGCCTGCACCCGCCAGAGGTTCGCGTAGAGCCCGTCCGAGCCCAGGAGCTCGTCGTGGGTGCCCCGCTCGACGATCCGACCGTCCTCGATGACGAGGATGGTGTCGGCGTCGCGGACCGTCGAGAGGCGGTGGGCGATGATGAAGGTGGTGCGGTCGGCGGCGAGTTCGTCGATGGAGCGCTGGATGAGCATCTCCGTCTCGGTGTCGACCGCCGACGTCGCCTCGTCGAAGATCATGATCGCCGGGTGCTGGAGGATCGTGCGCGCGACGGCGACGCGCTGACGCTGACCGCCCGAGAGCTTGACGCCGCGCTCGCCGATGTCCTGGTCGTAGCCGTCGGGGAGGTTCTGGATGAACTCGTGGGCCTCCGCGCGCTTGCAGGCCTCGACGACCTCCTCGCGGGTGGCGTCGAAGTGACCGTACCTGACGTTCTCCTCGATCGTGCCGTCGAACAGGAAGTTGTCCTGACCGACGTAGCCCATCGAGCCCCGCAGGCTGGACAGCGTCACGTCGCGCACGTCGTGGCCGTCGACGCGGACCGCCCCCTCGTTCACGTCGTAGAGGCGCAGGAGGAGCTTGACGATGGTCGTCTTGCCGGCGCCGGTGGGGCCGACGAGGCCGACCGTCTCGCCCGGTTCGACGTCGATGTCGACGTCTTCGAGGACGGTCTCGTCGCCGCCGTAGGAGAAGGTCACGTCGTCGTACTCGACGTGGCCCTCCACGTCACCCAGGTCGACGGCGTCGGGTTCGTCCTGGATGCGGACGGGGAGGCTCATCAGGCCGAGGATGCGCTTGGTCGAGGCCTTGGCGTCCTCGTAGCGCTCCATGATGTTGCCCATCTGTGCGAGCGGGTTCACGAGCCGCTGGGTGAGCAGGAGGAACGTGACGAGCGTCCCGACCGAGAGCCCGTCGTAGCTACGGCCGAACAGGGTGACCTGGTTCACGATCGGTCCGGGCGGGCCGTCCAGTATCCAGACTCCGCCGACGATGAACGTGGCGATGAACGCCAGCGACGTCAGCACGCGCAGGCCCGGCCGGTAGACGAAGTTCAGCCGGAGCGCGAGCCAGTCGAGCCGGAAGTAGCGGTAGGAGTGTTCCTCGACGCGCTCGTCCTCGTAGTCCTCGGTGTTCGAGGACTTGATGACCTGGATGCCGTTGAGGTTGTTCTCGAGCCGGGAGTTCAGGTCGCCGACGGACTCGCGGATGTCGGCGTAGCGCTCCTCGGCCAGTTGCATGTACCAGTAGGTGAAGACCGCGGAGAAGGGGATGACGAGCAGCGTGACGGCCGCCAGCTGGGGGTTCAGCCAGACGAGGATGACCGCGGTGCCGCCCATCAGGACGACGAGCTGGATCATCTCGCCCATCATGGAGTCGAGGAACTGCTCCAGCCGGTTGGTGTCGTTCGAGAGGATGGAGATGAGCTCGCCGGTCTGGACCTCGTTGAAAAAGTCCATGTCGAGGCGTTGCATCTGCTGGTAGGTCGCGGTGCGGGCCTCGTGTTTCACCCGGTGAGAGAAGAGGTTCAGCGACGACGATCTGACGAAGATCAGCAGCGCCTGGCCGACCATGGCGACGCCCATCAGGGAGATGGAGAACCAGAACTGCCCCATCGTCGTGTCGGGGAGCCACCGGGTGGGTACCAGGGGGAGCGCGTAGGGTTTGGGGTCTCTCGCGAAGATCGCGTCGATCGCCGTCCCCAGGACGACCGGCGGGACGAGCGCGAAGAAGCGCGATCCGATGCTCGCGAGGACGCCGACGGCGAACCACCGCCGGCTGCCCGCTCCGAACCGCATGAACAGCTGCCACAGCGGGTGGTCGATCTCCTCTCTGTGCCGCTCGATGTACTCGGAATCGATCGCTTGGTCGGTGCTCACGGTCTGGCTGTCACGCCCGTTAGCCACCGCCTCGCAAAAAGGGGCCGGTCTACCACAGATTCGCCGCTATGTCTCCGCCCGGGGCGATCCGACGCCGCACCTCACGCGACGGGACCTCGGCCGTCGGCGTCCGCCGATCAACACATCTCGCCGAGGTCCCGCCAGTCCTCCGTGTGGAGGCCGACTTCGAGCTCGCGGCCGCAGCCCTCGCAGTAGAAGGTCCCGCTCCGGCGGTCGGCCGGGAACTCCGTCCCTTCGCCGTGGTCGTCGCACTCGACGCGGATCCCCCGTTCTTCGCCCTCCGGAAGTTCGACTGTGTAGCTTGGCATTCGAGCGTGGTATCGTCGGGGACCGGCGACCATAAACCCGCCGCCGTCGCGGGGTTCGGTTGACCGGCCGCGGGACGGCGGTCCGCGGCCGTCAGTCCCAGAAGCTCCGCGTCCGGGCGTACTCGCGCTCCCGACGCAGGATGTCGCGGTAGAACTCGTCCTCGTCCTCGCGGAGCTTGTTGATGATCCGGGCGGCGTTCCTGGGGCCGACGCCGCGGGCGGCCAGCGCGATCACCGCACGCTTGCCGTGGCTCTGGACGAGACTCGCCGCGGTGTACGCTCTCTCGGTCATCTTCTCCTGCTCGTCGTCCTTCTCGGTCGCCTTCACGGCCGAGACGACCTCGTCGGCCCAGGGATTCAGCGCGGCGATGCGGGTCGACCCGCACTCGGGGCACTCCGGTTCGTCCCGGATGCGCTTGACCGGCTTCGTGCGCTCCCAGTCCTGACAGTGCAGACAGAAGAGGATCATCCGGTCGTTCCGGATTCGATCGCGAACGGTCTGGATGACGCTCGCGTCGGCGTGTTCCGGCGAGAGCAACTCCTGTCCCGCGCTGCGCCCGCCGAGCCCGATCGGCGTGCGCTCGCCGAGCAGTTCGACCGAGAGCTCGCCCGTCTGGATCCGTTCGAGCACCTCGCTCGCCCCGTCGACGTCGAGTTCCTCGTGGAGTATCTCGCGGACGGCCTCGTCGTAGACCGGCGTCCCCTCCAGCGCGTCCATGAGTCGGTCGCGACCGAAGCGGTCGCTCGAACCGCGGCCGCGCCACCGCTTGAGCGCGCCGAACTTGGTGGCGACCTGGGCGACCTTGAACTTCAGCGAGTCGGCGTTCTTCAGCGAGAGCTCGACGAGTTCGGCCACGTGGTCGGGGTCGGTGTCCTCCAGCACGTCCAGCGCGTCGGTCGCCGAGACGTTCCGCGGCACCTCCAGTTCGATCCGGTAGGGGTCGATCTCCATCCCGACCGACGAGCCGGTGGCCTGCCCGAGCAGCGCCGAGAGCAGGCGGCCGAGCGTCTCGTTTATCTTGTGGCCGAAGGCGGCGTTGACCACCAGTTCCCGCCCCCGGAACTCGATCAGTATCGTGTCGTCCGTGGGGACCGGATGGTCGGGGTCCCACTCGGCGAGCTGTTCGAGCCCGACGGCGACCGTATCTGCGTCGCCGTCGTACCGGGCGGTGAACTCCCGCGCGACGGCGTCGACGGACGCCCCCTCCCGGAGCTGCCGGCCAGCGATCCCGCGCATCTCGCCGACCTCCTGGGCGACGGCGTACGGGACCGGGATCTCCTGGCCGGTCCACGAGGGGACCTCCCCGCCCGGGTCCTCGACGGGCGAGACGGTCACGGTCTCCTCCTCCTCGTCGATCTCGGTGATGCGCCACATCTCGCCGCGCTGGATGAATATCTCCCCGGGAGTCGCGAAGTTGACGACGAAGCGCTCGTCGAGCGTGCCCACGTCCCGGCCGCTGGCGACGTCCTCGACGCTGTAGGTCGCCTCGTCGGGGATCATCGAGAGGTTGTGATAGA
>JBDGSU010000097.1:0-8696 GCA_042217395.1 Halosimplex sp.
TCTGGCCGGCCAGAGGCACTAATGCTCCTGGTTCCGCCAGTCTACTGAAGAGCGCGGGAGCTTGACGGTCGCGGACTCGCCGTTCGTCAGCGTCCCCTCGACCGCGCTCACTTCGATGAGGACCTTGTCGTACTCGCCCGCGGGCAGGTCGTACTTGTCGAGGCGCGTCGCGTTCGCACCTCGCAGCGCCGAGAGGTCGACGGTCGTCGCGTTCACCTCGCGGGCGACCCAGCGACCGTCCTCGCCCTCGTCGCCGCTCTCGTCTTCCACCTCCTGCTCGCTCTCGATCTCGGGCGCGTCCTTCGCGGTCGCGGTCGAGGTGTTCGCGTCCGCGTCGGTGACGGTCACGTTCGCCTCGGTCGCCGTCGCGGTCGAAACGGTCCCGTCCTCGGACCCGTCGTCGGCGGGGTCGACGAGGTGGAACTTCACCGTCGTGACCGTGACGTTCAGGTGCTCGAAGTCGTCCATGTCGTTCGGCCGGTCGCTCACGTAGAAGTTGACCGCGCCGCCGGCGTCGCCCGCGGTGGCGCTCCCGTCGCCGTCGCCGACCGTGTCGGCGCCGGAACCGCCCGCGCCGCCGTCGGATCCCCCGACGGTCGGCGTCCCCGCTCCGGGCGATGCCGCACAGCCCGCCGTGACGACCAGCAGCGCGGTCGCCACCGCCAGGAGTGCGCGTTTCACGCCGACACCCCCGTCGGCTCGACTGCCGGAGTAGTCGTCGACGCGCCGTTCGCCTTCGACCGGTGCATCCGTGACATCGTACCCCCGACTACCGGCTCCGACCCCGTATAAACGGCAGTCGCCCAAGCCGGATTGCCCCGGATTAACTCGGTTTGGTCCGGTCGATAGCGCCTCTCGGTTCGATACAGCGAATCGCCATCGTGAACGGACGAAAGATACAAGTAGGACGGATGTGCCCGGGTCGGAGCGCTCGCAGAAGGCGACCGAGCCGGTGTCAGCTACCCACCGCTGAAGCGGTGGGCTTGTCGGTGGACTCCCGTTCTGCCGACACGGGCGTGTCGGACGCCACGTGACGTACGAATCCGGTGGTCCGATCGCGTTCGCAGTGGTCCCGGTGCGCCTGCGGCAGTCGGGCGGGGCCATCGCTCCGCGGGAGCGGGGTCGGGATCCGACACGCGTTTACCGGGCCACCCCGGAGGCAGGGACATGCGCGTGACGTTTCTCGGCACGAGCGGCGCGGTCCCGACCACGCGGCGCAACACGAGCGCGCTGCTGGTCAACCGCGACGGCGACCGTCTCCTCTTCGACTGCGGCGAGGGCACCCAGCGCCAGATGATGCGCTTTTCCACGGGGTTCGCCGTCGACCACGTCTTCGTCACGCACCTCCACGGCGACCACGTCCTCGGCATCCCCGGCCTCGTCCAGACCTTCGACTTCAACGACCGCGAACGGGCGCTGGCGATCCACGCCCCACACGGCACCCGCGGGCAACTGGAGGACCTGGTCCACGCCGCCGGCAACGACCCCTCCTTCCCGGTCCGTATCACCCAGGTCGGACCCGGCGACACGGTCCTCGACCGCGAGGAGTACGAAGTTCGGGCGGTCCGCACCGACCACCGCACCCAGTCGGTCGGCTACGCCCTCGTCGAGGACGACCGGAAGGGGCGCTTCGACCGCGAGAAGGCCGAGGAGGAACTGGGCCTCCCGCCCGGCCCGAAGTACTCGAAGCTCCACCGCGGCGAACCCGTCGAACACGAGGGCCGAACGATCGAACCCGAGGAGGTCGTGGGGCCGCCCCGACCGGGTCGACGCCTCGTCTACACCGGCGACACCCGGCCCACCGACGCCGTCGTCGCCGCCGCCGAAGACGCCGACCTGCTCGTCCACGACGCCACCTTCGCCGGCGACTGGGCCGACCGCGCGCGCGAGACGGCCCACTCCACCGCTCGCGAGGCCGCCGCCGTCGCCGGCGAGGCCGGCGCGAAGCGGCTCGCCCTGACTCACATCTCGACCCGCTACGCCGGCGACCACTCGCCCATCGAACGCGAGGCGCGCGAGCACTTCGACGGCGAGGCGTGGGTCCCCGACGACGGCGAGGAGTTCGCGGTCCCGTTTCCCGACGACGACGCCGTGTGATCGCGCACTCGACGCGACCGACAGGTCGTCGCTCGCGTCGAACTATATCAGTCCGGCCGCCGTGTACACGACAATGGGAACGGAGACCACCGGGCCGGGAGCCGTACGGACGCCCTCACGTCCGGTACGTGCGACGCCGGCGGCTCCCGATTCCCGTGCACGTCGGCGCCGAGCTCCTCCTCTGCAGCGATGGCTTCAACCCCACAAGGGTCCATCTGAAACTCGCCTGTCACGTCGACTACGTGCTGACCGCTGACGCTTCAACCCCACAAGGGTCCATCTGAAACTCCGTCGGCAGTGCTCGTGCTGCGCGACATGATGCCCCTTCAACCCCACAAGGGTCCATCTGAAACACGACGTGAATTACTACGCCACTCATTACCGCGTCCTTCAACCCCACAAGGGTCCATCTGAAACGGCCTGCACCGGCCTCAGGAACGGCGGATCCACCGCCTTCAACCCCACAAGGGTCCATCTGAAACTATCCAACTCGAAGGCCCCGCTCCCCCTGACTCAACCTTCAACCCCACAAGGGTCCATCTGAAACCTCGGTTTTCACGTATTCCGCTGGCCTGAGTGGGTCCTTCAACCCCACAAGGGTCCATCTGAAACGACGAGGACGCTGACGAACACGTTGCTCGCGATCCTTCAACCCCACAAGGGTCCATCTGAAACCGGCGTCGACGTGCTCGCCCGGCTGGCCCTGGTCGCGCCTTCAACCCCACAAGGGTCCATCTGAAACCGTGCCTGATCGACCGCCCTCGTACCCCCGATGGGCCGCTTTTGACTTCACGGTTTCCGTCGACCGTCGATCAACCCGGATCTCCCGGGGGGTCGACGATAGGCAGCGACGGGAGGCGGAACCAATCAGGGATCGGACGGTTCGAGGCCTTATGGTCGTCCGGGCCCTATCGTGTTCGACATCATTTCGATGGACCACACCAGCGAGGAGCACCACGGGATGAGTGCGGACGCCGACGACGGGGGCGCGGTCGACCGGCGGACGGCGGCGAAGGTCGGCGTCGGGTTCGCCGTCGCGCTCGTGCTCCTGTACCTGTTCGGTCGGGTGATCGGCTGGTCCGAGATCAGCCGGACGTTCGCGAGCGCGAACCCGACGTGGCTGGCGTTAGCGATGGCCTCGTCGGCGGCGGGGCTGGCGGTCTGGGCGAAGGTGTGGGAGGAACTGCTGGAGCTGGTGGGCGTCGACGTCGCCTACCCGTCGCTGGTGGTGACCTACTTCGCGGCGACGTTCGGCGACTACGTCACGCCGTTCGGGAAGGCCGGGGGCGGGCCGCTGATCGCCTACGTCCTCTCGGCGGACGACCGGATCAGTTACGAGCAGGGGCTGGCGAGCGTCACCTCGGCGGACGCCCTGAACCTGCTGCCCTACGTCGGCTTCGCGATACTCGGGTTCGTCGGACTGCTGGGTCAGGGGGGGCTCCCGCGGCGAGCGAACCTGCTGGCGGGGACGCTCGTGGCCGTCGTCGGGGCGGTGGCCGTGACCGCGACGGTCGCCTGGCGGCGCAAGGGGCGCGTCGAGGACGCCGTCGTCGGCGTCGTCCGCAGGGTCGGCGCGGTCGTCCCGGGCGTCGACTTCGAGTCGGTGCGCGAGACGGTCCGCGGCTTCTACGAGGAGATCGAACGCATCGCCGAGGACCGCGAGACCCTCGCGTTCTCGCTGTCGTACGCGACGGTCGGGTGGGTCCTGTTCGCCGCGCCGCTGTATTTCGCCGGACGGACGGTCGGCGTCGAACTGGGCCTCTTCGTGGTCATGTTCGTCGTCCCCGCCAGCACCGTGGCGGGGCTGGTGCCGACGCCGGGCGGGCTCGGCGGCGTCGAGTTCGCGCTCGTCGGCCTGCTGGTCGCGCTCACCGGGATGGGATCGGGCACCGCCGCCGCCATCGCCCTGGTCTACCGCCTCGCGAGTTACTGGCTGGTCGTCGCCGTCGGGGGCGCCGCGGCGCTGTACGAAATCTACGGGGCCTGACGGCCGTCCGCGGTCGCAGCGGCGCCGGTGACGTCGAGCGACCGCACGCCACCGGACGCTCTCGCCCCTCCGGAAGGATCCCGCCGAGAACCGTCCGTCGGACTATATAGCACTACGTACCGACCCCAGCTAACTGTTCACAGGGGTTACGGACAGTACGGCTCCGAACGGCCCCGTACCGGGCCGTACCCCTATTATAAACCCGTTTACTTACCAGCCGAATCCGTTCAGGTGATGACGCACGATTCGGAGCGTCCGACGGGCGGGGTATCGCGGCGTAAGTTCCTGGTGACGTCCGGTGCCATCGGGGCGGCGGGGCTGGCCGGGTGTACCGGCGGCGGCAGCGACGACACACCCACGGCCGAACCGCAGAACAACGGCGACGGCGGATCCGAGAGCACGCCCAGGCCCGAGAGCGAGAGCACGCCCGAACCGGAGCAGGACAAGGACCTGCTGACCGCGGACGGTTCCTCGACGGTCTACCCGATCACGAACAAGGCCGCGTCGCACTGGAACTACAACCCGCCGGCGGACGACGAGGAGTACTGGCCACACGGCGAGTACGACATCGACACGAAGAAGAACCTGGCCGAGTACTGGGCGGGCAAGTTCGACGTCGAGTCGTCCGGTGACTCCGGTCCGTACCGCGTCTCGATCGGTCTCAGCCACTCGGGCGTCGGCTGTCGGAAGGTCATGAACGGGCAGGTCGACATCGGCGACGCCTCGGCGCCCGTCGAGGCCGAACTCCCCGACGCCGACCACGACAAGTTCAAAAACCACGTGGTCGGCATCGACGGGATGCAGGTCGTCGTCAGCAAGCAGATCAAAGACGCCGGCATCGACCGGATCACCATCGAGGACCTCGCGAAGGTCTACAACGGCGACATTTCGAACTGGTCGGACCTGGGCGGCCCCGACTCGGAGATCCAGTGCGTCGGCCGCGTCGAGGGGTCGGGCACTCGGACCATCTTCCACGAGAACGTCCTCGACGGGAAGACGAAGGCGCCGGGCGTCGACGTCCACAAGGGCGAGAACCAGCAGGTCGCCTCGACGGTCCGCAACTCCGACAACGCCATCGGCTACGTCGGCATCGCGTTCGTGGGCGACGGCGCCGAGGCCATCGCGCTGAAGGTCGGCGACACGGTCTACTCCCAGGAGAACGAGAACATCGCCAACAAGGAATACCCCCTCAACCGCGACCTGCACTGTTACACCTACGAGGGCACGGACGAGTACGAGGCCGCGTTCCTGAACATGATCGTGAGCGACTTCGGCCAGGGCCTGTTCGTCGAGCCCAACGGCTACATCACCCTCAACAGCAAGCGCCAGAAAGAGGAGCGCGACAAGCTCGAACAGTAGACCCAGGACGCCCCACGGGCGATTCACCCCGTCGCATCACCCCCATCACCCCACGTTCAAATGACACGCTACTCACCCGATTTTCGATACAGATGTCGATAACCACACGAACTTCGTTCAGCGCCCTGCGCGAGCGCGCCCTCGACGAGTTGGTCGTCGGCGCGGTCGGCGCGGTGGCCGTCGCGGCCTTCGCGGTGCTGTTTTTCGCCGCGCCGCGATACGCCGTCTTCCCGGCGGTCACGCTCGCGCTCGCGGTCGGATACGGGTGGGTGCGCGACCAGGCGGTCACCGCCCGCGCGCTGACGCTGCTCGCCACCGTCTCGACGGTGCTCATCCTCGGACTGATAACGGTCTACCTCCTCGTGAAGGCGCTCCCGACGTTCCAGCGCATGGGCCTGGGCCTGCTCGTCGGCGGGGCGCCCTACTGGGACCCCGGCTCGGACGTGTACGTCCTCGGGCCGATGATCTGGGGGACGCTCGTGACGACGCTGATCGCCACCGCCATCGCCGGGCCGCTGGGCGTCGCCGGCGCCATCTTCATCGCCGAGATCGCACCCGGACGCGTGCGCGACGTGGTGAAGCCGGCGGTCGAGATGCTGGCCGGTATCCCCTCTATCGTCTACGGGTTCATCGGGTTCAACCTCATCAACCCCGCGATGATGGACTACCTGGAGGTGAGCACGCTGGGGAGCCTCTTCGGCGTCGGCGTCGTCATCGGGGTGATGGCGCTGCCGACCGTCGTCTCCGTCGCCGAGGACGCCGTCACGAGCGTCCCGGCGGAGCTCCAGGACAGCGCGCTCGCGCTCGGTGCGACCGACTGGCAGACGATCCGGAACGTCGTCGTCCCGGCGTCGTTCTCCGGGCTCTCGGCGGCCGTCCTGCTCGGCGTCGGCCGAGCGATCGGCGAGACGATGGCCGCGACGGTCATGCTCGGCCACGTCAAGGAGTTCCCCGAGCCGTTCTACAACGTCTTCGGCAACACCGAGACGCTGACCACGCTGATCGCCTCCCAGTACGGGAGCGCGACCGGCGACGCCTCGTTCACGAGCGCCCTGTTCGCCGCCGGCGTCGTGCTCTTCGTGACGGTGCTGGTGTTGAGTGTCGCCTCGTGGCGCATCGAGCGGCGGATGCGAGCCAGGTTCGGGGGTGAGCAATGAGCGACGCGTACGACCGCCGGCTCCACCGCGGCGACGGGAGAGGGGGCTGGCCCTCGCTCGCGTACGCGGTCGTCGGCGTCGGACTCCTGTCGGCGCTGTTCGGCGCCGTCACGCTGCTGGACTGGCTGACACTGTCGAGCGGCGTCGGGGGCGTCGAGATGACGACCCTCTACGGGGCCGGGCTCACGGTCGCCGGTGTCGCCACGGTGGCGCTCGGATTCGCGGCGTGGATGGGCGCCTACGAGACGGACGCGCGCGAGCGGACCGGTATCGGCGAGGGCGCTCTCGCCGGCCTCGCGGCGTTCGTCGTCGTCGGGCTGGTCGTCTCTCAGTCGCTCGGCGCAGGCGGCGCGGTCTGGTTCCTGCCCGCCCTCCTCGTCGGCGCGGCGACCGTCTTCCTCGTCGGCCTGGCGCCCGAGGAACTGGGGGCGACGCTCCCGTGGGCCGCCCTCGCGCTCGTGGCGGGGCTCGCGTTCCTGACGGGAACGTTCTCGGTCGGGTGGTCGTGGAGCCCCGAGGGCTTCGGCTTCGCGTTCACCGGCATCGTCGTCGTGCCCGGGCTGGCGATCCTGACCGGCGTCCTCGTGGCCTGGGCGGCGGCCAAGGCCGCCCAGGGGTTCGGCGCCCGCGGACGACAGGCCGCCGCGTATCTGCTCATCGGCGCGAACGCGTTTCTCATGATCGGGCTGTTGCTCGCGCTGGTGGTCTTCATCGCCCTCCGAGGAGCGCCGACCGCGCTCGAGGGCGCACACCTCGGGCCGGGGCTGTCGGTCCAGATCCCGTTCGTGACGAACGGGGGCGGGCTCGGCGTGGAGATCGAGGGGGTCTACCCCGCCATCGTCGGCACCTTCTGGCTGGTGTTCGGCGCGCTCCTGTTCGCGGTGCCCCTGGGCGTCGGCGCCGCGGTGTACCTCTCGGAGTACGCGACCCGCGGCCGGTTCACCACGGTGGTCGACGTGGCGACCGACGGGCTCTGGAGCACGCCCAGCATCGTCTACGGGCTGTTCGGCTACGCCTTCCTCGTGCCGCGCCTGGGCAACCACTCGAGCATCGTCGCCGGGATGCTCGTGCTCGGGTTCATGCTCCTGCCGCTCGTGCTCATCACGAGCCGCGAGGCGATCGGGAGCGTCCCCGAGGCCTACCGCGACGCCAGCGTCGCGCTCGGCGTGAACCGCTGGCAGACCGTCCGGAGCGTCGTGCTCCCGGCGGCCCTTCCGGGGATCATCACCGGCGTCATCCTCGGCGTCGGCCGCATCGCCGGCGAGACCGCACCGCTCATCCTCGTCGCCGCGGGCGGGTTGAACGGACGGGCCGTCCACGTGCTGCGGTCGTTCCGGTTCACCGGGACGCCCCCCTACGTGGCCAACGACGCGCTCCTCTCGGCGACGAACGCCCTCCCCTACCAGGTGTATGCGGTCCTCGAAGCCGGCGTCGGCGGGAGCGAAGCGTTCGGCTGGGGGACGGCCTTCGTCCTGCTCGTGCTCGTGCTGTGCTTCTACGGGGTCGGGATCGGGACGCGACTGTACTTCCGCGGCAAACTCGAACGATGACTGCCACCACCACGCAGACGGTCAGCGGCGAATCGGACGAACGGACACGCGACGAGTGGACCGACTACGGGTTCGCGGGTTCGCCGGCGATGTCGATCCGCGACCTGAGCGTCCACTACGGCGACGAACTGGCGCTCGACTCCGTCTCGATGGACATCCCCGAGGAGAGCGTCACCGCCCTCATCGGCCCGTCGGGCTGCGGCAAATCGACCTTCTTGCGCTGTCTCAACCGCATGAACGACCGGATCAGCGCCGCCCGCGTCGACGGCGAGGTCGTCTTCGACGGCGCCGACGTCTACGCCGACCGGACCGACCTCGTCGAGTTGCGCAAGCGCGTCGGCATGGTGTTCCAGTCGCCCAACCCCTTCCCGAAGTCGATCCGGGCCAACGTCGCCTTCGGCCCCCGGAAACACGGCGACATCGACAGGGGACTGCTCGCGCGCCTCCTGGGACGGGACGACCGCGAGGAGGAGGCGGATCTCGTCGAGCGCTCGCTCCGGCAGGCCGCCCTCTGGGACGAGGTGAACGACCGCCTGGACGACAACG
>JBDGSU010000083.1:0-8627 GCA_042217395.1 Halosimplex sp.
GCCTCCTCGCCGCGCACCTCGCCGACGACGATGTACTCGGGGCGGTGGCGCAGCGACGAGCGCAGCAGGTCGTACATCGTGATGTCGCCGTCGTCCATGCGCTCGCGGGTGACCGACGAGAGCCAGTTCTCGTGGTACAGCGACAGCTCGCGGGTGTCCTCGATGGTGATCACCTTCGACCGGGGCGGGACGAACATCGAGACGGCGTTCATCGAGGTGGTCTTGCCCGCCGCGGTCCCGCCGGCGAAGATGAGGCTCTTGTTGTTCTCGATGCAGAGCCAGAGGAAGGCGAGCATCCGGTCGTCGTAGGTGCCGTAGTTCAACAGGTCGATCGGCGTCAGCGGCTCGTCGGCGTACTTCCGGATGGTGAAGGCCGACCCCCGCGGGGTCACCTCCTCGCCGAGCGCGAGCTCGATGCGCGAGCCGTCGGGGAGCGTCGTCGAGACGACGGGGTCGCTGACGCTGACGTGGCGGCCCGACCGCTGGGCGAGCTGGACGACGAAGTCCTCGAGCGGCCCGGCCTCGAAGACGACGTTCGTCTCGACGTCGGTGTAGTCCTCGTGGTAGACGAACACCGGGAGGTTCGCCCCGTCGCAGGAGATGTCCTCGACGCCCGGGTCGTGCATCAGCGGGTCGAGCTTGCCGTAGCCGAGAAAGGAGCGGTGGAGGTAGTAAAAGAGGCGGTAGAACGTCTCTGTCGGCACGTCGACGCCGTACTCCTCGAGGCGCAGTCGCAGCTCCTCTCGCAGCGCGTCGACGGGGTCGTCGCTCACGTCGTCCCGATAGAGCAGCGGGTCGCGGACGTCGTCGAACACCCGCTCCAGCAGGTCGAGCTCCGTCTCGTCCAGCCGGGGTTCGACGACGTGGTACCGGTGTTCGTCGTCCGCCTCGTCGTAACTGATCACGGCGTACGCGAACGGCGCGTTGAGCCAGTAGCGCTCCACCTCGCGCTCGCCGGGGAACGACGCGTCGGCGACGAGTCGACCGTGCCGGGCGGGGTCGTAGTCCGGCACGTGGATCCGGGTGCCCGTCAGCGCCGTCGCCGCCCGCGACAGCCAGCGCCGGAGCCTCCCCGCTCCGACGCCCTCCCCCGTCCCGTCGCTGGCCTGGCGTGACATAGTGATACGTAACCGCGTGTTAGACGAGAATTCCCGCCGACTCACTTAAACTCGAACCTCCAGTAATCACGGATGAAATTCGCGTGCGCTCGCGGCGGCCGGTCCCGCTCCCGGGACGGGTCCGCCGTCCCGCCGCGCTCCGTCCAGCGACCAGTACCCTTTTTCCTGTTCTGGTCGGACTGTGGGTATGAACCAGGCAGTCCGTGCGGGCGTCCGGCGCGGGGCAGCGACGGTGAACGTCGATCCGTTGCGGAGCCGGACTTCGAATCGACGCGTCGGGACCAGCCGACGGGAGTGAACGCGGTGGCGGACCTCGCGCTCTCGGCCGGGCGGCTCCTGCTCGCGCTCGTGCTCGTGAGTCTGAACGGCTTCTTCGTCGCCGCGGAGTTCGCGCTCGTGCGCGTGCGACCGACGCAGGTGGACGCGCTCGTCGACGACGGGCACCGCTTCGCGCCGCTGCTTGCCGAGGAGCTCGATAGCCTGGACGACTACCTCGCGGTCAGCCAGCTCGGGATCACGATCGCATCGCTGGGGCTCGGGTGGGTCGGCGAACCGGCGGTGGCCGAGCTCATTCGACCGCTGCTCGCCACCGTCCTCCCGGAGGCGGGGATCCACGCGGTCGCCGTCGCCATCGGCTTCGGCATCATCACGTTCCTCCACGTCGTCTACGGGGAGCTGGCGCCGAAGACGCTCGCGATCCAGGAGGCCGAGCGGATCGCGCTGATCGTTGCCCTCCCGATGCGGCTGCTATACTACGTCTTCGTGCCGGGGATCGTCCTGTTCAACGGGACGGCGAACCTCTCGACGCGCCTCGTGGGCATCGAGCCCGCCTCGGAGACCGACGAGACCCACACCGAAGAGGAGATCCTCGCGATGCTGTCCGAATCGGGCGAGGCGGGGTCGGTCGACACCGAGGAGGTCGAGATGATAGAGCGGGTGTTCGACCTGGACGACACGACCGTCCGCGAGATCATGCGGCCGCGACCGGACGTCGAGAGCGTCCCCGCGGACACGCCGCTCCCCGAACTGCGGTCGATGGCCGCCGAGACCGAGTACACGCGCTATCCGGTCGTCGAGTCGACGGGCGAAGACGTCACGGGGTTCGTCGACGTCAAAGACATCCTCCGGACGAGCGAGTCGATCGACGACGACGCGGACGGAATCACCGCCGGCGACCTCGCCCGGGACGTGGTCATCGTCCCGGAGACGATTACCGTCGACGAACTGCTCTCGCAGTTCAAGTCCGAACAGCGCCAGATGGCCGCCGTCGTCAACGAGTGGGGCGCCTTCGAGGGGCTGGTGACCGTCGAGGACGTCGTCGAGGAGGTCGTCGGCGACATCCGCGACCAGTTCGACCTGCGCGAGTCCGAACCGACGATCGAACCGCTCGAGGACGGCGGCTACGTCGTCGACGGCGACGTCCCCGTCGACGCGGTGAACGAGGCGCTCGGCGCCGACTTCGACGAGGCGGGCGTCGAGACGATCGGCGGGTTCGTCCTGGGCCGACTCGGACGCGCCCCCGAACCCGGCGACACCGTCGACGTCGAGGGCTACCGGATGACCGTCGACGAGGTGTCCGGTGCCCGCGTGCTCTCCGTGCGGATCGCCCCCGTCGAACCCGACGAGGACGGCGCCGAACCCGACGAGGGCGACGCCGAACTCGACGAGGGCGACGCCGAACTCGACGAGGGCGACGCCGAACTCGACGAACGCGAGCGGGCGTCGGAGAATCCCGACGCCGGTCGGTGAACCGACGGTTCGGTGCCGAGGGTCGACGGACGACCGGCCGGCGGTCGCCGCGCTGCGTCGCCTCGACCGCCAGCACTCGGGCGGATTCTCGGGAGACGGTCCGAGATCGACCGCACGCAGCCGTACGGTCGACCCGGGAAACCACCGCTTCGAACCCGTGTCAGACGGTGAATAGGTCCCCCTCCTCGGGCACGTCGAAGAGACCGATGCGCGCCCCGGCGTCGAGCCAGGCGTGGCCGTAGGAGAAGGCGGCGAGCGCGTTGACGGGGTCGCCGTCCCCGCGGAAGTGACGGCCGTCTTCGAGATACGAGCGCGCCATCTCCTCGCACTCGGCGGCGGCGTCGGCCATCGGCGTCCCCTCGGGCGGTGCGACCTCGGCGGCGTCGAGCGCCTCGGCGAGCAGCCCCTCGTACCGGTCGGTCTTCTCCGCGAGGTCGGCGGGCATACGTCGACCGAGTCCCGGGACGCCCCTAAGCGTTCGGTCCCGGATCGACGCCGGCTCGACGGGTAGCGAGCGGCCGCCAGCGCCCCCGATTCCGGCCGTGAAACGCGCTCTAGGCGCCGATCCGTCGGTATCGAACGTGATTCCGGAGCGCAATCTACATAGGGAGTCCTCCACTACCGGGAACCAATGACTTCCGAGCCGGCCGACCACCGACGACTCGTCATCGCGGGATCGGGCATCGCGGGGCTGACCGCGGCCATCTACGCGGCGCGGTCGAACCTGGAGCCGCTCGTCCTCGAGGGCGACGAGCCCGGCGGACAGCTCACGCTGACGACCGACGTCGAGAACTATCCGGGCTTCCCCGACGGCGTCGGCGGCACCGAACTCGTCAACGACATGAAAGCGCAGGCGAAACGGTTCGGCGCCGAGATCGAACACGGCATCGTCGAGCACGTGAACGACGACGTGCGCCCGTTCGAGGTCGAACTCAACACCGGCGAGGTCTACACCGCCGACGCCGTCATCGCCGCCAGCGGCGCGAGCGCGCGGACGCTGGGCGTCCCCGGCGAGGACGACCTGATGGGATTCGGCGTCTCGACGTGTGCGACCTGTGACGGCGCCTTCTTCCGCGGCGAGGACATGCTCGTCGTCGGCGGGGGCGACGCCGCCTTCGAGGAGGCCGACTTCCTCACCCGCTTTGCCGACACCGTCTACCTGGTCCACCGCCGCGAACAGTTCCGCGCGGAGGACTACTGGGTCGACCGGCTGATGGACAAGGTCGACGACGGGGACGTGGAGATCATGCGAAACACGGAACTGCTGGAGGTCCACGGCTCCCAGGAGGAGGGCGTCGACCACGTCACGCTGGCGCAGAACGACTCGGGCTATCCCTCCGAGAAGCTCGAAGACCCCGAGACGGAGCGGTTCGACTTCGACGTGGGCGCCGTCTTCGTCGCCATCGGTCACACGCCGAACACCGACTACCTCGCGGACACCGGCGTGGAACTCGACGCCGAGGGGTACGTGAAGACGCTCGGGAGCGGGGGCGAGAGAGGCAACCAGACGGCGACGGGCGTCGAGGGGCTGTTCGCGGCCGGCGACGTCGTCGACCACCACTACCAGCAGGCGGTCACCGCCGGCGGCATGGGCTGTAAGGCCGCGCTGGACGCCGACGACTACCTCGAGCGCGAGGCGCCCGCCGAGAGCGGGACGGAAGCGGCCGCCGAAGCCGACGACTGATCGTTTCGGGCACGGTCTCCGGTCGGGCCCGGTTCTCGCGGCGAAGCTGCTTCCATCAGACCCATAAGGCGGCTGGGCCTACAGCCGGCATGGCAGACGCCGACACGGTCACGCTGACGCTCGAATCGGAAGACGGCGCCGCGGACGAACTCGAAGTCCCGACGGAGCTCCTGGAGATGCTCGCGGAGGGCGACGAGACGGCGCCCGAAGTCGTCGGGGACATCGCCATGTTCGGGCTCGCCCAGCGCATCCACAGCGCGGTCCACCACGAGGGCGACGTCGACGACCGCCTCGCCGACACCGAGGAGCTCACCCTCGACCTCTTCGAGGAGCGGTTCGGCCGCTCGTTCGCCGAGCTCACCGGCCACAGCCACTGATAGTCGCCGGCACGAGTGCCCGGACCGATCCGCGACCGATCGCTGCCCGGGACTCGGCCGCGGGCGGTCACTCCGTCGGCTATCGCTCCGAGAGCGAAGCGGCGGCCCCGGTGGCGGATTCGACGTCCGGGTCCGACGTGAGCTCGTCGAGACAGGCCGTACAGAGGGCGAGGTCCAGTTCTTTCGTCGCGTCGTCGAGTCGGAACGCGAGCGTGTACTCCCTCGTCAGCGTCCCGTCGCCGCAGTGACAGCAGGTCACGCGCCCACCCCGCGTTCGCCAGCGTCGGATTCGACGGTCGGTTCCCTGTCACACCGCTTCCGTGTCCGAAGTGCCATCCGTCGGATCCGACGGCCGACTCGGTTATCACGTTACCTCGTGGGATCTGTGCAACCCGTGCACGAGCCGTCAGAAGTCCTCGAGCCGTTTGACCCGCGCCCGGTCGCGGTACGAGTCGTAGACGTCGGTCGCCCAGTCGACGACCGCGGGATCCGTCGTCTCCAGCAGCGCGCGGGGGAACCCCTCGTCGTCCTCGACGCCGACCTGGGCGAGCCCGTCGGCCAGTCCGAGGTAGAACGGTAACTCCCCGTCGACGACGTGGACGGTGAGTCGGCCGGTGGCGACCTGCTCGCGGAAGAGGTCGGCGAACTCGCCGGATTCGACCGTGGCCTCCGCGTCCGCCGAGAGGACGATCTCCGCTTCGAACGACCCCTCGGTGATCCGGTCGTGGACGACTCTCGTCCCCTCGATGTCCAGCGAGGGGAGGAAGCCGCGGAACCGCTCGACTTGATCTATCAGTTGGGTCTGTTCCCTGGCGGGCGCGTACGGGTCGGACGGCGACGCGGTCGTGACGTCCGCCTCGCGAAACCGGGCGACGTCGACGTCGAACTCGGCGTAGGGGAACCACTCGAGGAACGTCGACAGGCGGTCGACCGCCCGTATCGACTCGAGCAGTCCCAAAAACTCCTCGGCGACGACCCCGCCTTTCGGCGTCAGTTCGTAGGCCCCGCCCGACTGTTCGACCCACCCGCGCTCTTCGAGCGCCGCGAGCGCCCGGGAGAGCGTCGACCGCGAGGCGTCGACCCGGTCGCGCAGATCCCGCTGCGAGGCGGGCCCGCAGTCGTGTAGCCGCTCGAGCACGCGGACTCGGGTCTCCGACCGGGCGAGAAACGCGACCTGTTCGACGGGATCCGGCGACTCGCTCATCCCGTGGGGTACGGACAGGGGGGAACCTAAAGACACCGCCTGACGCGGTGAGCGACGGCCCGCGCCGCGGCGGTCAGGCGACCGCCCAGCGGATCAGGACGCCGTCGTCGACGCGTTCGACGTCCCGCAGTGTCAGCTCGGGGAACTCGTCGACGAACCCGTCGCCGTCGGCCAGCGTGGGCGCCTTCCACCCCCCGATGACGGACGCGCCGACGTACGTGGACAGCTCGTCGACGAGGTCGGCCGCGAACAGCGAGAAGATGAGTTCCCCGCCGCCCTCGACCATCAGGCGTTCGATCCCCCGGGACTCGAGTTCCGCGAGCGCGGCGGGGAGGTCGACGCGCTGCTCGCCGGCGGCGACCACCTCGGCGCCGGCGTCTTCGATCTCGGCGACGAAGTCCTGCGGGGCGGCCTCGCTGGTCAGGAGAACCGTCTCGGCGCGGTCGTCGAGGACGCGGGCGTCGGTGGGCGTCCGGACCCGCGAATCGGCGACGATCCGCGCGGGATGTTCGGATTTGCCGGCGTCGCGGCGGCGCTCGCGGCGGGCCTCGGCGTCGACGGTCAGGGAGGGGTCGTCGGCCAGCACGGTGCCGACGCCGACCATGACCGCGTCGCTCTCGGCGCGCACGGCGTCGACGCGGTCGAAGTCCTCGGGGCCGCTGATAGCGACCTGTTCGCGCTCCCGCGTCGACAGCTTCCCGTCGGCGCTCATCGCCGCGTTGACGACCACGTGCATAGCCGAGTGAAACGGGCTCGCGGGAAAACCGCTTTCGGTGTCCGAGCCCCGCGACGATAGCGGGACCGCGCTCACTCCGGACGGTCGGCGAGTTTCGCGGCGTCGAACCGTTTCGTCCCCTCGAACTCCGCGGCGCGGAAGACGAACGCGGTCCCGTCGATCCGGAGCTCCTCGAGGTCCAGGACGTACTCGCCGGTCCAGCTCTCGAGTCTGGCCTCGCCCCTCTCGTCGATCTCGAGGAAGGTTCTGGGCGTCTCCCGCGCGGCGATCTCCCACTCGTCGTCCCCCATGTCGAACGATTCGCTCTCGGCCTCCGACCGGGTGAAGACGAGCCGGTACTGATCGCGCGGTTCGTCGGCGCGGTCGTGGTCGACGCGTCTGTCCGTCTCGAAGTCGACGTCGTGGGCCGAACACCACGTCCGGAGATACCGCTCGTCGAACCGCTTCGGTGCGTCCGCACTCGCCCCCGACCGCCGCCAGAGCACGTGCGAGTCCGACGGCTTCCCCCTGAACGTCGGCGGTTGCATCGCTTCGAGTCTCCCGTTCCACCGGCAAAAGTCTACTCCGAACTGATTCTGGGGTAATAGGACGTCCGGTCGGGGGCCTCCTCCGATACGGAGTAGTGCAAGCGTGTACCGGGTCGACCCCACGACTGCGTGCGGTCGATCCCGGACCGCCTTGCACTACTCCGTATGAGCACCGCACCGTCGGACGGGAACGATTTTTACCGGGGCCAGCCGAACGTTCCGGTGATGAGCTTAGACGACCATGCCGAGGAACTCGCCTCCGACCTCGGCGTCGACAAAGAGGAGGTCAAAAGCGATCTCGAGAACCTCGTCGAGTACAGCGTGCCCGTCGAGGAAGCGAAGGACAGCCTCCGGCGGAAGTACGGGGACTCGTCGGGCGACAGCGGCGGGCCCACGAGCAAGGACGTCGCCGACGTCTCGACCGGAGACTCGAACGTCACGGTCACCGGGGTCGTCTTGACCGTCGGCAAACGTTCGATCCGCTATCAGGGCCAGGACCAGGTCATCTTCGAGGGAGAGATCGCCGACGAGACCGGCAAAATCTCCTACACCGCCTGGGACGACTTCGGGCTCCAGCCCGGCCAGACGATCACCGCAGGGAACGCCGGCGTCCGCGAGTGGGAGGGCGACCCCGAGCTCAACCTCGGCGAGAGCACGACCGTCCAGCTCGCCGACGAAGCGGTCGACGTCGACTACCCGGTGGGCGGCGACGCGACGCTGGCCGAGCTCCAGCCCGGCGACCGCGGGAGAAACGTCGAAGTGACGGTGCTCGAGGTCGAGACCAAGACCATCGACGGCCGCGACGGCGAGACGGAGATCCTGAGCGGCATCCTCGCCGACGAGACGACGCGGCTCCCGTTCACCGACTGGGAGCCCCACGAGGCGATAACCCGGGGGGCCTCGATCCGCCTCGAAGACGTCTTCGTCCGCGAGTTCCGCGGCGCCCCATCCGTCAACGTCTCGGAGTTCACGACGGTGACGGGACTCGACCGGACCGTCGAGGCGACCGAGGAGGCGCCCCGGCTGGCGGTCAGGGACGCCATCGAGTCGGGGGGGCTGTTCGACGTGGAACTGGTCGGCAACGTCATCGCGGTCCGGGACGGCTCGGGACTCATCCAGCGCTGCCCGGAGTGCGGGCGGGTCGTCCAGAACGGCCAGTGTCGGACCCACGGCGCCGTCGAGGGCGTCGACGACCTGCGCGTGAAGGCCATCCTCGACGACGGGACCGGCAC
>JBDGSU010000216.1:0-8609 GCA_042217395.1 Halosimplex sp.
TTTCACGAGCTCAGGCTGTGCCCGCTGTTGCGTCCTCGGGGTAAACACATACCGTATGGGGAAGCCCGTCGAGTTCCCGGACGACCGTAGCGGCGACCAGACGACGATCACTGACGGCTTCTTCGAGCGGGAGGTCCAGCTCTCCCGGACGGCGACGGCGTCGTTCCTCCGGGACCTGGCGGACCAGATCGAACGCGAGTCGCAGCTCACCGTCTCCACGACCGAGTGGGAGATCCCGTTTCGCTACGCCGAGCCCATCGAGGTGGAAGTGGAGTTCACCGGCGGCAGAACGGACGAACTCGAGATCGAACTCGAGTTCACCGAACCCGCCCAGGACGACGGACTGGCCGTCGAGTGACCCCGCCCGTTCGTCACTCGGTTCGGTCGTCGTCCCCGTGGAGGAACTCGCGGACGGCCGCGACCTGTCGCTGGAACGCGTCCGAGCTGAAGACGTCGCTGTCGCGGGGGCGAGGGAGGTCGACCTCGACCTCGTGGTCGACGCCGCCGGACCCCCCGCTCATCACGAGACAGCGGTCCGCGAGGAAGACCGCCTCGGGCACGCTGTGGGTGACGAACACGACCGTCCGGTCCGCCGTCCGCCAGGCCCGCCGGACGGTCACGCCCATCTCGTCGCGCGTTATCTCGTCGAGCTCGCCGAACGGCTCGTCCATCAGCAGGACGTCGGCCCCGAGGTGGAGGGCGCGCGCGATGGCGACGCGCTGTTTCATCCCGCCCGAGAGCGCCGCTGGGCGCGCGTCCCCGTAGCCGTCGAGGCCCACGGTCTCGAGCAGCGCTCGGGCGCCGTCCGGGTCCGGGTCCTTCCCCGCGGCGCGCCGGAGGAACGCGACGTTCTCGAGGGCCGACTTCCACGGCAACAGCGTGTGGCGCTGGAAGACGACGCCGACCGTGCCCTCGCGCCGCGCGGCCTCTGGGTCGCGACCGCCGATCCTGACTCGCCCCGCGGTCGGGACCTGGAGCCCGGCGATCGTCCGCAGGAGCGTCGTCTTGCCGCAGCCGGACGGGCCGACCACGGTCACGAACTCCCCCCGGTCGGCGGCGAGGTCGACGTCTTCGATCGCGGTCGTCCCCTCGTACGCGACGGTCAGGCTCTCGGTCCGGATCATGCGTTGGGCGGTGCGCTCTGGCGGTGTGTCGGGGCGATTGTCCGCGTCCATCGGCGATCCTACACGGCGGTGCGCCGGTCCGGTACTTCAGTACGGATCACCGTTGCGAGCCGAACGGATCCGGTGCCGTCCGTAACTGATCGCTACGACCGGCCGAGCGGGAGGCCGCCCGCGTAGCCCGAGGCTACCGGGGCGTCTCCGGGCGTCGCGCGCCACGCGGACGCCGGCGCCGGCGCGGCGGTTCACAGGTCCGCGGCCGCGAAGCGGTAGTAACCGACGGCGATGGGCGCGACCAGCCAGAACGCGAGCACGAGATAGCCGATCGCGGGCGTCGCGTAGAAGGCGTCGACGCCCGCGCCAGCGAAGGTCTGGGTGGGGAGCGAGTCGGCGATGTCGGGCAACAGCGACGTCAGAACGGCCGAGTAGGCGGTCGAGGGCGGCACCTGCATGACGAGGAACGTCCAGTCGGGGAGCTGCTGGGGCAGCGAGAAGCCGTTGACGACGTAGACGACGCCGAGCGGGACGACGTCCCAGAGGAACTCGAAGACGACGAAAAAGCCGATGGCGAGCGTCGTCGCCCGCGAGGTCGACCCCGTCGTCGCCGAGATCCCCACGATCAGCGCGACGTACACCGCGGTGAACAACAGCGTCGCGACCAGGAACAGGAGGACCGTCACCACGTCGAGCGTCCCGAGCATCGCGAAGGCGAACCCGAAGCCCACCGCCAGCCCGATGGCCAGCGCGAGCGAGAGCACGGCGAGCCGCCCGAGGAACTTCCCGAGGAGGACGTCCCGCCGGCGGTGGGGCAGCGCGAGCACGAGCTTGATGCTGCCGATCTCGCGCTCGCCGGCGATCGACTTGTAGCAGACCACGATCGCCGACAGCGAGACGAACAGGCTGACGATCCCCGACGTGAAGAAGACCAGCCCGCCGACCGAGGGCTCGACCCCGGGGCTGACCAGTTCCGGGAACTCGACGTACGAGTAGGTCAACAGCACGGAGAGCGCGACGAAGACGGCAAGCAGCGCCCACAGCGCCCGCGACCGGACGGCGTCGCGGAAGTCCTTCTTCGCGACGGCGAGCGTGCTCATCGGCGCTCCCCCCGCGGTCGGCCCGGCTCTTCGCCCGGGGGGCGGCTCACGTCTGGACCTCCTGGTCCTCGGTCGTGTACCGCGCGAACAGATCTTCCAGCGAGGACTCCTCGACGGAGAAGTCGCCGACGACGACGCCGCGGTCGTCGAGTTCGTTCAGCACGTCGAACTTCGAACCGTCCTGGGTCATCGTCACCTGCAACCGCCCGTCCGCGAGCGTCGCGTCGGTGACGTAGATGCGGTTTCGCAGCGCCACGAGGTCGTCCTCGTCGACGTCGGCGACCTCGACCGACAGCGTCGTCGCCGTATCGGTCTGGCCGCGCAGCCCCTCGATGGAGTCGAGGGCGACCAGCTGGCCGCGGTTGACGATCGCCACCCGGTCGCAGATGGCCTCGACCTGTTCCATGATGTGGCTCGAGAAGAAGACGGTCGTCCCGCGGTCGTTCTCGGACTCGATGACCTCGCGCATCTGTCGGGCGCCGTTCGGGTCCAGTCCGGTGGAGGGCTCGTCGAGGATCAACAGATCGGGGTCGCCCAGCAGCGCCATCGCGAGGACGAGCCGCTGGCGCATCCCCTTCGAGTAGCCGCCGGCCTTCCGGTCGAGGGCGTCGTCGATCGACACCCGCTCGGCGATCCCCTCGGGGTCCGCCGCCTCGCCCAGTTCCTTCGAGTCGACGACGAAGTCCAGGTGTTGCCGGCCCGTCAGTCGGTCGTAGACGTGATATGCGTCCGGGAGGACGCCGATCCGCCGGCGGACGGCCAGGCTGTCGGCCTGGGCGTCCAGTCCGAGGACCGTCGCCGTCCCCGCGGTCGGGCGGACGAAATCGAGCAGCACGTCGATGGTCGTCGACTTCCCCGCGCCGTTGGGCCCGAGGAAGCCGAAGATCTCTCCCTCCTCGACCGTCAGGTCCAGCTCGTCGACCGCGAGCACGTCCCCGTAGCGCTTGGTCAGCCCGTCGAGGTCGATCGCCGCCATCAGCCGTCCCCCGCGTCGCCGCCCGGTGTCGGTCGCTGTGTCGTCCCGTTCACACCGGCGATCCGACGCAGTCCAAGTTAAGTATTGTTGAATTATTTATATATTTACGGGGACCTTACTCAAATATCTTCGAGCGGACGGCGGGACCGTCGGGGCCATCGACCCTCTCTTCGACGGTCGTCACGGCGAAGTCCTCGTCCATGGCGAGTTCGAGTGCGTCGCCGTCCAGGGAGAGTCGGAAGCGCGCCGCGAGGGGCGACCGGGAGGCGACCTCGGTCGTCCACGCGTCGGAGACGAACAGTTCGAACAGCTCCCAGAGCGGGCAGTCGAGCAGGGAGACGCCGTGGCGCCACAGCGCTGCGACGGCCGCGGGATGAAAGAGCGCTGGGACCTCGAGCGGGAGGTGGACGGTGAAATCGCACGTCCGACAGACGGCGGCGAAGGTGTGGGAGTCGGCGTCGTCGTGGGCGTCCACGCGTCGGGCGGTCCGCCCGTAACACTCGGGACAGACGCCGCCGCGGACCAGGAGGTACGCGCTCCAGATCCGGTAGCCGAAGCTCTCGGCGACCGCCTCGGGCGTCCGGTCGAGCGCCTGGCTCCGCGGGAACGAATCCGAGAGCATCGCGCGGTCGCACGCTCGACACCGGACGACGAATCGCTCCCCGTCGAGGCTCGCCTGTAGTTCGGTCGCTTCGCAGGCGAGACACGCGCCGGGGAGGTCGACCGAGTCGAAGGCCGGCGCGCTCTCGTAGCGCCCCGAACGGACGGCCCGCACGATCTCGTCGCCGGCGTACGTGAGGTGGTAGCCGTCGTCGGCTTCGGTCACGAACCGCCCGACGAGCTGCGAGAGGTGATACGAGAACTGCGAGGAGCTGTCGACGTCGACGGCGCCGTACAGCTCCGAGAAGGAGAGCGCGGCGTCGTTCGTTCGCGTCGCGGTCTCGCGGTCGCCCAGCGCGAGCAGGATCGCCAGGCGGTGTTCGTTGCTCAGCGCGCTCAGTGCGTCGACCTGCTCGTCGGCCGGGTGGGAGGGTTCGGTGTCGTCTGTCGGATCCACCCGATCGGCGTCGTCCTGTGACATGGCGTCGTACCGCCGGTGCGCCGCCCGGCCGGGTAAGTGTGCAGGGCGTTCGACGCACGTTCACGCCGCGTCGGGACCGTCCGCCTCGTCGCTCGCACTCGACAGCTCGTCGGGACGGATCCGGGAGAGCCGCATGGCGTTGCCGGTGATACCGACCGTCATCCCGGCGTCGCCGACCAGGACGGCCGCCCAGATGGGAACCAGTCCGAACGGGACGCCGACGGCGAGGGCCGCCTTCGCGGCGAGACTCGTCCAGACGTTCTGCCGGATGACGCCGTTCGCGTCGTGGGAGAGCTCGTAGAGGTACGGGAGCCGGGAGAGGTCGTCGCCCATCAGCGCGATGTCCGCGGTCTCGAGCGCGGTGTCGGTGCCCGCGGCGCCCATGGCGACCCCGACGGAGGCCGTCGCGAGCGCGGGGGCGTCGTTGACGCCGTCGCCGACCATCGCGACGCCGCCGTCGGACGCCGCGTCGAGTTCGCGGATCGCCTCGACCTTCTCGTCGGGGAGGAGTTCGGCCCGGAACTCGTCGACGCCGACCGCCTCGGCGATGGCGCGAGCGGTCCGTTCGTTGTCGCCGGTGAGCATCACGACGCGCTCGATCCCCAGGTCGTGCAGTCGCTCGACGGCCCGCTTCGCGACCGGTCTGACCTCGTCGGCGACCGCGACGACGCCCTCGAGTTCGTCCTCGGTGCCGACCAGCACGACCGTCTTGCCCTCGGCCTGGAGGTCGGGGACGACGCTCTGGAGGAGGTCGAGACAGCGGTTCTTCTCGCACAGTCGCTGGGTCTTCTGCGTGACCACGCCGCCGTCGGTCGCGGCGTGGACGTGGTTCAGGTCGAATCCCAGCTCGTCGAACAGCCCCGGCTTGCCCGCGTAGTGGGTCGTTCCGTCGAGGTCCGCGCGGACGCCCTTGCCCGTGATGCTCTCGAACTCCGCGACGGCGCGCTCGCCGACCGCTCGCTCGTTCGCCCGCTCGACGATCGCCTCGCCGATGGGGTGTTCGCTCCGGGATTCGAGGCCGCGTGCACATCTGAGCACGTCGTCTTCGGTGTTGTCACCCAGCGGGATGACGTCGGTGACGGCGAGTTCGCCCCTCGTGAGCGTGCCCGTCTTGTCCATCGCGACGGCGTCGACCTCGCCCATCGCTTCGAGGTAGTTGCCGCCCTTGATCAGGACGCCGTTTTTCGCGGCGCTGGTGATCCCGGAGACGACGGAGACGGGCGTCGAGATGACGAACGCGCACGGACAGGCGAGCACGAGGAGCGTGAGTCCGCGGACGAACCACGTCTCCCACGCGCCCGTGAACGTGTACGCGAACCCCGCGAGCCCGAGCGTCGCGCTCTCGCCGACGAGCAGCGGCGGGACGACCGCGGTGAGGGCGGCGAGCGTCACGACGGCCGGCGTGTAGTAGGCGGCGAAGCGCTCGACGAACTGCTCGCGTTCGGTCGTGTTCGACTGGGCGTCCTCGACCAGTTCGACGATCCGCGAGAGCGTGTTGTCGCCGGCCGCCGAGGCGACCTCGACCTCGAGGTAGCCCTGTTCGTTGATCGTCCCCGCGTACACCTCGTCGCCGGGCGTCTTGTCGACCGGGACGCTCTCGCCGGTGATCGGCGCCTGGTTGACGGCGCTCTCGCCGTCGATCACGTCGCCGTCCATCGGGATCTTCTCGCCCGGTCTGACGACGACGACGTCGCCGACCCCCACCTCGTCGACGGGGACCGTCAGTTCCTCGCCGTCGCGTCTGACCGTCGCCTCGTCGGGAGACAGATCCATCAACTCCCGGAGGGAGTTGCGGGCCCTGTCCATCGAGTAGCGTTCGAGCAACTCGGCGATACTGAACAGGAAGGCCAGCGTCGCCGCCTCCATGTAGAGTTCCTCGCCGAACACGAGGCTGACCAGCACCGCGCCGGCGATGGCGATGCTCATCAACAGGTCGATGTCGAGGTTCCGGTTGCGCAGCGAGTAGTACCCGCCGCGGACGATCGCCTGGCCGCCGACCGCGACGGCCGCGAGGAAGAGCAGGTCCGCGACCGACAGCGAGACGAGCGAGGTAGTGACGACGCCCGAATCGAGGCCCGTCAGGAGAAACTGGACCAGCAACCCGAGGAGGGTGAACCCGCCGCTGATCCACGTCTTGACCGCTCGCTGGCTCCGCCAGATCGAGTCCGACTCGGGGACGCCGTCGCGCCCGCCGTCGTCGGTCCCCGAGACGTCCGTGACCTCGTACCCCGCGCGCTCGATCGCGCCGGTGACGCCGTCGGTCGTCTGTCGAGACCGGTCGTAGGTGACGACGACAGTCCCCGTCGTCGGCTGTGTCCGGTAGGAGTCGACGCCGTCGGTCGACGCCAGCGCGTTCTCGACCTTGCCGGCACAGGAGGCGCAGTCCATCTCGGGGACCGCGTAGCGCTCGGTCACCTCGTCGAGCCCCGACTCGACGGTGTACCCGGCCTTCTCGACGCGGTCCGCGACCGCCTCGGCGTCCGTCTCGTCCGCGTCGTAGGCGACCGTGAGCGTACCGGTCGCTACCTGCGGATCGACCGACTCGATCCCGTCGAGTTTCCGGACGCTGTTCTCGACCTTGCCCGCACAGGAGGCGCAGTCCATCTCGGGAACCGAGAGCTGGACCGCGGTCTCCGCGTCGAGTTCCTCGGTCGAGGCCGGATCGGCTCCTGGCGCGGGCTCGTGGTCGTTGTGGTCGTGGTCGTGGTCGTCGTTGTGGTCGTGGTCGTCGTTGTGGTCGTGGCCGTCGTTGTGGTCGTGGCCGTCGTTGTGGTCGTGGTCGTCGGCCCCATGGTCGTGTCCGTGGGACGGAGCGGCGTCGCCGCCCGGCGGGGTGTCCTCGGACGAATCGGTCATCGATAGCCCGTCGGGCCTCGGGACGTATTAATATCGCTGCTATCAAACGGGCCAAATTTAGGAGGGGTTATTATCTCTCGCCCGGTCAGTTGATAATCTGTCCGGCCGGGCCTGAGCCGTCGCGGGATACGGGGAGAACGAGACGGCGAGCGCGAGGCCGTCGCTGGCTCGTCCGTCGTCCGGAGCACTCGACCGTCCGCGGGCTCGTCTCCCCCTCGTCACCGACGTGTCGGTTCGCGATCGCTCTCTCGAGTCCCGGACCGCGGCCACTGCTCCGCGCAGGTGCGGACAAGTCAGTAGCCGCCTTCGCCGGGGAAACAGCGACCGCAGCGGTCCGGTTCGCTCGACCGGCGGGCCGGTCGAGAGACGCGCTCGACACGCTCGGACGGAACGTGCATGAGCGCCCCGCACGCCGCGTCGTCGCTCGACTCGGCACGGGGTTCGTGGAGCGTCTCCGTGTGTGTGTTCAGGACGTACTCCATCGCGCTCGCGTACGCGTCGCACCCGCTTGAACGACGGCGTTGCAGTGCCCGGCCGCGAGCGAGTAAGCTGACACTGTTTCCCACGACCACCGACGGCTCGCTCCGATGAGGTGCCTTCGCCACGAATTTGCCCCGAACGAGTGGCGCGGCAGCCCCCGACCCCCTACATAGATAGCGTCCGGCTTCCGCGGGGGGTAACACGAATAGCAACAACCCATACCCCCGGACAGGGGCTACTTACTCTCGATGGACGCACTCGTTCGGACCGACGCCCAGGTCACAGACACCGACGAACTCGCGCTGGCGATCGCCTCCGCCGTCGCCGAATCGAAGGCCGCCCCCGTCTCGGAGCTCTCGCCCCTCTACGACCGCGTCGACGTCGAAGCGCTCGCCGCCCTCTTCGAATCGATGCCTGAGGGAAGCGACGCCGGTCGCGTCTCGTTCCCCTTCGCCGGTCGCGCCGTCGACGTCCGCGCCGACGGGACCGTCGTCGTCTCCGGCCTCGACGTCGACGCCTCGGCCGCGACCGCTCGCACCGAAGGGGGATCCGCCTGATGAGTGACGCCCAGCGCAGGCGCGACGACCGCGACGACCGCGGCGAGCGCTACCGCGCCACGCGGTACGGCGGCCACGAGACCGAGTGGCTGCTCGTCCAGGACGTCGAGAACGACCACGCGTGGATCCAGACCGACGCCGCGGTGACCGTGAGTCGGTAGCGACACGGAGCGCGGCGCCCGGCCACCGCGGACCCGGGCGCGATTCGCGACGCCCCGCTTCGCCCGCGTTTCGTCTGGGACGCACGATCACTCGAGACGCGCCCGGAGATTCCGACGAGTCGACAGCGACCGACGGGTGACTGCCGGGCGACCGTGTCCGTCCCACCCCGACCCCGGAGTCGTAACGTATTTCACTCCTACCCGGTTATCCGGAAACGCCTCCGACGAAAGCGTGTCCGGGTTGGGGTAGTGGTTATCCTTCAGCCTTGTGGAGGCTGAGACG
>JBDGSU010000113.1:0-8511 GCA_042217395.1 Halosimplex sp.
GTACGTCACGACCGGTCTTCACTGTATCTGACACGTGCGTGCGACATACGCTACGGGGAGTAGCGGGACCCGGTCGAAATACCGGCGGATGATCACCACTCGAGAAGCGACTCGGTCGGTCGGCGTCGGTTCCCGCTGCCGTCCCCGACGAGTACTGGCACCGCTCTCCGCGGGCGCAAGACAGACGGTCCCCCGCGCCGACCCGCGAGTCATGACCGACTCCCTCCCGATCAGCGGGTTCGCCGACGAGATCGCCGACGACCTGGACGACCAGCTCTCGACGCTCGAATCGCTCGATATCAGTCACCTCGACCTGCGCGGCGTCTGGAACGAGAACGCGCTCGACCTCTCGGAAGACCGGCTGGACGAACTCGAGGCGACGCTCGCGGAGCGAGGCTTCTCGGTCACCTCCATCGGCTCGCCGATCGGCAAGATCGGGGTCGAGGACGACTTCGACCCTCACCTGGACCGGCTGGAGCGGGCGCTCGAACTCGCGGACCGCTTCGACACCGACCACGTTCGCGTGTTCTCCTACTACATCCCCGAGGGCGACGACCCCGCAGAGCACCGCGAGGAGGTGATGCGCCGGACCGGAGTCGCCGTCGAGAAGGCAGAGGACGCGGGCGTGACCTTGGTCATGGAAAACGAGAAGGACATCTACGGCGACACGCCCGGGCGGATGCGCGACCTGCTGACGACCGTCGACTCGCCGCACCTGCGCGCGGTGTTCGACCCGGCGAACTACCTGGAGATCGGCGTCCGACCCTACCCCGACGCGCTCCTGCAGGTCGTCGAGTACGTCGATCAGGTCCACGTCAAGGACGCCGAGTTCGGCGAGCGCGGCGCGATTCGGCCCGCCGGCGAGGGGGACGGCCGCATCGGCGAGACGGTCGCGACACTCCGCGACCGCGGGTTCGAGGGCGCGCTCTCGCTGGAGCCCCACCTGGCGTTCGCGGGCTCGGACTACGGCTACAGCGGCCCCGAGGGGTTCGAGGCCGCGGCCGAGGCGCTGAAGGGGGAACTCGACGGGGCCGGCGTGGAGTACGAGTAGCGGCGAGGCGGCGGACGGCGTCACCTGCGGGCGGGGCCGGGCGACCGACGGCGCCGCCCGGGACCACTTCCGCTCCGGACCCGTAGCCTTTTACCCGAGTTCGGACACACCTCTGGGTATGACCGAGGCGACGGGTATCGTCGGGGAGTTCCTCTCGCTCAAGGAGGAGACCGACGCCGACATTCTCGCGATGCAGTGCGGCGACTTCTACGAGTTCTTCGCCGACGACGCCGAACTCGTCGCGGACGAACTCGATCTGAAAGTGTCCCAGAAGGGGTCGCACGGCTCGTCGTACCCGATGGCGGGCGTGCCCTACGACGACCTGACGCCCTATCTGTCCGCGCTGGTCGAGCGCGGGTATCGGGTGGCGGTCGCCGACCAGTACGAGACGGCCGACGGCCACGCCCGGGAGATAGAGCGGGTCGTCACGCCCGGGACGCACCTCGAGACCAGCGACGACGACGCGCAGTACCTCGCCGCCGTCGTCCGCGACGACGGCGGCGGCGACGGCGACGACGCCGCCTACGGCATCGCCGTCGCGGACGTGACGACGGGGCAGTTCCTCGTCACCCAGCAGTCGGGGAGCGACGCGACGAGCGCGGCGCTGACGGAACTCTACAAGTTCGACCCCGCGGAGGTGCTCCCGGGACCGGAGATCCGCTCTGACGACGCCTTCCTCGACGAGGTGCGCGAGCGGACCGACGCCTCCCTGTCGCTGCACACGACGGAGGCGTTCGCGCCGGGTCGCGCCCGGCACCGCGTCCGCGAGCAGTTCGGCGCGGAGACCCTGGAGAGCGTGGGGATCGCCGACGATGAGGCCGCGGTCCGGGCGGCCGGCGCTATCGTCTCGTACGTCGACGAGACGGGCGCGGGCGTGTTGGCCTCGATGACGCGGCTGCAGTCGTTCGACCAGTCGGCCTACGTCGACCTGGACGCGACGACCCAGCGCAACCTCGAACTGACCGAGACGATGCAGGGCGACCGGGAGGGGTCGCTCTTCTCGACGGTCGACCACACGGTCACGAGCGCCGGCGGACGCCTGCTGCGGGAGTGGCTCCAGCGACCCAGGCAATCCAGGGGAGAACTGACCCGCCGCCAGTCCGCCGTCGCGGCGCTCGTCGAGGCGGCGATGGCCCGCGACCAGTTGCGCGAGACGCTGGGCGACGCCTACGACCTGGAGCGGTTGGCCTCGAAGGCGGCGTCGGGCAGCGCCGACGCGCGCGACCTGCGGGCCGTCGAGGAGACGCTCGCGTTGCTGCCCGCGGTGGGCGAGTTGGTCGCCGAGACCGACCGGCTCGCCGACTCGCCGCTGACCGAGGTGCTCGACCGGCCGGACCGCGCGGCGGCCGCGGACCTCGCGAGCGACCTCGACGAGGCGCTCGTCGAGGACCCTCCCGGAACGGTGACGCAAGGGGGACTGATCCGTCGGGGGTTCGACGAGGAACTGGACGAGGTCATCGACGGCCACGAGTCCGCGCTGACGTGGATCGAGGAGCTGCCCGACCGCGAGAAGCGGAAGACGGGGATCACCCACCTCTCCGTGGACCGCAACAAGACGGACGGCTACTACATCCAGGTCGGGCAGAGCGAGACCGACCGCGTGCCCGAGGCGTACGAGCAGATAAAGACGCTGAAGAACTCCGAGCGGTACGTGATCGACGAACTCGAGGAGAAGGAACGCGAGATCCTCCGGCTGGAGGAACGGCGCCACGAGATGGAACGCGAGATATTCGAGCGCCTGCGCGACAGGGTGGCCGCCCGGGCGGCGGCGTTGCAGGAGACGGGCCGGGCGCTCGCAGAGTGCGACGCGCTGGCGAGCCTGGCCGCTCACGCCGTCCGCAACGACTGGACGCGGCCCGAACTGAACGACGGGCGGGAACTGGACGTCGAGCAGGGGCGCCACCCGGTCGTCGAGCAGACGACGCAGTTCGTCCCGAACGACCTGCGGACGAGCGAGGACCGGCAGTTCCTGATCGTCACCGGGCCGAACATGAGCGGGAAGTCGACGTACATGCGCCAGGCGGCGCTGATCACGCTGCTCGCGCAGGTCGGGAGCTTCGTCCCGGCGCGGTCGGCCCGCGTGGGGCTCGTCGACGGCATCTACACGCGCGTCGGCGCGCTCGACGAACTCGCGCAGGGCCGCTCGACGTTCATGGTCGAGATGCAGGAGCTCTCGAACATCCTCCACTCCGCCACGGAGGACTCGCTCGTGATCCTCGACGAGGTGGGCCGCGGGACGGCCACGTACGACGGTATCTCGATCGCCTGGGCGGCGACCGAGTACCTGCACAACGAGGTGCGGGCGAAGACGCTGTTCGCGACCCACTACCACGAGCTGACGACGCTGGCCGACCACCTCGATCGGGTCTACAACGTCCACGTCGCCGCGGACGAGCGCGACGGCGACGTGACGTTCCTTCGGACGGTCCGCGACGGCGCGACCGACCGCTCGTACGGGATCCACGTCGCCGACCTGGCGGGCGTCCCGGGGCCGGTCGTCGACCGCTCGCGGGACGTGCTCGAGAAGCTGCGCGAGGAGAAGGCCATCGAGGCGAAAGGCGGGAGTTCCGGGGAGCCCGTGCAGGCGGTCTTCGACCTCGGCCAGGGCGAGTTCGCGGGGGGCACCGCCGGCGATTCGGCGCCGTCCGCGAACGAGACCGAGCCGACGAGCGCCGAGGCGACCGCCGACGGGGGCGCACCTGACCCGGAGGCCCTGCTCGCCGAGGAGTTCGGGGACGGCGCGCCGGAGGTGCTCGACTCGCTGTCGGACCTGGACGTCGACGAGACGCCGCCGGTCGAGCTGATGGCGAAGGTACAGGAGTGGCAGGCGCGGCTGGACGGCGAGTGAGCGCGGTCGCTCGCGGTCAGACCCCGTCTTCCCCGTCTCCCTCGTCGCGGAACGACTCGTCGAAGACGGACGTGCGGACGCCGGTGAACCGGAACGCGGCTCCGCCCGACTCGCTCTCGCCCGCGGCGACCGACCAGTCGTGTGCGGCGGCGATCTCGGAGACGATGTTCAGTCCGAGTCCGGTTCCGTCGGATTCGGTCGTCCATCCGGGGTCGAACACCTCCTCGCGTTCGGATTCGGGGATGCCGGGGCCGTCGTCGCCGACGACGAACCCCTCTTCGGTGATCCGGACGCGGACGGTCACGTCGGGGCCGGCGTGCTCGACCGCGTTGCGAAAGAGGTTCTCGAAGAGGTTCCGGACCCGTCCGGGGTCGGCGTAGCAGAGTCCGTTCCGGTCGACGCGGACCGACGCGTCGTCCGTCGCGACGGTCGCCCAGCACTCGGAGACGAGCGAGGCGAGTTCGACCGGTTCGAGCCGCTCGACCTCGTACCCGTCGCGGACCATCGTGAGCACGTCGTCGATGATGTCCGCGATCCGGTCGTGGGCTCGTTCGACGGGGTCGAGCCGGTCGAGTTCGCCCGAGCGCTTCGCCATCTCGACGCCGCCCATCGCCACGTTGAGCGGGTTCCGGAGGTCGTGCGAGAGGACGTGCGCGAGCGTCTCGAGGCGGTCGATCTGGCGGTGCAGGTCGCGCTCGTAGGCCTTGCGCTCGGAGACGTCACGGAACAGCGCCATGACGACCTCGCGGCCCTCGATGCGGGTGACCTGTGCGCTTATCTCGATCGGAACGCGCTCGCCGGTCGCCGTCTCGACGTAGATGTCGTCGCCGTCCTCGAAGCGGGCCTCCGTCACCCGCTCGTCTCCGACGTGACGCCGGAACAGGTCGCGGTACCGGTCGCGGTCCTCGCTCGGGTGGAGGGTCGTCTGGTCGCGACCGACCAGCGCGTCGGCCGGTTCCTCCATCAGTTCGGTGGCGCGCCGGTTGACCTCCAGGATCTCGCCCGTCTCGGCGTCGGCGACGAAGACGGCGTCCGGCGCGATCTCGACGAGCGTGCGGTACTTGCGCCTGAGTCGCTGGCGCTCGGAGACGTCGCGAACGGCGGCGATCACTTCGAGCCCGTCGGCGCGCTCGATGGGGCTCAGACTGATGTCGACCGGGACGGTCGACCCGTCCTTCCGGCGGGCTTCGAGATCGAGGCCGGCACCCATCGGCCGGCGCTCCGGTTCGGCCATGAACCCCTCGACCAGGTCGGGGTGCTCGTCTCGAACGTCTCGGGGGACCAGCCGTTCGACAGGGTTTCCCTCCAGTTCGGCCGGTTCGTACCCGAACACATCCCGCACTCGTTCGTTCGCCCGGACGATCGTACCCGCCTCGTCCACGACGACGACGGCGTCGGGCGAGTTGTGGAAGAAGGCGGCGAGTCGGTCGTGGTCGTGCTCTGTTGACATCCTGGGCGGTCACTCGGACGAGTCGGTGGAGGCGACCGGCCGGAATAGGTCTTCCCGTTCCCGCCCGACAGGCGCGGGCGGGACTCCGGCGGGCGGTCCTGTCGTCGCGACGTGGCTTCGGGGGTCGGTATCCGCGACGGGGCGGCCGTCGTCGGGGTCGCTATCGACGCGGAGGTCGGCCGCGCCCGCGCGTTCCCAGCGACTGAGAGCGCGGTGGCCTTCTTATCCCCGCCGAGGTCGGACACTCTCGCATGAGAGACGCCGACCGGACGTGCGCGTACTGGGATCCGTCGAACTGCGAGGGGTCGCCCCACTGCCCGCCGCGGTGCCCGCGGTTCGTCGACGATGCCGGCGAGGCCTGGGTCGTCCGTCCGGGGAGCGAGGCGAACGAACCGGCGCTCGTCGACATGTACGACGACTTCGCGCTCGGCCAGCGGGCCCAGGGGCTCCCCCCGCGGGGCCGCGACCGGATCGAGGGGTGGCTCGACGACTGTCTCGCCGAGGGCTGTAACTTCGTGGTCGACGGCGGCGACCGGCTGGTCGGCCACGCGCTCTACACGCCGACCGACGCGGCCGAACCCGAGTTCGCCGTCTTCGTCCACCAGGACTACCAGGACCGCGGCATCGGGACCGAAGTGAGCAAGCACGTCCTCGCCGCCGCGGCCGTCGCCGACCGCGACGCGCTCGAACTCGTCGTCGAACCGACCAACCGCGCCGCCCGGCGCGTCTACGACCGCCTCGGGTTCGAGACCGTCGCCGAGCCCTCCTTCGAGGGCGGGCGGCGCGTCGGCGCGCTCCGGATGCGCCGATCGCTGGCGACGGACACCGCCGCCCTCTGTCACCCGCCCGTCGTCCGGAACGGACCCACGGCGCCGCTCACCGAGGCGGCCGACGCCGGCCCCGACCCGGCCGCTTCGGACTGAGACGGATTATTGCAAGACGTTCCGGGATCGACCGCACGACTGCGGGCGGTCGACCCGGGAAACGCTCGCAATTATCCGTATGAGCGGACCGGCGCTGTCGGTCCGGTTTCGACGATATCGGTCCGGTTTCGGCGCTGTCGGATCGAGAGCGGCGCCGCGGCGAGACGATAGCCTCTCGGGAGCTCGCTACGAGCCTCGAACCGGTCGGTATCGTCGAGCGAACCAGTCGGAAAGACGGCCTGCGGAAAAACAGCGCACGGTCGATCGGGCGAGTCAGCCGAGGCGCACGGTCGATCGGGTGAGTCAGCCGAGGACGTACTCGAGGCGCGGGTAGCGCTCGAGGAGCGTCTCGCCGCCCAGGTCGTAGTTCTCGACGGCGGCGTCGAGACCGAGGATGCGGCCGGCGCCGAAGGCGGCGACGGCGAGGAACACGAGCATGTAGGCGAAGTCGCCGTTGATCAGCCCGTGGGCGACGTCCCAGTTCCCGAAGTAGAACAGGAGCATCATGAACGCGCCGAAGAAGGCCGCGAGGCGGACCAGCGCGCCGACTAGCAGGCCGAGACCGATGAGGGTCTCGCCCACGGGGACGGCGACGTTCACGAAGTCGACGAACCACGGGGTCGAACCCATCCACGCGAACAGCCCCGCGATCGGGTTGCCGTTGGCCGCCGCGCTGTGGGCGAGATAGCCGCCCGCGGCGAACGGTTCGGACCCGGTGAGCTTCGTGATACCCGAGTAGGCGAAGGCGTAGCCCATCATGAGCCGGAGCGACAGGACGAACCAGGCCGACAGGCTGTGGGCCCGCCCGCCGACGGTGTACCCGGCGATGGTGCTCTCGAACGTGTTGCGAGTGTCGGGGGAGATAGTCGAGGTGGTCATGAGACAGGAAGGAGACTTCCTGCTTCCGAATACGCTGTGTGGGGTAATAAACTAATATGGATAGGCGTTAGCACACGTTCTGGTAAGTTATAGAGATAATGTGAATCGATCCGGCGAGGATCCGGTCAGTACAGGGGCGCGATCTCTTCGGCGCCCTCGTTCAGCAGGCGGTCGAGGTTGTCCTCGCTCTCGGACCGCAACCGCTCGATGTTCTCCCGGGCTTCGATGGCGACCTGCTGGAGCTCCTTGACGCGGGGGACCCTGTGAACGCCGGAGAAGAGGACGGCGCTCGCGACGGTGTCCGAGTCGGGGATCGGGTAGTCGCCGCCGCGGACCTCCATGCTCCCGGTCTCCTCTTCGAGCCACGACCGTCCGCGCTCGATGCCCTTCCGGTTGAGGTGCCCGGGCGGTCCCCCGACGACCAGCAGGGACCGTTCGGTCCCCGAGAGGTCGCAGGGGAGCGTGAGCCGACCGAGCGCGGCCTTCCGGACGAGCGACGTGATCCGGTTCGTCGTGTCCGCCTCGTCGAAGTCGCCGGCGTCGTCGCCCCCGCCGAATCGCGCGATGAGCCCGTCGTCGGTGGCCGTCTCCACGGTCTCGGCGGCGTACCCCACTGTGGAGACGCCCCCGCCCGCGAGCGTGTTGATGATCTCCGAGGAGTCGACGACGGACTCGGCGACCTGCTCGTTGCCGACGGTCTCGCCGGCGCCGAACAGCATGCCGAATCGGCGGACGATCTCGCGGTTGATCTCGTCGTAGCCGCCGCGCATCGACTCGCCGGTCTGGCGCCAGGCGTCGTTGTCGAACACGAGGACGTTGTCCGACTCCCGGACGAACGTCTGGAACGACCGCGCGGCGTTGAGCGTGTAGATGCCCCCCTCGTCTTTCGCGGGGAGGACCCCCAGCCCGAACACCGGTTCGGTGTAGATGCGCTTCAGGTGCTTCGCGAGGACCGGCGCGCCGCCGCTGCCGGTCCCCCCGCCCAGTCCCGCGACGATCAGGAACGCGTCGACCTCGTGGACGGGGATCTCGTCGAGCGCCGACTGCACCTCGTCGATGTCCTGCTCTGCGATCTCGGCGCCCAGCTCGTTGTCTGCGCCGACGCCGTGGCCCTTCACCCGCGCCTGTCCGATGAGGACGCGGTTGCGCTCGGGGACGTGTTCCAGTCCGCGCAGGTCCGTCTTCGCCGTGTTGACGGCGATGGGGGAACTGAAGATGTCCAGTCCCGTCCGACGCTCGTAGTCGACGAACTCGTCGACGATCTTCCCGCCCGCCTGTCCGAAACCGATGAGTGCGAGTTTCATGGATCGCTCATCCGTAGCACATTGTTGATTTCACAGCGTCGCTCGAACAGCGTGTT
>JBDGSU010000012.1:0-8346 GCA_042217395.1 Halosimplex sp.
GTGGACGCACCGATGGATGCCGTCCTCTTCGGTCACTCTGGACGGCCCTGCCGCATAGTACTCGTAGGGATACGTGTACTCGCCGAGGTCGGTCGTCTGTCGAACCTCGGGGAGGTACACCGGCTCGATCGACTGGACGGAGATGTCCGAGCGGTTGGGCTCGCAGGTCTTGTTGTACGTGACGTTGTTGTCGCCGGTGTAGGTCACTGTCGTCGTGTGGTAGTCCTGGAGGCGCTCGACGGCCGCCGCCCGACCCGGCGCGCGGGTCGGTGTTCCCGGGCGAAGTCGAAGACGGGCGCGTCTGGACGTACGACCACGAAGCCGACGCCTACTACTACCACCGCTTTTATCCCTTTCAGCCGGATCTGAACCTCGCCAACCCCGCGGTCCGCGAGGAGATCTACAAGATCGCGAAGTTCTGGCTCGAACTGGGCGTGGCCGGCTTCAGAGTCGACGCGGCGACGCTGATGATCCAGTCGAAACACCCCGACGCCGAAGCGCCAGACGATCCGCACGACGTGCTCCGGGACCTCAAACGCCACGTCGTCGAACGGCGCAGCGACGGGGTGCTCCTCGCCGAGGCCGACGACGAACCGCGCGAGCTCCGGTCGTACTTCGGTGACGGCGACGAGATGGACTTGCTGATGAACTTCCAGCTCAACGCCCACCTCGTCGCGGCGCTCGCGACGGAGAGCGTGTCACCGCTGCTCGAGGGACTGGAGCGGACCCCGTACGCCCCGTCGGGGAGCTGGGCCAACTTCCTGCGCAACTACGACGAGCTCAACCTCGGATCGCTCGACGAATCGACACGCGAGGAGGTGTTCGAGCGGTTCGCGCCCGAAGGGGACATGCGCATCTACGGGCGGGGCATCCGCCGTCGGCTCGCGCCGATGCTCGACGGAGACCCGAAGCGGATCGAGCTCGCCTTCAGTCTCCTGTTCTCGATGCCCGGCACGCCGCTGTTCCTCTACGGGGACGAGATCGGGATGGGCGAGAACCTCTCGCTGCCCGGCCGGCGCTCGGTGCGCACGCCGATGCAATGGGACGACCGACCCAACGGCGGGTTCTCGACGGCGCCGGCCGGGGACCTAGTCACCCCGGTCGTCGACGAGGGGCCGTTCGGGTTCGACCGGCTCAACGTCGCCGCCCAGCGCGCGGACCCCGACTCGTTGCTCAACTGGACGGAGCGGCTCGTCGCGACCCGCAGGGCGGCCCACGAGATCGGCACCAACCCCTGCGAACCCATCGAGACCGGCACCGCGAGCGTCTTCGCGCATCGCTACCGCGGCGACGAGCGGACGATCGCGTTCGTGCACAACCTCGCGGACGAACCGGCGTCCGTCTCCGTGGCGCTCGAACCCGAACGCGCCGACTCCGTTCAGCACGTCTTCGGTGCCGGGGAGTGCACACCGCGAGGCGACACCACGGCGGTCGACCTCGACCCGTACGGCTTCGTCTGGTTCGAGATTCACCGCGACGACGCTGTCGAGGGAGACGGCGACGAGACCGGTTGAACCCTGCTCGTCGCTGGCGCCGGACCGACTGATTGGGGCACGCGTTCGGCGACCGGCGGTCGAACACGAGGGTCGCCACAGCGGGCCGGGCCGCCATCGCTCCGCTACTCTCCGCGCGACCGGCCCGGTACGACGGGCCCGGGTGCAAATCGGCCGTCAGAACGTCGCGCTCTCACCGCGAAGATGCGGCCGTTCACGGTCCAGCGCTCGTGGAGGCCGGCGACGACGTTATCTCCGGACGACACCTACGGGGACGGCATGGTCAGAACCCGAACGGCGATCGCCGGGGTACTCGGTGGTGCGGTGGCGGCGGCGGGCGCCTGGACGCTCTACCAGCGGCGGACGACCGAGACGGTCCCGTACACGACGGTCGCGCGGCTCGACGACGTGGAGCTGCGGCGCTACCCGGCGACGGTCACCGTCGAGACCGTCGCGCCGTCGGAGAACGAGGCGTTCCGTCGGCTGTTCCGGTACATCGCCGGCGACAACGAAGGCGAGCGGGAGATCGAGATGACCGCGCCGGTGGCGGTCACCGACCGGGACGCCTCGCGGCCGAGCGCGGCGCCGAAAGCGGTGACGCCGGGACAGCGCATCCCGATGACCGCGCCGGTCGAGACGACGGACACGAGCGGGGGCGTCCGGATGGCGTTCTACCTGCCTCCCGAGTACGACTACGAGTCCGCCCCGGTACCGACCGACGAGTCCGTCGACCTCGTCGCGATCCCGGAGCGCACGCTCGCGGTCCGCCGGTTCAGCTGGGTCCCCACGGACCGCCGGGTGGCCAGCGAGACCGAGCGGCTCCTGTCGAAACTCGACGCCGCGGGCGTCGCGACCACCGGCGAACCGTTCTTCATGGGCTACGACGCGCCGGGAGCGCTCCCGTTCCTCAGGCGCAACGAAGTGGCCGTCGCCGTCGACGCCAGCTAGTCACGACCACATTGAAGTAGGTCACCCCCGTTCGTCGCGGTGATGACGGCCGACGCGAGGACGCGGGCGACGCGACGCGACGGGAGGACAGCCGGATGACCGACCGGCCTCCGTCGACCCCGATCGGAGAGACGTTCGAGCGCTACCTCCAGGACAAGGGGAAGGGCCGCGGCGGCGGAGGGGGGAACTACCGCCGCAACGCCGCTCGCGAACTCGAACGGTTCGCCGCGTGGGCCGCGGGCCGACGCGGGAGCGACCGCTGGGACGGCGTCGTCTCGGGAAACGAGGACCGCGCGCCGACGTTCGGCGACCTCGACGAGCGCGTCTTCCGCGAGTACGCCCGCCACCTCGCCGGCGACCGCGGGCTGAAGGGCAACACCGTCCAGACCTACTACGCCTACGTCTCCGCGTGGTGCGGCTGGTGCGTCAACGAGGGGTACCTCGAATCCCACTACGCCCAGCGAGCGAGCGCGATGGCGCCGCTGCCCGAGGACGACGGCCGCAAGCCCGGCGACCAGCAGGCGTGGACGCCCGAACAGCGCCACGCCGTCACGCGCCACGTCGACGAGCGGGCGCGGGCGGCCATCGAGCGGCTGGCCGAATCGCCGCGGGGCGACGACGGTCCCGAGCGTCAGCCGCTCGACCGCCAGCGCGCGCGGTACGAGGCGATCGCCGCCGCGCGGGACCGCGCGCTCGTGTACCTCCTCGCGTACACCGCGGTCCGCGTCGGCGAGCTCGTCCGCGACCCCGACGACCCCCGACGCCGGGGCGTCCGGTGGGAGGACCTCGACCTCGACGACGGCCGCATGACCGTCTACCGGAAGAGACAGCGGTGGGACGACGCCGGCCTCCCCGACCCCGTTCACACCCCGCTGCGGACCTACCGCCGACTGCTCGACCCGCCGGACGACCGCTGGCCGGTGTTCCCCACCTTCGACCACCGGACGCTCGCGGAGCTCGTCACCGGGGAACTGGCCGACCGCGGCCTCCGCGAGGACGCTATCGAGGACCGGCGCGACGAGCACGCCCGCGACCTCCTCCTCGCGCTCGCCGCGGACGTCCGACCGCCGTCGATCACGACCGACGGCGCTCGCTCTGTGCTCCGACGGGTGACCGACGACGCCGACATCGAGATCGACCACCCGCGACACGATTACCTCGCGCCCCACGGCGGGCGCCGCGGCATGGGCGAGGTCCTCGTGCGCGCGTTCGGCTACACCGTCGCCGCCCGCTACCTCGACAACTCCGAGGAGATGGTCCGCGAGCGCTACTCCCACATCGAGGCCGGCGAACTGGGCGACGTCGCCACCGAGGCCATCGACGACGTCGATTCGGCCGCGGGGACCGGGTGACCGCGACGCCGCTCGCCGGTCCGGTCGGTCACGCGAACCGACGCGTCAGCAGGTACGCGTACCCCGCGGCGCCGACGGTCGCGGTCGCCGCGCCGGCCGCGCGGACGGGCTCGACGCCCCCGGACGCGCCGACCGCCTGGAGCGCGGTCCCCAGCGCGAGCAGGAGGAGCGTCGCGCGCGCCGTCCGCTCGGTCGCACCGGGGAACCGACCGGTCGTCACCGGGAAGAACTGGTAGGCGTACCCCCAGATCGTCAGCAGCAGGAACCCGTCGAGCACCAGCGGGACGTGGACGGCCGCGAGCAGCGCGGCGTCGGCGCCGAACGCCACCGTCCCCGCGGTCACGACGGCGAGCGCACCCGCCGTCGCTCCGAGTCCGATCCCGACGAGCCCGACGCGGCGCCGGTCCGTCCGGAGCGCGACGAGCCCCACGAGAGCGGCGTAGCCCAGCATCGCCGCGACGACGAGCGCGGCGCCGACGCGGAACGCCGGCGGCCGCCAGAGGTTCGGGGCGAGCACGCCGGGCGCGACCGCGCCGGCGACCAGGACGGCCCGGGAGAGCGACTTGGGCTGGTCGACGTGGAAAAAGCCCGTCAGGAGTCGGGCACCGAAGGCGAAGACGAGCAACGCCGCGAACCCCACCGCGTAGTAGTGGACGACGACAGGGAGCGTCGCCCCGACGAGGTCCGGGAGCGGCGTGGTCGCGGAGAGGAGCGCCACCGTCCCGGCGAGGAGGTAGGCGAACGCGACCGGGATCGCCGCGGTCGCGAGCCGCGTCGACCGCTGGGGGCGCTCCGCGGAGCGGACGACGACCGCCGGGTCCGCGCGCACCGCGGGGACGACCGTCGCCGCGAGCGTCGCGACGAAGACCGCGACCCCGAGACTCCAGCAGAGGGCGCCGAACGCGACGATCGACGCGTCGAGGCCGACGAGTCGGTCCGCCGCGAGGACGGCCGCCCCGGCGGTGGCCGCGACGAAGTGGACGCCGGGCCACCACCGGGCCGAGAGCGTGCGGCCGACGACCGCCGGCACGAGCAGGTACGCCATCCCGAAGACCATCGGGAGCACCGCGCCGAAGACGCCGATCGTTCCGACCGTCCGGACCGGCGACCCGACGAACAGCGCTCCCTGGAGAACGACCGTCCACAGCGCGCTCGCGACGACGAACCGGCGCGTCCAGCGACTCGCTCCCCCGGCGGTCGTCATCCGTCCCTCGACGTCTCGTCCCCGGTGGACGAAAACGCGTCGGTACGACCGCGGACCGCCGACTTCGCAGACGGATCCGGAGCGCGTGTACCGGGTCGACCCGGGACCGCGTGCGGTCGGCCCCGGACCGTCTCGCAATACTCCGTACCAGACCATCGCCGCAAGGTCGCCGGCCGTCTCGACGAGCGGCGCCACGTCGCCCCCGACGCCCGCGAGGCAGGACGTCTCCGCGCGGCGGTCGCGGTCGAGCCCGACCGCGACGTCGGTGGCCACCTGCGCCGCGCTCGAACGGTCCGAACACGAGTACACCGGCGGGCGGTCCCCGTAGTCCGGACCCATCGCGGTACCGTTTCGCGGCCGCCGGCGAAGCGGTCACTCCGAACGCCGTTCGCGTCGGCGGATCGCTCCCCGTCCGCCCGCGTCGGCCCGCGGACGGCGTCCCGGCGAAGCGGTTCGCGACAGGACATATGCGGCGGGCGCCCCTACCTCGCGGCGATGACCACGGATATCGACGTCCGGACCGGCTCCGCGGCGGACGCGCGAGACCGGCTCTTCGACGCGCTGGACGAGGCGGCCGTCGGCGACAGCCTCGCGGTCGCCGCCGAGGAAGGCGCCGGCGTCCTCCTCCACCAGTACCAGATGAAACGCGACCGGCGGCTCGACTGGGAGGGCGAGGACCGCGGCGACGAGCGACGGCTCCGCGTCACGAAAGGCGACCCGCTCGGCGACGGCGAACTGACCGAGTTCGACGTGCGCGAGATGGCACCGCAGCGGCGCCACGAGGTGCTGCTGGACACGTTCGACCGCCTCGACCCCGGCGAGGGGTTCGTCCTCGTGAACGACCACGACCCCAAACCGCTGTACCACGAACTGCGGTCGACCCGCGGCGAGACGTTCGAGTGGGAGTACGCCGACCGAGACCCGGGGGAGTGGCGGGTCGAGATCGAGAAGACCGGCGACACCGCGGCGACGGACGACGACGTCGCCGCGGCGTTCGACGTCCGCGAGATCCCGAAACGCGAGCGCCACCCGACGATCCACCACCGCTACGGCAACGTCGCGGTCGGGGAGACGATCGAGATCGTCGCGCCACACGAACCGCGCCCGCTCCGCCGCGAGTTCCGCCAGCGCTACGGCGACTCGTTCGCCTGGGAAGTGGTCGAATCGGCGCCCCGTCGCTGCCGCGTCCGGATCACCAAAGAGGCCGACGCGGCCGACCAACAGCCCGCCGACGGGGACACGACCCAGCGCAGGCCCGGGTCCGGTTCCGGTCCCGACGCGCGCGAGACCGATGCACGGGGCCACGGCGGACACGGACACGACGCGCACGGGCACGAGGGTTGCGGCCACGGCGGCGGTCAGGACGACGGTCCGGCCGCGGCCGACGACGTCGAGTCGCTGACGGTGACGACCGAACTCGACGTCCGCGACCGGCCGCCCGCGGAGCGCCACGAGCTGATCTTCGACGCCTACGACGACCTCGAACCGGGAGCGGGATTCGTCCTCGTGAACGACCACGACCCCAAACCGCTGTACCACCAGTTCGACGCCGAGGCCGGACCCGCGTTCCGCTGGGCCTACCGCTCGCGGGATCCCGGCGAGTTCCGCGTCCTCGTCGGGAAGGCCGCCGGCGCGACGGAGGCAGACCCGGGGTCGGGACCGTCCGACACGAGCCCCGAGAACACCGACGCACCGTTCTGACCGGGCGCGAGCCGTCGTCGGACGGGGATCGACCGGACTCGACCCGGAATCGGTCCCCGCCTCCCACCGCCGGCGAGGGTCGCCCGCGGGCGAAGACGTTCGGAGCAATCCCCTCGGTGGCGGCTCTCGAAGACCGAACCGCTATGAGCGGACAGCAACTCGACCTCCGCGAGATCCCGCCGCCGAAACGACACCCGAAGATCTTCGACGCGTTCGACGACCTGGAGAGCGGCGAGGCGCTGACGCTGGTCAACGACCACGAGCCGACGCCGCTGTATCACCAGATGGCCGCCGAGGTCGAGACCTTCGACGCCGAGGGCTACACCGTCGACCGCGTCGGCCCGAACGAGTTCATCGCGACCCTCCCGAAGAAGTAGCGCCCGCCGCGGCTCCGCGTCTCGGGTCCCCGACGCTCCGGGCGACCCGCGACCGCCTCGACCGCCCCCGTCGGTGACTCCGGCGCGAATATGTTGGGCGACACCGTCGAGTCGCCGCGGCGCCGAGCGGAGGTATGGTCGGATTCAGCACGCCGTTCGGCGGCGGAGACGACGACGGCGGGGCGCGCTTCGACGGGTACGACGAGTTCGTCCCCGCGAACCTCCCCCAGCCCGGGCGATTCCTCGACGGTCACGACGTCCTCGCCGGCGACGACCACGTCGCGTTCCACGAGACGACGCGGGACATCTTCGAGACGCGCGGCGTCTACGACATGACCTTCGGGTACAACCTCGCGCGACTGAACCTCGACACGCGCCACCGCGGCGCCGGCTACCGCTACGCGGAAGACGCCGACGACCCGTCGGTCCTCCGCGCGGAGTTCACGCCGACGACGCCGTTCTGCCCGCAGAGCGACACGCTGACGAAGGGATCGCTCCGGGCCTGGAACGGCGAGGCCGACCGTCACGGCTACGACCGCGTGCGCGTCCGCGTCGACGAGATGCACCACCGCGCCGACGAGATCAACGAGGCGCTCGCCGAGCTGGCCGACGCCGCGGCGAACGACGAGGCCTTCGACGCCGACGACTCCGACGGTCGCCCGCGAAGGGGCCCGAGCGGTTGTTCCCAGGATGCCGGCGGGACGAGCCGCGGATACGGCCCCGACGCGCCGTTCTGACACGCCTCTCGACCCGTCCCCGTCCCGAGCGCGTCCGCTGTCGGCACTCGTCGACGGTCGCGCGGCCGGTCGACGCTGTCGGCACTCGCCGAACGACAGAAACCCCTCGCCAAGCCACAGCGCTGGGCGAGGGGTGATGAGTGCCGGCCAGAGAGTGGCCGGCAACAGGTGTCCGGCCGGATGGTGGCCGGGAATGAGTGGTAGGCGGCGAACCGAGTTTCCCAGAGGGTCTCCCACTCCAGTACTCACCGGAACGCAGGCGGGCTTAACGTCCGTGTTCGGGATGGGTACGGGTGTCGCCCCGCCGCTGTGGCCGCCCGAACGCCGATCCGCGGAATCGAACCGCGTCCGAACACCGCGTTCGGATGCCAGTATCGGTGATTCGATGGTGACGATCGTACGTACGTGCAATCCAGGTTCCGCCTGGACCCGTATCACGGGTCCGTGTATCCAATGCGGTAATGAATGATGGCTTCGGTCGGTTAGTGCTCGCGGGCTGAACACCTCGTTGCCTCGGTGCGTACACCCCGAGTC
>JBDGSU010000054.1:0-8294 GCA_042217395.1 Halosimplex sp.
TGCTACTGGTTGACGTTAGATAGCTTATGACCGACCCTTTCTACGGTGCCGTCATGCTCTGTATTCTTAGAGTGTAAACTACTTAGTACGTGGTAACAGTAGGCTATAGGCTACACTACACTTGTTGTAGGTGAGTAAAAGAGAATACACTAATCTCTGTACACTCTTTTTGAAATGCAAAAACTTTTTCTCCTATTGATGGACGACAGAAACGCGCCAAAATATAAGAAATGATATATATTGAACGTAGATTATCTGATAAGACTCGGCGAAGCTGTGTTAATTCTTCGGTCCCGTGTATCGGTTGTTGTACTGCACTAACCCCAGTTCCATCAATATATCTACCTTTGGGCAGGATTACAGTAGCGCCGGGGTGCGATGGTCCGCAAGACCACCACGCCTTGCAGAGGTACCCCGGCGCATTCGGATAATACAATTGTAGACTTTTATTTTCTATGTGGTAATAATTGGTAATCACTCAGTTCTCGCACTCTGACGGCAGGGCGCGCACTGTGTTTACCCGTAGTGTGTTAAGGGTTACCAAAGAGGGGTAGATTTGGGTTGTGAGTCAGGTTTTGCTCTCTCGCGGACCAGCCCCGAATGGTCCGAAACGGACTCGTGGGCTATAAAAAACTCGCTAAGGAGTTTTAATTACGTCTCTCCCCAAAGCTTTTCACCTTGCCCACACTATCGGCTAATGCAAAACGCAAGACGCCGCAGGGCGCAACCACCGACCGGTTGCACTCTGGAAACCGGCGCGCTAATCGCACGACTGGAGGCTGGTTGTCGAATAGTCGTCAACCGGCGAGAAAGTGGGCCAACGCGGATTTGAACCGCGGACCTCCCGGTTATCAGCCGAGCGCTCAACCTAACTGAGCTATTGGCCCTCGGCACTCATTGCTTTTCGATGGGGCACTTTAACAGTTACCCTTTGGCCCCGATAGCCGCGCCGTGCGGCGGTTCTGTGGTACCGCGACACAGACACCCCGAGGCGACCGACCTCACTCGACGCCGGGTCGGCCGTCGCCGTCGTCGTCGAAGTCGACGTCGTAGGCGTCGTCGTCCAGATCGTAGGTGTCGCCGCTCGTCCCCGTCGGTCCGGTACCGCCGGGACCCTGTCCGCTCTGGTCGAAGGGGAACCCGCCGATGTAGACGTTTCCGGTCCCGAATCCGCCGCTCTTCCTGTCGAGGTAGGGGACGATCACCTTCTCGCGGACGACCCACCGGATCGGCGCGCGGGTGAACGGCACGACGAGCAGGATACCGAGCGCGTCCGTGACCAGTCCGGGAGTGAGCGTCAGCGCGCCGGCGACCAACAGGAAGGCGCCGTCGAGCAGCTCGTCGGTCGGGAGTTCGCCGGCGGCGAGTTTGCGCTGTATCTTCCGGACGGTATGGCGGCTCTCGGCGCGGACGAGCAACAGACCCAGCAGTGCGGTGAGGACGACGACGAGGATCGTAAGCGGGGCGCCGATCTGCGTCGCGACGAAGACGAGAAACAGCGAGTCGAGCAACGGCACCAGCAACAGCAACGCGAGATACCGGAGCATACCCGGGTTTGTCACCGACGGCTCATACGCTTTTCGAGCGCCGGAACGTGCGTTCCGGAGCGACGTGCTCGTCCCTCGACCCCTGGACCCGGATCTATCGCAGAAAACGGGATGGGTCGAACGCCCTCGACGCGCTCGTCGGGAGTGAAACAGACCGCCGAGGACGGTAGGCGTCGAAAGCCCTCGGCGCGCTCGCGGTCGCTGAGCGGGATATCCTCGCTCCCTGCGGTCGCTCGAATAGGGCCTGCTCGGACGACTCCGCGTCCGCCGCGAGCGCGCCTCGCCCTTTCAGTCCGCCAGGGAATTGCTCGTAGAGTGTCTGTGAACGGCGGCTGGTCAGCCAGTCGTGAGCCTCACGCCTCCCCAGCCACTTGCGCTCCTCGCCGTGCTGCGGCGTCTGCTCACGGCTTCGCCGTTCGCACGGTCCGAGGGACCTCCGGTCCCTCGCGACTCATCCCTCGCACGGCTCCGTCGCGCGCATGAAAGCGCGCGACAACGCGCGCCGGAGTGGATTCGTTCATACCGCTACTATCCCGAAGGTGATTCGTTCATACCGCTACTATCCCGAAGGTGACCGCTCTCGCTCGGCCGCGGCGGACCGACCCGATGGATATATCCAGTGCGCTCCACTCCCTCACACCCATGGACGCGGCACTGGGAGCGCCGGCGAAGATGGCCGACCGCGAGGCGGACCTGACGCCGATGATGGCCCAGTACTTCGAGCTCTGTCGGGAGTACGACGACTCGCTCGTCCTCTTTCAGGTGGGCGACTTCTACGAGGCGTTCTGTGACGCCGCCGAGCGCGTCTCGCGCCTCTGCGAGATCACCCTGACCAAGCGCGAGGACTCCACGGGCGAGTACGCGATGGCCGGCATCCCAATCGATAACGCCGAGTCGTACATCGAACGCCTGCTCGAGGCGGGCTACCGGGTGGCGGTCGCCGACCAGGTGGAGGACCCGGACGAGGTAAGCGGCGTCGTCGATCGCGCGGTGACCCGCGTGGTCACGCCGGGGACGCTCACCGAGGACGAACTCCTCCGGAGCGCCGACAACAACTACGTCGCCTGCCTCACCGCCGACGGCGCGGGCGGCGACGCGTCGACCCGCGAGACGAAGCGAGCGGGCGGGGGCGCCGGCGCGAGCGGCGACGAGGACGGCCCCTACGGGCTCGCGCTGCTCGACGTCTCGACCGGCGACTGCTACGCGACCAGCGCCGACCGACTGGACTCGGTCGCCGACGAGGTCGGCCGGTTCGCCCCTGCGGAGGCCATCGTCGGGCCCGGGGCGCCGGCGGACGTCTTCGACGGCGACTGCATGGTCTCGCCGTACGAGCGGTCCGCCTTCGACGTCGACCGGGCGCGCGAGCGCGTGGAGGCCTACTTCGGCGACCTCGCGCTGGCCGACGCGGTCGAGGTGCGGGCCTGCGGCGCGCTGCTGGCCTACGCCGAGTACACGCGGGGGGGTAACCCCGACGTCGGCGACCTCGGCGACGACTCGACGGCGGCCGTCGCCGGCCCGGACGCCGACCCCGAGAGGGCGTCGCTCGACTACATCAACCACCTCACTCGCTACGACCCGCGCGAGTACATGCTGCTCGACCGGGTCGCGCTGGAGAGCCTCGAACTCTTCGAACGGCGGGCGGTCCACGGAGAGCGGGGCCTGACGCTCGTCGAGGCGCTCGACGAGACCGCCTGTGCGCTCGGGCGGCGGAAGCTCAACGACTGGCTGCGCCGGCCGCTGCTCGACGAGGCCCGCATCGCCGCCCGTCACGACGCCGTCGCGGAACTGACCGGCGACGTGACGCTGCGCGAACGCCTGCACGACCTGCTCGACGACGTCTACGACGTCGAACGGCTGATCTCCCGGGTCGCCCGCGGGCGGGCCACCGCTCGCGACCTGCGCTCGCTGCACGACACGCTCGCGGTCGTCCCAGAGATCGACGAGGCCCTGGCCGACGCCGAGTCGTCGACCCTCGTGGAACTGCGCGAGAGCCTCGATTCGCTCGCGGACGTCCGCGAGCTGATAGACGACGCGATCCGCGAGGCACCAGCCGCCGAACTCACGGAGGGCGGCATCGTCGAACCCGCCTACGACGAGGAACTCGCGCGGCTGCGCGAGACCGAGCGCGAGGGCAAGGCGTGGATCGACGACCTGGAGGCGAGCGAGCGCGAGCGCACCGGCATCGACTCGCTGAAGGTCGGCCACACCTCCGTCCACGGCTACTACATCGAGGTGACGGACCCCAACCTCGACGCCGTGCCCGACGACTACCAGCGCCGACAGACGCTGAAGAACGCCGAGCGGTTCGTCACGCCCGAACTCAGAGAGCGCGAGGACGAGATCATCCGCGCCGAGGGTCGCGCCGACGACCTGGAGTACGAGCTGTTCTGCCGGGTCCGCCGCGAGGTAGCCGACGAGTCCGAGCGCGTCCAGGCCCTGGCCGACCGGCTCGCCCGGCTGGACGTGTTCGTCTCCTTCGCGAGCGTGGCGGCGAAGTTCGACTACACCCGACCGGAGGTCGGCGCCGACGGGTTCGACGTCGAGGCCGGGCGTCACCCCGTAGTCGAGCGCACGGAAGAGCGGTTCGTCCCCAACGACGCTCACTTCGACGACCGGGACTTCTTCGCGGTGATCACCGGTCCCAACATGAGCGGGAAGTCGACGTACATGCGCCAGGTCGCGCTGCACTCGGTGCTCGCGCAGGCGGGGAGCTTCGTCCCCGCCGCCGAGGCCAGACTGCCGGTCGTCGACCGCGTGTTCACCCGCGTCGGCGCCAGCGACGACATCGCCGGCGGTCGCTCGACGTTCATGGTCGAGATGACCGAACTAGCCGACATTCTCGCACACGCCACCGAGAACTCGCTCGTGCTGCTCGACGAGGTCGGCCGCGGCACCAGCACCGCCGACGGGCTCGCCATCGCCCGCGCGGTCACCGAGCACGTCCACGACGAGGTGGGCGCGACGACCCTCTTTGCCACCCACCACCACGAGCTGACCGCCATCGCCGACGAGCTCCCGGGCGTGTTCAACCTCCACTTCGAGACCGAGCGCGAGGGCGACGACGTCGTCTTCGAACACGAGGTCGCGCCGGGCGCCGCCGCGGCCTCCTACGGTATCGAGGTGGCGAAGATGGCCGGCGTCCCCGCCGACGTGGTCGACCGCTCACGGGACCTACTCGCACAGAGCGACGCCGCGGGCTCGGCGGGGACTTCGCCCGTGGAAGCCAACGGGCACGACGCCGACGACGGAGTCGCCGTGAACGGGGCGGACGGCAGCGCGCACGACGGGTCGAACGCCGGACTCGCGGCCGAACTCGAAGCGCTCGACGTGGCGACGATGACGCCGCTGGAGGCGATGAACGCGCTCGCCGAACTGAAGCGGTCGCTCGACGAGTAGCGGCGGTCGAACCGTTCTCACTCCGCGGGGTCGTCGCCCCCGGTCGGCGTGAGCGGGACGAACTCGAGGCCACGCTCGGCGAGCAGGCGCCTCGCGCGGTCGGTCACCGACGGCGCGACGAGGATGCCCCGCACTTCGGTGTCGGCGTGGAGGTCTCGCTCCATCGCGTCGACGTACCGGCCGAGCTGACCGACCGCGTCGGGACCCACGCGGCGGCGCTTGAGCTCCACCGCGACGGCGCGCTCCGCGCTGTCCTCGCCGTAGATGTCGACCGCGCCGGCGGGCGTCTCGCGCTCGGTCGCCAGCGGGACGAACCCCTCCTCGATCAGGTACGGTTCGTCGAGGACGCGCTGGCGGAGGTCCTCCTCGGTCCCTTCGAGCGTCAGGTCGCGCTCGTCGGTCAGCCCGTAGGCCGACACCTCGAGGACGGACTCGAAGTCGACCACGAGGTGCTCCTCGGGCGTCTCCCGGTGGCTCTCGACCCGCAGGTGGTCGTCGACGAGCGACGCCGCGTGCTCGCAGTCCGGCGGCTGCCAGTTGACCGGCTGCTGGCCCTCGTCGGTGTGGACCAGGGCCGCGCCGTCTGGCTTGAGCATCACCAGCCGCTCGCCGGGGCCGAGCTCGCTCGACGCGCGGCCCTCGTAGTCGACCGAGCACCGGCCGACGACCGTCACGAGCGCACCCGCGTCGATGGCCTCGGCCACCAGGTCCCGCGCGCTCTCGTGGTCGGGTCGCTCGCGCGTCTCCAGTCGGAGTCCCTCCTCGACGGCGGTCACACGAGCCCGTAGCGCTCCGCGGGGTAAAAACCGCGCGACACGGCGCGACCGTCGGGGTCAGCTCACCGTCTCACCTCCCGGCACCCACAGGATTCCACCGGAGACGTCGGGATGCCTGACGAGGCGGACGGCCAGGTAGCCCACCGCCACCGGCTCGGACAGGAGCTCGGCGTCGACGGCGTCGCCGAGCACGTCTTTGGCGGTACGGAAAAACCGTCGGAGCCGCGTCGCGGCCGCCGCGTCGGTCCACGGGACGAGCCCAGCGGCGTCACGGACGAACGCCGGTGGGCCGTCGCTCCCCGAGTCCGCCGCGGCGTCGGCGGCCGCCTCGCGACTGGTCTCGATGCCCAGCCTGACGACCAGATACGCCGCGACCGTCTCGCCGACCGCGACGAGCGCCTCGTACTCCAGCGGGTCGAGGGCCGCCAGGACTCGGTCGGCGGGGACGGCCGAACGGACGGGCTCGGGGTCGACGAGTCCGGGGGGTAGCTCGCCGGCCCGGGCCGACGCGACCAGCCGGTCGAGCTGCTCGCCGCCCCACTGGGTGCGATAGCAGTCGTACCGGCCGTCCGGTCGCTCGACGGCGACCAGCGTGCGCGCTCCCACGGCGAGTCGGGTTGGTCGCGGACTGTCGGATAAACCCTCGGGACCCGGGGTCGAGCGGTGGTCACTTACCGTCGAGTTCGACGAGACTCTGGAGCGGGACCAGCCGGTGTTGCACCTCGGGTTTCGTGTAGCCCGAGGACTCCTCGGAGACGCCCGCGGTGTAGACGGTCACGCGCTGCTGGAGCACGTGGGGCTCCCCCTGCTTGTTCTTGATGACGTCGACGGACCGCCAGGCCGTGTCCTCCATACCACGCCCCATGGACGGCACCCGATAAATCGCTTTGGCGAACTCGAGTGCGGGGGAGTTCCTGACAGGTGACGGACTGAGCAATCCACCGTGGCGCGCGCTGGCGCGAGTCCTGTCTCGCGCCAGCACCGTGCGAGGGATGAGCGAACGGAGTGAGCGAATCGGGTGGGGAGGTGTGTGGAAGTCTGCGGTGCCGTGCGAGGCGGTCCTGGTGTCCTGTCGAGCGGAGCGAGACAGGGCTCGGGAGAGCTTGCTCTCCCGGTGTCCCGGCGAACGGAGTGAGCCGAGGCTCGGAAGACGAACGGAGTGAGTCTTCCGGTGGACTGAAAGGGCGAGGCGCGCGTGGCGGCGCAGCCGCCACGGCATGCGGCGGTCGGCTCCGCCGACCGCCCGGCTCGCGCCTGTGTAGTCGCCTGAGCGGGCCACTATCCGAAGCGGCCGCAGGCCGCGAGGATATCCCGCTCAGCGACCGCGAGCGCGGTGAGGGCTTTCATCGCCTGCTGTCTTCTGCGGTTTTGGTCGTTCGACTTTCTTCCACGACACAACCAACAGAAACAGCCGACGAGTGAGCACGCCAATCGGAACTCTGCCACCACATATTCTAGCCACTCACTCGCGTCGGAGCGTGAACGTTCGCGTCACCCGGGGAGCGTCGTAGAAGGCCCGAGCGAGCGACGCCTCGTCGGCGAACGCGGCCGCGTCGACGGTCCGTACCGGCACGGTGACCTCGAGCGGCGACTCACCGAACGGGTACGGGTCGACGCGAAACGCCCCGTCACCGAGTCGCGTCAGCGACAGTGTCGCATCGGACAGCGCGCCCTCCGTCGGCACGCCGTCCACCGCGTCGTATCCGGGCGAATCGTCGGTGACACAGAAGGCCAGCGAGAGCTCGTCCCACACCTGGAGTCGCCGGTAATCCGCCCACAGCCGGCCGTCGTAGCCGTCGGGTACGGTCTTCGAGTCGTGGAGCGACCGGAGCAGCTCGCGGTCGGCGCCCGTCACGAGTTCGACGCCGTCGGCGACCACCGCTCGTCGCTGGCCGTCGAGCAACTCGTCGAGCAGCCGCGTCTGGCGGCGCTCCTCGCGGGCGACGAACGACTCGAACGCGTCGGGCGTCGCGGGCCACTCCGGCGAGAGCCCGTAGCGCCGGTTTCGAAGGCCGGCGCCGTGCATCGAGACGAGCAGCCCCGCGTACGCGTCGGTCTCGGCGACGGCGTCGATCCCCCGGTCGTAGAGGTCGATCCACGTCTCGGCGGGCATGTCACGGAAGTCGACCGGCGCGCCGGCGTCGTCGAGGTGGGGTCGGCGGTCGTAGTCGCGCCAGCCGGTGTCGTGGGCGTAGGCGGCGAGGACGACCGGTGCGAACGGTTCCGGGCGGTCGAAGCCGTCGGCGCCCCAGCGGTCGGCGAACTGGCCGGCCAGCGCGGCGTGGTCGGGCTGGGTGACGAACTGGTAGCCCGCAGCCGTCTCGGCGACGATCATGGTGGGTGTTCGGGCGTTGGTATGAAAGAAGCGGCGGCCCGGCGATGGGACGCTCGGGGAGCGGACCGGTCTCGGACCTACAGCAGGTCTTCGACGTTGTCGACGACGTCCTCGGGGGTGTCGCCGACGGGGACGCCCGCCGATTCGAGCGCGTCGATCTTCGACTGGGCGGTGCCGGTGCCAGAGCCGGAGACGATGGCGCCGGCGTGGCCCATGCGCTTGCCCGGCGGGGCGGTGCGG
>JBDGSU010000043.1:0-8230 GCA_042217395.1 Halosimplex sp.
TCGAGCGACGCTGTGAAATCAACAATGTGCTACGGATGAGCGATAGTAGAATTTGGAAGCGTTTGCACAGTCAATCGTACGACCGCGTGCGATTGTCTGAGCGATGTCTTTCAAATTCTACTATAGAAGCGGCCGATGTGGAGTACGTCGTCGTGAGCGGATACGTCGCAGTTCTCTTCGGCCGAAGCCGCGCGACGGAAGATATCGACGTGATCACGGAGCGATTCGACGAACAGACGGCAATCCTGCTCGCGCGGGATCTGCGAGACCGCGGATACTGGGGATCGACGATGCCTCTCGACGATCTCTTCGGGATGCTCTCGGACGATCTGCCGATCCGTGTCGCGGAACACGGACATCGAGTTCCGAACGTCGAACTGAAATTCGCGAGCGACGAGTACGATCGGATCTCACTCCGGAATCGGCTACGGGTTTCGATCGGTGGGGCGGAGCTCGAGGTCGGCTCGCTCGAATTTCAGATCGCATATAAATTGAGCATGGGTGCGCAGAAAGACTTCGAGGACGCACTGTATCTCTACGAGGTCGCCGGAGACACGCTTAACACGAGAGAACTCGAATCCTACGCAGAGAAGCTCGGTGTCGAGGAGGAGTATGACAGACTCAGATCTCGAAGCAAAGCACGCTCGAAACCGTGAGCGCCGCCTCGCCGAGATTCGAGCGTGGGCGGAGTACGTCCGAACGAATCCGGACAGCGACTGGGGGGTACAGGTGAACAGACTGGTCGACTCCCAGCTATCGTCGGCACGCCATCACGAACACGACCGGCCCGATGTCAGCGACCTTCGTGAGTCACCGCTTTTCGAAGAGTAGCCTCGCCCGTGGGCCTCGGAGATCGATCCGGCGGATACACTGGCGAGTCTCGAACGGGTAGCCGACGAGATCCACAAACGGCTCGATAGAGAAGCCGCGGAGCGAGTGCTGGGCGTGCTCGATACGCTGTGACAGCGGGTCGCGGACGGCCGGGGTCTCGTTCTCGTTCGAGCGGATCCGACCGGGGCGTCACGGTGTCGCTCCGACGCCGCGGGTCCCGCCGGTCGCGTGGGACGGCAAGCGTTTTGCCGGCCCACCGCGCATACCTCGGCATGTTCGACAAGTCGACGTGGATACGGCTGCCGCGGAACGTCGTGGTGGGACACGGCGTGCTCGACGACGCGGCGGCGGCCGTCGAGGAGCTGCGCCTCCACGGCGACCCGCTGGTGGTCACCAGCCCGACGCCGGCGAAGGTCGCGGGCGACCGGGTCGTCGCGGCGCTGGCGGACGCGGGGCTCGACCCGCGGGAGGTCCGCATCGAGGAGGCGACGTTCGGCGCCGTCCAAGAGGTGGTCGAACTCGCCGCGGCCGGCGACGTGGGCTACCTCGTCGGCGTCGGCGGCGGGAAGGTCATCGACGTGACCAAGATGGCCGCCGAGGACGTCGAGAAGGGGTTCGTCTCGGTCCCGACGGCCGCCAGCCACGACGGTATCGTCTCCGGCCGGGCCTCGATCCCCGAGGGCGACACCCGCCACAGCGTCGCCGCGGAACCGCCGCTGGCCGTCGTCGCCGACACGGAGATCCTGGCCGACGCCCCCTGGGAACTCACGACGGCCGGCTGTGCGGACATCATCTCCAACTTCACGGCGGTCCGGGACTGGGAGCTGGCTCACCGGCTGAAGAACGTCGAGTACCACGAGTACGCCGGCGCGCTCTCGCGGATGACCGCCGAGATGCTCGTCGAGAACGCCGACTCCATCCGCCCGGAACTCGAGGAGTCGGCGTGGATCGTCACGAAGGCGCTCGTCTCCTCGGGGGTCGCCATGTCCATCGCCGGCTCATCGCGGCCCGCGTCGGGCGCCGAGCACCTCTTCTCCCACCAGCTCGACCGCATCGCGCCCGCGCCCGCGCTACACGGCCACCAGGTCGGCGTCGGGTCGATCATGACCGAGTATCTGCACTCCGGCCCGAAGGGCCAGTGGCGGGACATCCGGGACGCGCTCGCGAGCATCGACGCGCCGACCACGGCGGAGGAACTGGGGATCGACGGCGAGACGATAATCGAGGCGCTGACCACCGCCCACGAGATCCGCGACCGCTACACGATCCTCGGCGACGGCGTGAGCGAGCCCGCCGCCCGCGAAGCCGCGACCGTGACCGGCGTTATCTGATACGGAGTCTCGGGAGACAGCCCGGGGTCGACCGCACGACCGCGCGCGGTCGACACGGTACACGCTTGCAAAACCGTCGCGGTACACGCCCGCGATGGGTGTCGCGAGCGAGCGTTCAGTCCGTTTCGACGCCTTCGACTTCGAACCGAGCACCGCCCGCGTCACCGCTCGCGACGCTGATCTCCCAGCCGTGTGCGTCGACGATCTGTTCGACGATCGCGAGTCCGAAGCCCGTCCCATCGCCGGCCGTCGAAAATCCTCGCTCGAAGAGTTCGTCCCGACGCTCGCCTGGTACGCCGGGTCCGTCGTCCTCGACGAAAAAGCCGTTCTCGATGTCGCCGACCGTCACGGTCACGTCTCGTCCCCCGTGTTCGACCGCGTTTCGGAACATATTCTCGAGGAGCTGAGAGAGGCGGTCTCCGTCCGCCCTAACGACCGACTCCGCGTTCGCACGGAGCGTCGCGCCCTGCGTTTCGACCGTTCGCCAGCAGTTCTCGGCGACGTCGCCGAGCTCGATCGATCGGACCTCGTCGACCGTCTGTCCGTTGCGGGCGAGCACAAGTAGATTCTCGATCAGTTCCTCCATCCGATCGAGCGCGCGCATGACCACGTCGAAGTGGTCGCTGTCGACGTCACCTTCGAGCAGTTCCAGCCGGCCGCGGGCGACCGTCAGCGGGTTCCGTAAATCGTGAGAGACCACGCTGGCGAACTCGTCGAGGCGCTCGTTCTGGCGTTCCAGTTCCCGTTCGTACTCCTTCTGTTTCGTTATCCGCCACGTCGCACCGATGAGTCCGACGACGTCGCCGTCCTCGTCGAACATCGGTACCTTCGACGTCAGGTTCCAGTCCCCCGCTCCCGGGTCGTACTCCTCACTGTCGAGGATCGGCTCGCCGGTCTCGATGACGCGCCTGTCGTCTTCGTAGGAGGCTCGCGCGAGATCATCGTGGTATATCTCGAGATCCGTTTTCCCGATATGGTCCTCCGCGTCGGGGTAGACGTCGAAGTTGTTCACGTAGTGCTCGCTGACACGGACGAACCGGGCTCGCTCGTCTTTGACGTACAGATGAAGGGGAACCTGTTCGAAGATGTTGTCCAGCAGTCGGCTCTTCTCGCAGATCTCTTCCTCCCGTCGTCTTCGCTCCGTTATCTCCCGGGCGGAAACGACAAGCGCCGTCACGTCGCCCGCGTCGTCCGTCACTGGTCGGATCGTACCGACGACGAGAACCGAACAGCCCTCCGGGCGGGTATGCGTCGCCTCGTACTCCACGTATTCGCCCTGCAGCGCCCGCTGGACCCACCGCTCGACGTCCGACCGGGTTTCGTCGTCCCACCAGGGAGTCTCCCAGAACGGTGTCCCGAGGACGTCCTCCCGCTCCCCGTCGACGTATTCCATCGCAGTCCGGTTGACTCGTCGTAACGTTCCGGTCAGATCGATGACGCCGGCGAGGATGTGCGGGTCGTCGAAGACCGCTTCGAATCGCCGGTCGCTTCGTCGGCTCTCACGCTTTGCGCGCCGCCGTTCGACGGCGTTAGAGATACGATTCGCCAGTATAGCGTACCGGTCGGAACCGCTCTTTTTCTGCAGATAGTCGGTCACACCCGCCGAAATTGCCTCGCTAGCGATCTGTTCGCTTCCCGTGCCCGTATACAGGATGAACGGGAGGTCCGGATGCGTCTCGCGGACGGTTCTGAGGAGTTCGATACCGTTCTGCTCAGGCATCTTGTAGTCGGAAATGACACAGTCGATCGCTTCGGTAGCGAGGCGGTCCAGGCCTTCCCTGGCGCTGGTCGCGGTCTCGACGGTGATACTATCGTGTTCCCGTTCGAGAAACGCAGCAGCCACGTCCACGAAATCCGGGTCGTCATCGACGTGGAGTACGCGAATTTCCCCGTCCAGCCGCCTCATCCGTTGACCTATACACCGGTCGCCAATAAGAGACACGATCGAATCAACTCCGAAAACGTCCGATCGATTCGACGAACGTCACCGACTGTTCCGTGGGATCCTCCGCACCGTCGTAGCGTTCGAAAGACGCGGCTCGGACGATCGCACGACCGCACGCGGTCGACCCGGGAACCGGGTGCGATACCCCGAATCAGTCCACCGAGTAGGCGTCGAGGCGAGCGACGGCGTGGCGGGAGGCCCACCACGAGACGACGGCGGCCGCGACCGCGGACGCTCCCACGCCGCCCGCGACGACGACGGGCTCGACCGTCCCGGAGAGCGCGTACTCGCCGAGGGCGCCGAAGCCGGGGGCGCCGACGGCGACGAATCCGAGGGTGTAAGCGGCTGAGGCCGACTTGTTGGGGATCTTCACGCTGTCGCCGAGCAGCCCTTCGTCGTCGGAGGGGTAGTGCATCCCCACGGCGAGCGAGAGCAGCGGCGCGAGGACGGCCATCGAGACGGCGAAGACGCCGACGGCGCCGACGACGAGCGGGGAGGGGATCCCGACGCCGATCGCGGTGCCCAGGGCGGCGCCGACGAGCACCGGCATCGCGGGGAGGACGACCGCGAGCGCCTTCGCGCGGACGACGGTCTCGCTCGACGCGCCCGCTGTCAACAGCCCGGGGAGCGCGTCGCCCTCCGTACCGAGGGGGTTGAGCGTGAAGCCGCTGCCGGCGACGAGCGCGCCGGCGAACGCGAGGATAGCGGGGTACATGGCGGCGGAGAAGGGCCCCCTGAAGACGAGCCGGTCGCCCATGACGAGGCCGACGAAGAGACCGGGATAGACGTACCAGAGCGTCTTCGGAGTGCGCCTGGTGCGGCGCCAGGTCGTCGTGACGAGCGCGGCGGTCGGGCGGGGGACGACCGACGCGAGCACGTCGCGGACGGGCGTCTCCGTCGCGGGCGCGTCGTCGGGGTCGCCCTCGTCGGACTCGAAGGCGTGGTCGCCGAACCAGACGGTCCCGGCGAGGCGGACGGAGGCCGCGAGCGCGGCGACTACGAGGCCGAGGGAGGCGAGCAGGAAGCCGGCGGCGCGCAGCGGCGAGGCGCCGGCGCCGGGGACGGTGACCAGCAGGAGGTCCCCCGCCCACGAGAGCGGCGTCGCCGCGAGCGCGTCGCTGACCGCCGCACGGGTGAACAGGACGAGGTAGAACAGCCCGAGCATGCAGACGCCGAGGCCGAAGCGGGCGTTCTTCGAGAGGTCGTAGCCGTCGAGCACCCAGCGGGCGGCGAAGCCGACGGGCGCGGTCAGCACGCCGGCGACGACGAACAGCCAGAGGCTCCCGAAGACGAGCGAGACGGCCGCGACCGGCTCGTCCGCGCCGAGGGCGAAGGCGACGGCGGACAGCAGCGCGACCGGCCAGAACAGCGCTGTCCACACCGCGGTCTGGCGGGCGACGCTGCCCAGCGCGACCGCGCGCGTGCTCGTCGCCGTCAGGAAGGCGACGTACCGGTCCTTGAACTCGCTGTTACCGCCCGCCGAACCGAGCACGCCCATCAGCGTGAGCAGGACCAGCCCCGAGAGGGCGGCGCCGCGGATCCGCGTCTCGACCGCCGCGACGTCGCCGCCGGCGAACCGCCGGCCCAGGTCGTAGGCGCCCGTCCCGACCAGGCCCGACAGTTGCAGCGCGAAGAAGGTCGGAACGACGAGGAAGAAGGCGGTCATCCGCGCGGACCCGCGGACGCGCCGGTAGGTCTGCCTGAGGGCGGTCCGCGTGACGACGACGACCGGTGGGACGAATCTCATCTCTACTGACGTGGGTCTCCCGTCGAACGGCGTGTCAGGGCTGTTCGCGCAGGCGCGCGGTCGGTTCGGCGTCGGTCGTCAGCTCGACGAAGGCGTCCTCGAGCGTCTCGCCGTCCAGCTCGGCCTTCAGCCGGTCGGGGTCGTCTTCGGCGAGCAACTCCCCGTCGTAGAGGAGCCCGACCGTGTCGGCGAGTTCGTCGACCACCGGAAGCACGTGCGTCGAGAGGAAGACGGCGGCCCCGTCGTCGCGCAGTTCGGTGAGCACTTCCTTGAGTGTGCGTGCGGCGTTGGGGTCGAGCCCGGCGGTCGGCTCGTCGAGGAAGACCACCTCGGGGCGGTGGACGACGGCCTGGACGACGCTGGTCTTCTGTTTCATCCCCTTCGAGTAGGTCTCGATGCGGTCGTCGGCGGCGTCGAGTCCGAACCGGTCGAAGAGGGCGGCGATCCGCTCGCGGGTCGGTTCGGGGTCGAGCCCGCGGACGTCGGCGACCGCCGAGAGCTGTTCGCGGGCGGTGAGCTTCTCGTAGAGCGGCGGGGTGTCGGGCACGTAGCCGATGCGCTCGCCGAGCGCGTCGCGGTCGCGCACGTCGACGCCGGCGACCGTCGCGGTCCCGTCGCTGGGGCGGGTGAGCCCGGTCAGCAGGCGCATCGTCGTCGTCTTGCCGGCGCCGTTGGGTCCGAGAAAGCCGTAGACCGTGCCGCGCTCGACGGTCAGGTCCAGCCCCTCGACGGCGGCGACCGACCCGTAGCGCTTCGCGAGCCCCTCCGTCTCGATGGCTGCCACTGCCGGTCATAGGGGACAGGGCCGTGCTAAGTGTTCCGGTGGTCACTGCGCCGGACGGCTCAGTGCGAGGGGACCGCCGAATCGGGGACCGTCGAGTGCCAGCGCACGCCGTCGGCCGTCGTCCCGTCGGTCGCGACGCCGTCGGCGCCCCCGGCTTCGGCGTCCGCGGTCGTCTCGGCGGTGAAGACGGCTATCAGCCGGTAGACGGGCCCGCGGTCGGGCGCCTCCTCGTCGCGGACGCCGAGGATCGTGACGCGTCCCAGGTCGGTTATCTCGCAGTCGACGCCGGTCCGCTCGCGGACGGCCCGCTCGGTCCCCGGGACGACGCGCTCGCCGATCCCGGGTTCGCCGTGGGGGACCGTCCACCCCTCGTCCCGCTCGACGAGGAGCGCGTCGCCGCGCTCGTTGTACAGCTGCACGTAGGCGTCCACGATACCGCGCTCGGAGCGCTCGCTCGCGCGCTCGTACGCCTCGCGGGGGACCGCGATCGTCGTCTGATCGATCGGGAACCCGCTGTAGGCCTCCTCCAGCGACGCCAGCCGCTCCTCCACCCTGTCCCGCGAGACTGCTGCCACGCCCATTGTCCGCTTCTGCGCACACCGACAGTTAAAGCCGTCTGTTCGTTCACCGCGCGGAGTCACCCCGCGAGCGGTGGCGAGTCGCTCCCTCGGCGGGGAACGGTCGCTCGGCGACTTCGGGGTACAGGGGCCGCTCGGGCGGCGAGGCGAACCAGTCGACGGCGGCGATCTCGCCCTCGCGCGGCCGGGGATGGCCACCCTCGTACTCGCCGGTGAAGACCACGATCAGGCTCGCCAGCGCGGGCCGGTCGGGATCGCGCTCGTCGACGAGTTCGAGGACGTGCGCCTCGCAGACGCCGGTGATAGACGCCGCGACGCTCGTCTCCTCGCGGACCTCTCGGCGGGCCGCGACCTCGAAGGACTCGTCGGCCTCCCGCTTTCCGCCGGGGTCGGCCCACCCGTCGTCGCCCTCGTTGCGGACGAGCAGCACCTCCCCGTCGTCGTTCGTGATCCAGATCCCGGCGCCGCCGTTCGCGCCCGCGGCGATCCGCTCGCGGTCGCGCTCGTAGGCCTCGGGCGTCAGTTCCCAGCGCTTCTCGACGCGGTCGAACCCCTCGTAGCGCTCGCGCAGATCGGCGAGCCACGCGGCGACGCGCTCGCGCGAACGGGCGGGGAGATTCGCGTCCACGGGTACTCAGACGTGTTCGTCGAGGAAGTCGACGACGGCGGTGTAGGCCTCGATCCTGTTCTCCCGCTTCGAGATGCCGTGCCCCTCGTCGTCGAAGATCAATTTCTCGACGGGGACGCCGTGGCTCTCCACTTTCTCGGCGATCTGTTCGGCCTCGTCGACCGGAACGCGGGGATCGTTGGCGCCGTGGAGGACGAATAGCGGCGCTTCGATAGCGTCCGCGTTGTTGATCGGGGAGATCGACTCGAGGAACTCGCGGTCGTCGTCGAGCGAGCCGTACTCGGCCTCGCGGAGCTCGCGGCGCCACGACCCGGTGTTCTCGAGGAAGGTGACGTTCTTGTTAAACCGGTCTAGACAGCGTCTTTATAAAATAGATGACTATTGTA
>JBDGSU010000155.1:0-8201 GCA_042217395.1 Halosimplex sp.
GGCGACGACGTTCGTCCCGTACTCGATCATCTGTTCGGTGTGGAACTTGCCCTCACCGCCGGTGATACCCTGCACGATGACGCGGCTGTCTTCGTCGACTAACACACTCATGCTTCCACCTCCTCCGCGTACTCGACCGCACGCTGGACGGCGTCCTCCAGCGTCTTCTCGACGGTGACCAGATCCTCGTTGAGGATCTCCATGCCCTCCTCCCAGTTCGTCCCCGCCAGGCGGACGACGACCGGTTTGGGGATCTCGTCGAACTGTTCGAGCGCCTGGTTGATCCCCTTGGCGACCTCGTCGCCGCGGGTGATCCCGCCGAAGATGTTGAACACGACCGAGTCGACGTTCTCGTCGGAGAAGACCATGTCCAGGGCGTTGGCGATGCGGTCGGCCTTGGCGCCGCCGCCGACGTCGAGGAAGTTGGCGGGCTCGCCGCCGTAGTGGTCGACCAGGTCGAGCGTCGTCATGACGAGGCCAGCGCCGTTGCCGATGATGCCGACGTTGCCCGAGAGGCGGACGTAGTCGAAGCCGTACTCGTCGGCCTTCCGCTCGAGCTCCGTCTCGGCGAACTCGCCTTCCTCTTCCATCTCCTCGAGTTCGGGCTGGCGAAAGAGGGCGTCCTCGTCGACGTTGAAGACGGCGTCGGCGGCGATGACCTCGTCGTCGCTCGTGACCATGAGCGGGTTGATCTCGGCGTCGGAGCCGTCGCGGTCGTCCCAGAGTTGATAGAGCGTAGTCAGGACGGACGCGACGTCGCGGGCGATCTCGCGGTCGACGCCCGCGTCGTAGACGGCCTTGCGGGCCTGGTAGGGGTGCATCCCGAACGCGGGGTCGATGTGCTCGCGGGCGATGGCGTCGGGGTCCTCCTCGGCGACCTCCTCGATGTTGACCCCGCCTTTCGTGGAGACCATCGCGACCGGCCTGCCCTCGCCGCGGTCCATCGTAACGCCCACGTAGAGCTCGTCGACGAAGTCGACGGCCGCCTCGACGAGGACGCGGTCGACGGTGTAGCCCTTCAGGTCCATGCCGATGATCTCGTCGGCGGCCTCGCGGGCCTCCTCGTCGTCCTCGACGAGCTTGATGCCGCCGGCTTTCCCGCGCCCGCCGACGTGTACCTGTGCCTTGATGGCGACCGGATAGCCGATCTCCTCCGCCGCGGCCACCGCCTCGTCGACGGTCGCGGCCAATTCGGACGCCGGCGTCGGGATACCGGCCTCAGAGAAGACCTGCTTGGCCTGATATTCGTGCAGTCGCATGTCGTTCCGAGAGGGGTCCGGCGAGCGCTTAAATCCCGTCCATCCGTCCCCGAGTACCACACCACTCGAACCTGAAAATATCAAGATAGATAATTCGAGCACAAGGCACTTCTGTATGTAGCGAACTGTCTCAGGTGCCGGCGCAGCGTTGCGCCGATCTATTCCATCTCACCCACCCACCCACCCACCCACTTTCCGTATCTCTCCACCCACTACCCACCACCCCACCCACTTTCCGTATCTCTCGACCCGCCTACTTCCCGTACCGTTCCACGCCCACAACCGACGGTATCTGCGGTTCCCGTGATTCCGAGCGAGTGGGGGCGGCGATGGCTGAGCGGCAGATCAAATCCGACGTGGTGCTGGTCGGAGAACCGCTCCCCTCCGAGGCGATCGAACGCGCCCGGTAGACCTATCGCTGGGACGCGACCGAAGACGGGGGCCGATTCGGATCCGGAGCACCCGGCTCCCGGGTCGACCGCAGGCAGTCCCGGGGTCGATCCCGGGCTGGCTTGCAAGAATCCGGCTGGTCGACGCACCAGTAGGGCGGTCGGCCGCGGACGCGTCCGGACGGGGGGGGGGCGCCGAGCGGTCGGCCTACAGTTCGACGCCGCTCGGGATGAGGCTGTGCTGACGGAGGAGGCTGCCTTCCTCGTCGTAGACGAGCAGGGTCCGCTTCTCGTACGACGCGACCGTCTCGCCGTCGCGCTCGACGACGACCCGGTAACAGCCATCGGCGTCGTCAGAGTCGTCGCGACGGGCGGCGTCGACGAGTTCGCGGACCGACTCCGCGTCGGCGTTGACCTCGACGATGAACTCCCCCGTCACCCGGTTGGTGAGACTGAAGACGCCGCCCGCCTCCCCGTCGCCCGTCGACTGGTGACGGAAGGCGACGTCGATCCGTTCGCGCTCGAGCGGGTCCCCGGCGGCGTCGTTGAGGCGCTCTTCGAGGAGGGCTGTCGGCCCCTCGTAGGTCAGCACGGCCGTCGGAAGGTGGTCGCCGTCCTGGTCGGCGTGGCGGATATCCAGCGTGACGTAGTCGCGCCTCATTCGACACCCCGGGCTACGGCGCGAGGAGCCATGAACGTAACGCCGCCACGTCCGTCGACCCGCCCGACCCACCCCTCGGATCCCCGGCGACCGAGCTCGGAGTGTCACTCGTCGCGCTCGTCGAGTTCGGGAGCGGGAACGGCCGCGCGTCGATACTCGGTGAGGGCCTCCCGGGCCCACGCGAGCACCCGCTCGTCGTCGGACTCGAGGAGCGCCCGTGGTTCGCGGTCCTCGTCGACGCCGACCTGGACGAACGCGCCGTCGAAGACGCCGACGAAGAACGGGACGGACCCGTTCGGATAGACGGAGAACACGGGGTCCTCGCGGTCCTGGAGCTCGCGGTACAGGGGAGCGTAGCGCCCCGACTGGAGCGTCTCTGCCACGCTCGCTTCGACCACCAGTTCGACGTCCGCGCCGTCCTCGACGACCCGGTCGCGGACCGTCTCGACCGCGTGGAGACCGACCAGCGGGAGGACGCCGCGGACCCGGTCGGCGGCCTCCAGCGCGGCGACGTGCCGGTTGACCATCGCCCACGGGTCCGCCGGTTCGGCCGTCCACACCCGCGCGTCGGTCAGCCAGCGCAGGTCGAGGTCGAACGTCTCCGGCGAGGTCCACCGGAGGAACGGCTCCAGTTCGACCGCGCGGTCCGCCCGCTCGGTGAAGTTCCGGTACTCGTACCGGAGTCGCTCGCCCAGCGGTGTCAGGACGTACGCTCCGTCGTCGTACGCGACCAGGCCCGCGGCCTCCAGCTCACGAATCGCCCGGTCGAGCGTCGACCGCGGCAGATCCCCGGCCTCGAGCAGCTCCCGCTTCTCGCTCGAACCGGCCGCGAGCCTGTCGAGCAGCGTCGAGCGCCGCCCCAGCAGGTCGACCAGGTCCTCGAGCGCGCCCTCCCTCGCCGTACCGGACGCCTCCGGTCGGTCGTTCGGCGTGATACCCGCTCGTTGGTCGCTCGCCGACATAAAATCGGTGCACGGCGACGCCTTCCAGTGCGGAATCCGCCCGACTGGCGGCGCATCCGACGACACCGCTGGGGAACAGCCAGCGAATAATTCCGGTATGGCTTCGTTCATGGTGTTCTACCGCCCCGTGGGCCAGTTAGCCGGGAGATAGCGTAATGAACTCGAGCGGCGGAGATAGGGACGGACATGGGCCGCGAACGCGCCGTCGGCGCGACCGTCCCTCGATTCGACCACGCAGCGGGGTGACAGTGGGCGCGGGCGACCGTGGTGTCGCCGACGGGTTCGCCCCCGGGTGCGAACCGTCGTCGGTGTGGTACCCGCCCGGCCGAATCTCTCCCGAGGACCGAGGGCGTGCCTCTGACATGGACGCCGGTCGGCCGACGGAACGCCCATGTCTCGCTCATCGCTGGACAGCCGCGGGTCTCGCGTTTCGACCGGGCGACGGGACTCGTACGGGCCGCTCTCGGTCGGTTCAACATCGACGGGCGGCGTTCGGGCGATCGTCGTGGCAGACAGACAGAACAATCCGTCTCAGTCGGCGACCGCTTCCTCTGAGCCGGTCGCGGCGTTGGGGTCCTGGATCCACAGGTCGCCGAACATGTCGTCCTGGACGAGTCGGACGTGGCCTCGGTGGGCGAGAAAGAGCAGGCCGAGGAAGGTGAGCACCCGCGACCCGCCGGTCTCGGCGATCTCGCGGTAGAGCACCTCGTTGCGGCCCTTCTCGTACTGCTCGCGCAGCGCGTCGTGGACGTCGTCGATGATCTCGTCGACGTGTTCCTCGTGGGCGGTGTCGGTCACGTCGGCGGCGCTGGGCTCCTCGTCCATCCGGAAGTCGTCGCCGCTCCGGTAGTCGAGCTCCTGGGTCCCGCGCTGGAAGCCGCCGGGCGAGTCGCTGGTGTCGTACTCGCGGGACTCCTTCCACCAGTTGTCCCGCTCGGCCTCGCGCAGGTCGCGCACGAGCTCGTCGAGCGTCTGGGGCATCCCGCGGGCGCGCCGGCGCTCCAGCCGGCGGTCCATCTCCGACTCGAGGGCCGCGAAGGGGTCCGGCCCCGCGAACCCGTCGTCGGCCATCTCGCCGCCCTGCTCCCAGGGCTCCTCCCACGGTTCCTCGGGCTCGTCGTCGCCGTCGTCGAGCATCGCGTCGCTCTTCATCCGCAGGAGGACGCTCGCGTAGAAGAGCGCCCGTCCCGACGTCCGCAGGTCGCCCTCGTCGAGGCGGTCGAGGAACTTGTCGGTCACCGCGACGATGTCGATGTCCCACGGATCGATCTCGCCGTCCTCCGCCAGATTGACGAGCACTTCGACCGGTTCGACCGCCTCGTCGTCGTCCTCTCCGGCGTCGGCGCCCGCTCCGTCGACTCGTTCGTCTTCGTCGACCGTCGGCTCGGGCTGGCCGTCGACGGAGGGCTCGCCGGTGACCAGTCCGCCCGCGCCGTCGGTCGCCGTCTCACCGTCTCCAGCGGACGCTTCGGCGTCACCGCCCCCGAACAGGTCGGTGGCGTCCTCGCCGGGTGCCTCGCGGTCCTCACGGGTCGCTCCGCTCCCCGTTCGGGTATCGGAGGCGCCGGGCGCCTCCCTCTCTTCGTGGCCGGCGATGTTCAGCGGGATGTCGTCGGTCTCGCCGGCGCCCTCGCCCTCTCGCGGCTCGCTCTGCTCGCGGGTCGCTTCGCTCCGCGCTCGCGTGTCCGAGGCGCTCCGCGCCTCGCTCTCCTCCCCGCTCGACTTCTCCGAGCCGCTTCGCGGCTCGCTCTGCTCGCGGGTCGCTTCGCTCCCCGCTCGCGTGTCCGAGGCCGCCTTCGACGCCTCCGGCGTCTCGGCGCCCTCGCTAGTCATCGGCCGGCACCCCCTCGGAACTGAGGTCGATACCGGTCACCGCGCTGACGTTGTCGCCCTGCATCGTCACGCCGATGGCCCGCTCGGAGCGTTCGAGCATGGCCGAGCGGTGGCTGACGACGACGAACTGGGCCTTCCCGGCGAGTTCGTCGACCATCTCGCCGACGAGGTCGGCGTTTTTCGCGTCGAGGAAGGCGTCGACCTCGTCGAGCGCGTAGAAGGGCGCGGGGTTGTGACGCTGGATCGCGAAGATAAAGGCCAGGGCGGTCAGTGACTTCTCGCCGCCGGACATCGCGTTGAGCCGCTGGATGGGCTTGTCCGCCGGCTGGGCCTTCATCGTCAGCCCGCCGTCGAAGGGGTCCTCTTCGTTCTCGAGGTGGAGGTGGCCCGTCCCGTTCGAGAGCCGCTCGAAGATGTCTCGGAAGTGCTCGTCGATGGCGTCGAACGACTCCATGAACGTCTCCTTCTTGTTCCGCTCGTAGCGGTCGATCCGCTCGCGGATGCCCTCGGCCTCGTCGACCAGCGTCTCTTTCTTCTCACGCAGGTCCTCCAGGTCGTCCTCGACGCGGTCGTACTCCTCGATGGCGAGCATGTTCACCGGCTCCAGGGCCTCCATCTCGCCCTCGAGGCGCCGGATCTCCCGTTCGACCTCGTCGTGGTCGGGGACCTCCTCGGGGTCGTAGTCGCCGACGGCCGACTCGAGTTCGTCGACCTCCCACTCGAGGCGGTCGCGCTCGTCGCGCAGTTCGTCGAGGTCGCTCTCGACGTCGCCGACCGCCTCCTTCTTCTCGTCGCGCTCCGCGCGAGCCGCCTTGAGGTCCTCCTTCAGGTCCTCGCGCTCGTCTTTGAGATCGGCGAGCTCGGACTCCAGTTCGGCGACGGCCTCCTCTTTCTCCGCGAGCGTCTCTTCCTTCTCGTCGATCTCGCGTTCGAAGCCCTCGATGCGCTCGCGGTGTTTCGCTTTCCGGTTCTGCGCGCTTTCGATTTTCTCCTGGAGGTCGTCGATGGCGTCCTCTGCGTACTCCTTCTCCAGTTGCAGCTCGTTGAGGTCGCCGTCCAGGTCGTCGATCTGGTCCTCGAGCCCGTCGATCGCCTCGCGGATCTCGTCGGCGCGGCTCGTAAGGTCGGGGAGTTCGGAATCCTCGACCTCCGCTTCGAGATCGTCGATTTCGCCCTCCAGATCCTCGATCTCCGCCGTCTTCGCCTCGATGTCCGCCTCGATATCGTCCATCTCGGCCGAGACCTCGTCGCGCTCGTCGGCGATCTCCGCGAGCCGGTCCTCGAGAGTCGCTATCTTCTCGCGGACCTCCGCGCGCTCGCTCTCGCGGCGCTCGATGTCGGTCTCGATGTCGCGGACCTGCTCGGCCGCGTCGCTCTCCTTGTCGCGGGCGTCGTCGAGTCGGTCCTCGACGTCGCGAAGCTCCTCGCGGACGGACTGGCGCTCGTCTTCGAGGTCGTTTATCTGCGCGGCGATGCGCTCGAGCTGTCCCTGCCCGCCCGAGAACGAGTAGCGGGTCCCCTTCGAGGAACCGCCGGTCATGGCGCCGGACTTCTCGACGAGGTCGCCCTCGAGCGTGACCATCCGGAACTCGCCCATCAGCTCGCGGGCGGTGTCCATGTCGTCGACGACGAGCGTGTCGCCCAGCACGTAGGAGAACACGCCGGCGTACTCGCTATCGTAGTCCACGAGGTTCGCGGCGAAGTCGACGACGCCGTCGCGGCTCGGCAGCGAGGGGAGCGAGCGGTTCTGCATCTGCGTGATCGGCAGGAAGGTTGCCCGCCCCGCCCCGCGCGATTTCAGGTAGTCGATGCAGCGCTGGCCGATGCCGTCGTCGTCGACGACCACGTGGGCCAGCCGACCCCCGGCGGCCGTCTCGCAGGCCACCGCGTACTCGGGGTCGACGCCGCCGAGTTGCCCGACGGTGCCGTGGACGCCGTCGATGCCGGCGTCGAGGACGGTCGTCACCGCTCGCCCGTACGAGGAGTCGCCGTCCTGGCCGGCCTTGGCCTCCAGTTCCGCGTACTCCTGCTGTTTGGCCGTCAGCTCGTCCTCGACGTCGTCCAGTTCGGACTGGAGCTCTCTGCGCTCGTCTTTGAGATCCGAGACGACCTCGGCGATGGTCGACTGGTTCTTCCGGGCCTTCTCGAGCTCGCCCTCCAGGTCGTCGATCTCGGCCTCGATCTCGGGGATCCGGTCCTCGAGGTCCTCGATCTCCGATTCGGTCTCCCGTTGCTCGTTCGAGCGTCGCCGGGCCTCGTCGAGCAGGCGGTCCTGCTCGCGCTGGAGCTCGTTCTTCTCGGATCGCAGCTCCTCCAGGGCCGCCCGTTTCTCCTCGAGCTCGTCTTTGACCTCCTCGAACTCCTCGCCGACCTCGTCGATGCGGGCCCGGACCTCCGCGAGCTCGCTCTCGTTCTCCTGAACGTCGGCCTTCAGCGAGGACTTCGAGACCTTGGTCTCGCGGATGTCCGACTCGAGCTCGTCGATGGTCTCCTGCTTGCGGTCGATCTCGACGAACGCCTGCCGGCGCTCGTTCTCCGCCTCCTCGATGGTCTCCTCTGCGGACTCGATCTTGTCTTCCAGCCGGGAGATGTCGCCTTTGACCTCCTCCATCTCCCGCTTGATGGCGAGCTGTTCGTCCTCGCCCTTGCGCTCTATCTCGGCGTTGAGCTCCTCGAGCTCGCCGTCGAGTCGCACGACGCGGCCCTGGCGCTCGTCGAGTTCGAGCTGGAGGTCCTCGAGTTCGTCCTCGAGGTCCGCTATCTCGTCGGTGACCGCGGAAAGCTCCGCGCGCTTGTCCTCGAGCTCGGCGGCCTTGCGGTAGCTCTCGTACTCCCCTTTCTCGTCGCGAAGCTCCTGGTACTCCAGGGCCGTCTCGCGCTCGTCGGAGAGCTGTTCGAGCCGGTCTTCCTTCTCCTCGATGCGCAGTTCGGCCTCCTCGATGCGCTCCTCGACGACGTCCAGTTCCTCGAAGGCGGACTCTTTCTTCTGGTCGAACTCGGCGACGCCGGCGATCTCGTCGACGATCTCCCGGCGAGCGCCCGAGGTCATGTTGATGATCTCGGTGACGTCGCCCTGCATGACGACGTTGTAGCCCTC
>JBDGSU010000187.1:0-8073 GCA_042217395.1 Halosimplex sp.
ATTTCACGAGCTCAGGCTGTGCCCGCTGTTGCGTCCTCGGGGTAAACACATACTTCCGGGATATCGATCTGTCTCCTCGTGATGGCGAGCACGTCGCGGTCCGGCGAGGACGAACGGAGCGACGAGGTCCACCTCTGGCGGGAGGGCGATTCCTGGATCGCGAAGGACGTGGAGACCGGCGTCGCGAGTCAGGGCGACCCCCGCGGCGAGGCCCTGGAGACGCTCGACGAGGCGGTCGCACTTCACGAAGGTGAGGCCGGTCGTCCTGTCACCGACGATGACCTCGAACATCTGGGTATCGACCCCGAATCAGTCCCGGACGAACCGCGAGAACCCGACGCGCCGTGGTTCGACTCCGAGGAATAGCGTGTCGCGCTCGACGTTCACCGGTCGGGAAGTCGCCGACGCGCTGACCGAGATGGGCTACGTACCGGTCGATCGCACCGGGAGCCACCTGACACTCCGGTACGTCCACCCGGAAACCGGTGATATCCGGAACGTCACGGTGCCGATCCACGGGGAAATCGACCCCGGGACGCTCCGTCGGTCGCCGACCAGTGTGGCGCCGAGGACTTCGACGCGTGGTGCGGGTGGATCGAGGAGTTGCTGTAATTCCAGTAACACCCTCTAAAACATCGACAGATTCGCGGCGGCGCGTCGTCGGGTGCGGGGGCTGCGCGGAAGCGGATCGCCGGGCTAGAGCCGCAGTTCCGCGGCCTCCTCCCAGCGAGGCGCGAACTCACGCCCCACGTCGGCGGCGAACTCGCTGTCCTTCAGGTCGATGACGGCGAACGTCTCGTCTTCGATGAGCGGGTGGGGGACCTCGATGCAGACCTCGGTGTCGTCGATGATCTCGAAGGTGCCGGTGACGTTCGGGCTGGTGCGCGTCTCGAAGCGCTCGTGGGTCTGCAGCGCCGTGCGGTAGCGGTCACCGATCGCTTCTGGCAGTGTGTCGACCATCTCGGGGGTCAACAGGACCGAGACCGTGACCCCCCGGTCGAGGGCGTCCTCGAGCGCGGCGACGACGCGGGCGGCCACGTCGTCGATATCGAACTGCTGGACCGGCGCGGAAGCGACCATCACGATGCGCTCGTCGGCGGCGGTGAGCCGCTCGACCAGCAGGTCGAGCGCCTCGCGCTGGCCGACGCTGGCCGTCCAGAACGGCTCGTCGACCGGGTCGCCCGCATCCAGTTCGTCGACGAGTTCGTCGACGATGTCCTCGTACTGGTCGGCCTGCTGTTCGAGCTCCCGTTTCTTGCTCTCGAGCAGCCGGTCCAGCGCCGTGTCGGTCTCGACGGCGACGTACTTCTTCGGCCGGCTCGCCGTCTGACTGCGCGCCAGCTGCTGGGTCTCCAGACTGTTGAGCACGTCGTATATCCGCCCCATCGGGACGTCGCTCGCTCGCGAGAGCTCCTTCGCCGTCGTCGGCCCCGCCTCGAGCAGCGCGCGGTAGGCCCGCGCCTCGTACTCCGAGAGGCCGAGGTCTCTCAGACTCGCCATTGGCTCACTCTGGCGCCGGAACAACAAAAAACGAAGGGTGAATTTACCGCCCGACGACTCCGCGGACGTTCCGAGGTGGCCGGAACGGCGCTCGCCGACGGCCAGAGGACGCCGTCAGCCCGTCAGCCTGTCGGCCCGTCAGCCCGTCGGCCCGCCACCCTGTCGGCCCGTCAGCCTGTCTGCCAGCCATTCTGTCGGCCCGCCACCCTGTCGGCCCGCCACCCTGTCTGCCCGTCAGCCTGTCTGCCCGTCAGCCCGTCAGCAGCGTCTCGAGGGCGTCGGGGCTGTCGGCGCGGCCCTCGGGGTCGCCGTCGACGAGGACGACCGCTTCGCCGTCGTCGGCGCGGTCGTCGTCGGGCGCGACGACGGTCTCGTGGTCGACGAGTCGCAGCGCGGCGCGGTGGAGGTCGCTCCCGGCGTCGGTCCCGACGGCGACCACGCGCGGGTCGCGCAGGCGGGCGACGGCCGCGGCGTAGGTCGCCACCTCGACGCCCATCCGGTCGGTCGCGCCGGCGAACGCCGACAGCGCGTCGCGGGCGGCCTCGCGGTAGCGCTCCTCGTCGGTGAGCAGCCAGGTCTCGACCAGCGCCTCGGCCGCGTCGACGTTCGAGTCGAGCGGGTGCAGCGTCCGGTCGAGCAGCCCCGCGCCCTCGCGGGGCCCGTCGCAAAAGGCCCCCGAGTCGTCCTGCAGGTGCTCGACGGCGTAGTCGGCCACCGCGCGCATCGGTCCCGGCTCGCCCAGCACCGACGCGCTCGCGGTGAGCCCCGTCAGGACCCGGGCCTGCGAGGAGAGCAGGCCGGCCTCGCCGACCGCGCCGGTCTCGGGGTCGCCGAAGTGGACGACCGCGCCGTCCTCGCCGACGAGTTCGGCGAGGACGTGGTCGCGGGCCCGCTCGGCGTACCGGCGGGCGCGCTCGTCGTCGGTGTAGGCCGCGTAGGTCAACAGGCCGTCGACGGCGACGCCGTTGTGACCGGCGAAGACCGTCCCGTCGACCGGCGGCGCGTCGCGCTCCTCGCGCTCGGTCGCCTCCAGCCGGTAGTAGGCGTCGTCGCCGCCCTGGCTCGCGGCGAAGGCGTCGCCGGTCCAGAGGTCCGTCGTCAGGTACTCGACGGTCCCCTCGGCGGTCTCGCGGTAGGCCTCCTCGCCCGTGTAGCGGTAGCCGTGAGCGAACGCGCGCACGAGCGCGGCGTTCTCGTCGACGAGCTTCTCGCGCTGGGGCGAGCCCCAGTCCCGGTTGTGGGCAAAGCGGTAGAAGCCGCCGTCGTAGGTGTCGTACAGCCGGGTGCGCACCGCCTCCAGCGTGCGCGTCGCCTGGTCGCGCGCCCGCACCAGCGCGAACTCGATAGTGCGCGGGAGCGGGAACTTGACGTCGGCCCCCCAGCCGCCGTACTCCTCGTCGTAGGCCGCGAGCAGCTGCTCGACCATGTGCTCCTCGACGCGGGCGGTCAGTTCGCCGGCCGGCGGCGCCTCGTCGCCGAGCTGTCGGGGGACCGACCCCGCGTCGGCCCCCTTCCCGTCCCACGTCCGGCGGACGGCGTCTAAGATCTCGCGGAAGCCGTCGACCCCGAGGAAGGTCGCGCCCGTGATGACCAGTCCCTCGGGCGTCGCGAAGACGGTCGAGGGGAACCCGCCCATGTTGTAGCGGTCGCGGACGCGCGGGTGGCGGTCGACGTTCACCCGCACGGGGACGAACCCGTCGTTGACGTTCGCGGCGATGCGGGGTTCGGAGTACGTGGTGCGGTCCATCTCCCGGCAGTCCTCGCTCCAGGGCGCCCACAGCGACAGCAAGACCGGCTTGCCCGCCCGCTCGGCGGTCGCGAAGGCGTCCTCGCCCCACTCGCGCCACTCGACTTTCGTTGCGACCGCTGAGTCGTCCATGGACGGGCTACGGCCTCGGGCCGATAAGGGCTTTCCAACTGACCGCGCGCGAACCGCCCGGTTCCGCCGACCGCCGCCGCCCGTAGAAGACTTATGCCGGAGGGACCGGCCCGATCCGGTATGAACAGGTCCCGCAGAGCCCTCCTCGCCGCCCTCGGCGCGGCCGTCGTGACGCCGGTCGCCGGCTGTTCGGACGCCGAGTCGGGTCCGGCCACCGCTCCGGAGACTCCGACGCACGCGCGGTCGGCGACGGGAGCGCAGACCGCGAGCCCCGCACGGAGCCGGACCGGCTCCGCGACCCCGACCGAGACGGCGACGCGGCCGGGGACCGCCGGGACGGAGCTCGTCGTGCTCTCGCCGGGCGAGTCCTACGCCGCGAGCGGCGGCTGGTCGCTGACCGTCGAGCACGTGGCCGTCGCGAACGCCGTCGTCGAGTTCGGGACCACCCATCCGAACCCGCGCTGGAGCGAGGACGGACAGATCGTCGCGGCCGACCTCGTGGTCTCGGGCGAGGACGCGCCCGATCCGGCGGACCTCCGCGTCGCTTGCCGGACCGACGTCGGGGGGACGAGCGGTCGCTTCTTCGTCGCCGCGGACTCGAACCGCGACGACCGGCGCCAGCGCGTCGGCTTCGAGGTCCCGTCCGCTCCCGCGCCCTCCGAAGGGGCTATCGTCTGGTCGCCGGAGGGCGGCCCGACGGTCCGGTGGACCCTCTCGGACGCGCACCTCGCCGCGGTCGCCCGGCCCCCGGACCTGCGGCTGGAGCGGTTCGCGGTCGCGGACGCACCGGGCGACGAGGTCGAGTGACGCTGACCGTCGCGAACGGTGGCGAGGGCGACGGCGTCTTCCTCGCCGAGGTCGGCGACCCCGCGATGTCAGACCAGCCCGAGGTCGCGTTCGCGGTCCCCGCGGGCGAGACCCGCACCGCGACGCGGCGCGTCCGGGTGCACGCGGAGGGAGACGAGGCGGCCACGGTGGTGCTCCGGTGGCGCGGGGTGCGGTTGGAGCGGACGCTCCGTGCGGAGACGGCGACGGCGGAGTGAAAACGATCAGGCCGTCGGCGCCTCGCCCGTCGCGCGCTCGACGGCCGATTCCAGCGCGCGGGCGACGTACGTCTCCAGTAGGTCGCCGCGGAACGACCCCGACGCGTAGGCGTCCGAGCGCAGTCGGTCGGCGTCGACGTCGGCGAGCGCTTCGCTCGCCGCGGCGTCGATCGCTTCGGCGTCCGCCGATCCGCCGACGAGCACGTCCTCGACCGACGGGAGCCGGACCGCCCGGTCCACCGCGCCGGTCGCGGCGACGCGCGCACTCGAAACGGTCCCCTCGCCGCCCTCGTTCGCGTCCCTCGCCCCGTCGCCGGCCGCCCCCTCGACGTCGACCACGGCGGCGACGCCGACCATCGCGTAGCCCGTCGCGGGGTGGGTCTTCTTCGCGTAGGCGACGCCCGCGTCGTCGGTGTGGGGTACCCGGACGCCGGCGAGGATCTCCCCCGGTTCGACGGCCGTCTCGCCCTCGCCCAGGAAGAAGTCGGTCGCGGGCACCTCGCGCTTGCCGTCGCGATCGCGGAGGAGGATCGTCGCGTCGTTCGCCAGCACCGCCGCGGGCGGGTCGGCGGCCGGATGCGCTTCGGCGAGGTTGCCACCGATAGTTCCCATGTTCCGGATCTGCACGTCGCCGACTTCCGCGACCGTCTCGGGCAGTAGCGGCGCGTTCTCGGGGAGCGCCTCGGCGTCCGCGATGTCGGCGTAGGTGGTCAGGGCGCCGACGACGGTCCGATCGGAGAGCACGCTGATCCCGGACAGTTCGGGGACATCGAGGTCGACGACCACGTCGGGGGTGCGCTCGCGCTCTTTCATCGCCGGGACGAGGCTGTGGCCGCCGGCGAGGAGTTCGACGTGGTCGTCGGCGTGGGCCTCGAGCAGGTCCAGCGCCTCGCCGACCGACGTCGCGCGCTCGTAGTCGAATGGGGCGGGAAACATCTCAGTCCCCGCCCTCCGGGTCGGCCGGGCCGTCGAGGGGGTATCCGCCGTCCGACGCCACCGGGTCGGAGTCGTCGGACCCCCCGGGCTCGCTTCCAGCGTCCCCGTCCAGCCGGTCGGCGGCGGTCTCGACGGCGTCGACGATCTTCTCGTAGCCGGTGCAGCGACAGACGTTGCCCTTCAGGGCCTTCCGGATCTCCGCGCGGGAGGGGTCGGGGTTCTCCGCGAGCAGCTGGTGGGTCGTCGCGAGCATCCCGGGCGTGCAGTAGCCACACTGCAGCCCGTGTTCGTCGTGGAACGCCCGCTGGACGGGCCCGAGCTCGCCGTCTTCGCCGGCGAAGCCCGCGGCGGTCGTCACCTCGCGGCCGTCGGCCTGCACGGCCAGCATCGTGCAGGACTTGACGGCCTCGCCGTCGAGGTGGACGGTGCAGGCGCCGCACTTGCCGCTCTCGCAGCCGACGTTCGGGCCGGTGTAGCCGAGTTCGTCGCGCAGCGCGTGGACCAGCAGCGTCCGTGACTCGACGGTCAACTCCTCTTCCCGCCCGTTCACCGTCAGCGTGATGTCGTGTGTCGCCATGTGGGTCTCTAACTTGTGCCGACAACGACAGCGAGCGAGTAAAGTGTTGGTCTCGGGGAAGCCCGCGCGTCGGCCCGGAACCGACGACCCGAAGTCGGCGACCGCCCGGTTACCCCGTCCGCTCGAGGATCCCGACGTAGTCGCCGCCCGCGTCCCCCAGCCCGCCGTCGGGCTCGATCACGTCGGCGAGTTCCCACGGCGTCTCGCTCGCCAGCTCGGCCATCGTGTCGGGCGCGGCCATGAGGTAGTCGAACCACGGCGTCGCGAGCGTCTCGTGTCTCACCCGCATCCGGAGCGCACCGGGGAGCCGGCCGCGCTCGCGATTCAGGTCGTGGTAGGCCAGGTGGGCCTCTTCGTCCGTCCGGACCGGGTCGCGGCTCTGGGCCACCAGCGTCGCGTCGTCGGCCGCGACCGCGGCCAGGTCTCCCAATCGGTCGGGCGCCGTCTCGGCGGTCCCGACGAGCCCGAAGTTGTTGCCGAGCATGAGCACCGTGTCGAAGGTCCCAGGGTCGAACGCCTCGGCCACGTTCGCGACGTCCACGACGCGAGCGTCGTCGACGCCGCGGTCGCGAGCCACCTCGACCGCGCCGGGCGAGACGTCGATGGCGGTCACGTCGTGGCCGCGCTCCTGCAGGTAGAGCGCGGCCCGGCCGGCGCCACAGCCCACGTCGAGCACGCGCCCCTCGACGCGGTCGAGCGCGCGGCGGTCTGGCTCCGGCCAGTCGTCGTAGTCGGCGAAGTAGAACTCGCCGCCGGCGCTGATCCCGATCCAGCCGTCGTCCCGTTCGATCAGTTCGCACCCCTCGCCGGTCTCGTGATACTCCCGGAGCATCGCGCCGAGGGCGTCCCCGGTCTCCGGCGTCGCCGCGCCGAGTGCATCGCCGTCGTTCATACCGATGGGTCGGCCCGCCGTCAAATCAGTGACGGGGGTCGCGTGGGACTCGATGACACGCCCGCCGAGGCGGGCGATACCGCCGGGAGGGAAACAGTAAGGGCGGCGGGGTCCTCCGAATGGGACATGTACCTCGCGGACCACACCTGGCCGGAACTGGGCGAGTACTTCGCCGAGGAGTCGCTGGCGCTCGTCCCGCTGGGGTCGACCGAGCAACACGGCCCCCACCTCCCCGAGTCGACCGACCACCGCATTGCCCAGGCGCTCGCCTGCGAAGCCGCGGAGCGCACGGGCTATCTCTGCACGCCCACGATCAACGTCGGCGTCAGTCCCCACCACCGCCAGTTCCACGGGACGATGTGGGTCGAGCCCGGGGTGTTCCGCGACTACGTCGAGTCGCTGACCCGGAACCTCACCTATCACGGTATCGACCGCGTGATCTACGTCAACGCCCACGGCGGCAACGTCGACCACCTCCGGGAGGTGGGGCGGCGACTGCGCGACGACGGCGACGCCTACGCCATCGAGTGGATGTGGGACGAGTCCATCCCCGACCTCGTGGACGACCTCTTCGAATACAACGGTCCTCACGGCGGCCCGAAGGAGACAGCGATGATGCTCCACATCGACGACGAGTTAGTGCGGGAGGACCAGTTCGAGCGCGCCCGCGACGAGGGCGTCCGCGACGTCGAGAGCTACGACGGCACTCGCCAGTTCGGCGCCCGCACCTTCTACGACGCCATCGACAACACCGAGAGCGGCGTCCTCGGCGACCAGACCGATGCCACGCGGGAGAAGGGCGCCCAGCTGTTCGAGGCCGCTTCCGAGCAGTTGGTGAAGTTGGCGGAGTGGCTCGACGAGCAGCCCTACGAGGACCTGATGCCGCGAGAGCACGTCTAAGGAACGGTGGAGGTCCAGGCGTTCGTAATTTTCTGGGCTTGATGCCCACTACGTCGCCCTCGCCGAGTTCGTTCGATTCCAGAGCGCTGTCGATCTGACCGTTGGACCACATCGCCACGATGTCGCCAAGGCCGCGGGCCAGTTCGATGACGGTCGTGTCGTACTGGCCGCAGTTCGGTTTGATCGCGCGGATCTCTCCGACGACGCTCTCGCCGGGTTCGAGGTCGAGCCAGTCAGTGTCGTAGTCGTCCGATTCGTCGCTCGCTTCGACGGTTTCGAGGTCGTCGAAAGATGGAGTATCCTGGGTTGCCATGCAGCATTATATACTAATGGCTCTTGCACTAGA
>JBDGSU010000049.1:0-8019 GCA_042217395.1 Halosimplex sp.
ACCGGTGTATCAGTTGTCTGGTGGTTTGTAGAATTGTAGATCCCGAAAACGTGGAGCACGCTGTCGGCGTTTTCGTATAGCGATAACTCGTGTATCGGGTCGTGGTCGAACTCGCCGTCGTGCGCGCGGAGGTACGCGCGCTGGACCTCCTCGGAGTCGTAGACGACGGTCTGGTTGGCACCGATTTCGCCCAGCGCCTCGCTCACCGCAACCGCGAGGTCGTGGGCCCCCTCGCCGACGCGCACGACGACGTTGTCGCCCCCGTCGATCCGCGCGCTCCAGTCGACCAGCGTCTCCGCGTGTTCGCGGACGCGTTCGTCCATATCTCCGGGTCGGTCGCCGCGGGCAAAACGGTGGCGCGCCTCGTCGCTCGCTACCGCTCTCTCGACTTGAGTTCGACCGTGTAGCCGAACGGGTCCTCGAAGTAGACCGAGGGATACGAACCCGTGGCCCCGAGGCGCTCGTCGACCACGTCGACGATCTCCGCCTCGCTCGCCCCCAGTCGCTCGCGCACGGCCGATCGCGGTTCACGACGAACAGCGCGACGTGGTCGAACGCGTTGTCGGTCGGCTCGTCGAACGAATCGGTCGGCGACACGTGGACGACCGACTCCTCCGTCAGCCGGAGGTAGAAAAATCCCGTCTCGCCGTCGCGGTACGCGTCCAGGTGCTCGAAGTCGAGTCCCAGCGCCCCGCCGTACAGGGAGACGAACGTCTCGACCCCGTCCGCCGGGATCCGGAGATCGAGGTGGTCCACCCGCGCGACGCCGGACTCTCTGCGTTCCGTCGTCGGTTCGAGGCTCTCCCGCCCGGACCGTACCGGCTCGCTGAACTGCAGTGGGACTATAGTAGAATTTGAAAGCGTTTGCACAGTCAATCGCACGACAGCGTGCGATTATCTGAGCGATGTCTTTCAAATTATACTATCGGAATCTGTCACGTTCGGCCGGCGCCGACCGGGTCTGCCAGGTCGGGTCCGAGCGAAGGGGTCCGCCGCGGGAACTGCGGGCGGACCGGTCCCGGACGGCCGGAATCGCCGCCGAGGACCGCAGACAGCCCAGAAGACGGGAAATTCGTCTCTTGCTCGCTGAGCCGGCGTCTGACGCTGTCAACGGTATCTCGATATATCGAACTCGCCTGAGACGGGACTCGCGCCGAGCGGTCGTCACTGGCAAGCCCGCCGCGTCGGCGGTGGGTGGCCGACGAGGGGCCCAGGGGTCAGCGCCCTCTCGAGTCGGTGGACCGCGGGAGACCTAGCTTCACCGACGAGAACGCGGCGGTGGTCCGCCTCAGAGCGTTTCGGTGAGAAGTTTCCTGAGCACGTAGTGAAGGACGCCGCCGTGTTCGACGTAGGTCACGCCGGCGGGCGTGCCCACCTGCGCGGTCACGGGGAACTCGACGGGGTCGCCGTCTGCCGGTTCCGCGACGACCGTCAGGTCGTCCATCACTTCGAGGCCCTCGTCCAGCCCGCGGATCGTGTACGTCTCGGAGCCGTCGAGCCCGAGCGACGCCCAGGAGTCTGCCGCGTCGAACTGCAGCGGCAGCACGCCCATCCCCACGAGGTTGTCCCGATAGATGCGCTCGTAGCTCTCGGCGATCGTGGCGCGGACGCCCAGCAGGTCGGTGCCCTTGGCCGCCCAGTCGCGGCTCGACCCGGTCCCGAACTCCTCGCCGGCCAGCACCACCAGCGGCGTGCCCTCCTCACGGTATCGCCGGCTGGCCTCGAAGACCGTCGTCCGTTCGCCCGACGGGTGGTGGACGGTGTAGCCGCCCTCCACGTCGTCGAGCATCTCGTTCTCGATGCGGACGTTGGCGAACGTCCCGCGCATCATCACCTCGTGGTTGCCCCGCCGCGAGCCGTAGGTGTTGAACTCGTGGGGTTCGACGCCCTGGTCCATGAGCCACTGTCCGGCGGGCAGGTCGGATCCGAAGGCGCCCGCGGGGCTGATGTGGTCGGTCGTCACGGTGTCGCCCAGCGTCAGCAGGCAGCGCGCGCCCTCGACGTCGGAGACGCCGGGCTTCTCCAGCGGGAAGTCCGTGAAGAACGGCGGCTCGCGGATGTACGTCGACTCGTCGTCCCACTCGTAGACGTCGCCGGTCGGAGCGTCCAGCGCCTCCCAGCGCTCGTCGCCCTCGTAGACGGCGGCGTACTTCTCCTCGAAGAGCTCGGGGGAGACGCTGTCGCGGATGGCCGCCTGGACCTCGTCGGGGTCGGGCCAGACGTCCGAGAGGTAGACGGGGTCCCCGTCGCCGTCGGTCCCGAGCGGTTCGCTGGTCAGGTCGACGTCCATCCGCCCGGCGAGGCCGTAGGCGACCACGAGCGGCGGGCTCGCCAGGTAGTTCGCGCGGATCTTCGGGTGGATGCGCGCCTCGAAGTTACGGTTGCCCGAGAGCACGCTCGTCGTCCAGAGGTCGCGTTCGTCGATCGCCCGCTCGACGGGGTCGGGGAGCGGTCCGGCGTTGCCGATGCAGGTCGTACAGCCGTAGCCGACGACGGCGTACCCCAGTTCCTCCAGGTAGGGGAGCAGCCCCGACTCCTCCAGGTACTCGGTCACCACGCGACTGCCGGGCGCGAGGCTCGTTTTGACGTAGTCCGGCACGTCCAGCCCGTGCTCGACCGCGTTCTTCGCGAGCAGGCCGGCGGCGATCATCACGGAGGGGTTCGAGGTGTTCGTACAGCTCGTGATCGCGCTGACGACGACGTCGCCGTGACCGATCTCCGCGGTCTCGCCGTCGATCTCGATCTCCGCGCGCTCGGTGAGGCGACCGAGGTCGGGCTCGCCGTCCGCGGTCGCGGGGGCGGAGGCGCGGTCGCCGCCGTCGGTCTGCCCACCGGCGGCGCCGCCGTCACCGATCCACCGTTCGAGCGCCTCGGCGTCGACGTCGCCGAGATCGTCCGCGAACTCCTCGCGGACGAGGCCGCGGAAACTGCGCTTCACGTCCCCCAGCGCGATGCGGTCCTGCGGGCGCCTGTGCCCCGCGAGACTCGGCTCGACCGACGCGAGGTCGAACTCGACGACCTCGGTGTACTCGGGCTCCTGCTCGCCGAACAGCCCCTGAGCCGCCAGGTACTCCCGGACCAGTTCGACGTGCTCGGGCTCCCGGCCGGTGAGTTCGAGGTAGTCGAGCGTCGCCTCGTCGACGGGGAACACGCTGATGGTCGAGCCCTGCTCGGGCGCCATGTTGGCGATCGTCGCCCGGTCGGGGACTGTCAGGGTCGACACGCCCGGACCGAAGAACTCGACGAAGCGGTCGACGACCCCGACCTCCCGCAGGCGCTCGGTGATGTGGAGCACCAGGTCGGTCGCCGTCGCGCCCTCCGGGAGCTCGCCCTCGAGCCTGACGCCCACCACCTCGGGGAGTTTCATCGTGATGGGCTGGCCGAGCAGCGCCGCCTCGGCCTCGATACCGCCGACGCCCCACCCGACGACGCCGATGCCGCCGATCATGGGGGTGTGGCTGTCGGTGCCCACGAGCGTGTCCGGGAATAACCACGGCTCGCCGTCCCGTTCGCGGGCGTGGACGACGCGGCCCAGGTGTTCGAGGTTGACCTGGTGGACGATCCCCGTCCCGGGCGGCACGACCTCGAAGTCCTCGAAGGCGTTCTGCGCCCACTTGATCGCGCGATAGCGCTCCGCGTTGCGCTCGTACTCCAGTTCGACGTTCCTCTCGTAGGCGTCCGGGGAGTCGAAGTAGTCCACCTGAACGCTGTGGTCGATGACAAGGTCGGCCGGGACCTCCGGCTCGACGACCGTCGGGTCTACCCCCTCGCGGTCGGCCGCCGACCGGAGCGCCGCCAGGTCGACGACGGCGGGCACGCCGGTCAGGTCCTGCAACACCACCCGCGAGGGCTGGAACGACAGTTCGACGTCCGGCACGTCCGGCTCCCAGCTCGCGACGTTCCGCACGTCCGCCTCGGTGATCGACTCGCCGTCGACGTTCCTGAGCACCGATTCCAGCAGGACTCTGATGCTCACCGGCAGCCTGTCGAGGTCACAGAGCCCCGCTTCCTCGAGCGCCCCGAGGTCTGCCATCCGGTACGTCTCGCCGTCGCCGGGGTCCGCCCCGTCGTCCGCGGGGCGGAGTCCCTCGTCGCCGAGCGCTACCTCGCGGAGAGCGTCGAACGGATCGCTCGCTTCCATGGGAACACTTCCGCGTCAGTGGTATTGAAGCTCGCCACGAATCCAGGATCGTAGAGGGTGCCACAGAAACATTCACACACCTCAGCTGATTCTCGGATCACAGGTTAAGATCGGCGTGCACTCGATGCACGGAGATTTAATCGCGTTTGAGCGATGTCAAAAGAGAAATTTGGAATCGCTGTCGCCGATGAAATTAGCGACGAACTGGACGAATTGGTTGATAAATGCGACGACCTCAACGCCAGCCGGTCTGAAGTCGTCGAAGCAATTCTCACAGCGTATCTGCGGGCTGATACTGACCACGTTGAACGTGTTCGGGAGTTAGTTATTCGACGCAGGAAGGGAACACTCTAACGTCATCAAAACTCCGTGCACCCGGTGCACGGCATTTTGAAGTCGTCTCATCAAACCATGTGAACCATTCTGTGGGAGCCTCTCGTAAGAAAGTCGCCCGGCGTCCGACGCCGTCGCCGATATGGCGATATACGGGATCTGGCGGTCGCCGCGACCACGGGACCGAACGCCGTACGCGGATCGGTCCCGGTTCGGTTGCGTGCGATGCTCGCGCGATGGCTCGACCGACGCCCCGGCGCGCGCACCACTGTCGAGACGGTCGACACGGTGTCGACGACTGCAACCCCACAGCGCAGTGTTTACGCGAGTGATGCTTCTGCGGAACACGGTCGCGGCCGCGCGGCGCCGGACCGGAACCAACACGGGGGCTAACCGCCAGCGCGTGTCGCGTCGAACCGCAACCCCTACCTCCCCGCTCCGAGAGCGGCCACACATGCAACTGGGCGTCATCGGACTCGGCCGGATGGGGCAGATCGTCGTCGACCGCGTGCTCGACGCGGGCCACGACGTGGTGGCCTTCGACCTCGACGAGGAGGCGGTCGCGGCGGCGGCAGACGCGGGCGCGACGCCCGCGGATTCGGTGGTCGACCTCGCCGAGCGACTCGGCGACGAGAAGCGCATCTGGCTGATGGTCCCCGCGGGCGACGCGGTCGATGCCGCGCTCGACGACCTCGAACCGCATCTCGCGGGCGACGACGTGGTCGTCGACGGCGGGAACTCCCACTTCGAGGACTCCGTGCGTCGCGCCGAGACGACCGACGCCGCCTACCTGGACTGCGGTACCTCCGGCGGCCCCGCGGGCGCGGAACTCGGATTCTCGCTGATGGTCGGCGGTCCCGAGTGGGCCTACGAGGAACTCGTCCCCGTCTTCGACGCCGTCGCGACCGGCCCCGAGGGTCACGACCGCATGGGCCCGGCCGGCTCGGGCCACTACGTGAAGATGGTCCACAACGGCGTCGAGTACGCCCTGATGCAGACCTACGGCGAGGGGTTCGAACTGCTCGCCAACGGCCGCTACGACCTCGATCTCGAGTCGGTCGCGCGCACGTGGAACAACGGCGCCGTCATCCGCTCGTGGCTGCTGGAGCTCTGCGAGGAGGCGTTCCGCGAGGAAGGCTCGGATCTCGGCACCGTCGCCGACCGGGTCGAGGGCGGGTCGACCGGCACCTGGACGGTACAGGAGGCGCTCGAACAGGAGGTGCCGGTCCCCCTGATCTACGGGGCGCTCGCCGAGCGCTTCGACTCGCGTTCCTCGGGCGGCGAGGGTCCCGGTCGGTTCTCCCGGCGGCTGGCCAACCGCCTGCGGTACGGCTTCGGCCGCCACGAGGTGCCGCGGCGAGAGGAGTGAACCCGGGATCGCCGCGGGCGGGGCCACGGTCCGCGGCCGGGTCCGACCGGTTCGCCGTTCCTCGCGGGTCACCCCATTGCGATCATCGTCACGCCGACGACGGCCAGCCCCGCGGCGAACAGGCGCGTCCGGAGCGCGTCCTCGTCGAGGAACACGCCGCCGAGGACCACGGCGAAGACGGCCGAGGAGTTGATGACCGGCGAGGCGAGGCTCGCGGGCAGGGACGCGAACGCGAGCATCACGAGGTGTTCGGCGACTGCGAGCAGGAGGCCGAGCCCGAGGAACGTCCCGGCGTCACCGCGGACGCCGTCCGGGATCCGGCGGGCGGCGAGCGGAGCGAGTGCGAGGGCGACCCCCGCGAACAGCGCCAGGTTGACCGTCGCCGGCGGGACGGCGAGCTCCTGCGTCAGCGCGCGCTTGCCGACGTCCGTCACGCCGAAGGCGGCCGCGCTCGCGAGCGCGAGCTGGGCCGGTCTGGAGCGCGCCGCGCGCGCGCGAGCGGCCGGAGCAACGCCCCTCGCTCGTAGTTCGCGACGTAGACCGCGCCCGTCGCGACTGCGACGCCCGACAGCTGGAGGGCCGTGAGGTGCTGTCCGAAGACGGCCACCTCGACCGGGACGACGAAGACGGGGACGAGTTTGCCGATGGGCGCGACGTAGGAGACCTCGCCGACGGCGATGGCCCGGAACGACGCCAGGACCGCGAGCGCCGACCCCGCGACGACGAACGCGAGGACCGCGAGGGCGGCGAGGCGGTGACGCGTCGGGACGAACCCGCCGTCGACGGTCAGGACCGCTATCGGAACGTACCACAGCAGGGAACTCGCGTACGTCAGCGTGACGTACACCGTCGCGGGGTAGTGGTCGACGTAGCGTTTGATGGCGAAGAGGTACACCCCGAGCGCGAGCGACGCCAGCCCGGCGAACGACAGTCCGACGTTCGGTCCCCACACGAGTGGTGGACACGTCGAAGTTGAGTCCTATGAGCGTTGTGACCGAGCCGTCCCGCCCCGGAGCGTACCCGGGGGGATCCGGCGACCGGGTCGCAGCGGTCAGCGCCGCCTCGCGGACCGTCATCGCGCTGACCTCCGACACCGCGGGCCTCCACCGAAACAAAGCTTAGTTATAGCAGTCTTCCATAGCCCATCGTATGGTCGATACTGTGAGTGTCGCGCTCGGGGCCGCGCTGACGCTCGTCGTCGTCGCGGTCCACTACGCGAAGGGGACCGGCTGGGAGCCGGCGGCCGACATCTCCCAGGACGTCCTCGAACAGCGGGCGGCGACGGTGCCCGACACGGACTTCCCCGAGCCGATGAACCGCTCTATCGGCGGCGGCGCCGCGGGCGCCATCCCGGCCGGCGAGGGCGGCGCAGAGCTCGAAGAGGGCGAGGAAGAGGACGAAGAGGAGGGCTTCGACCCCGAGTCCATCCCCGAGGACGAGGTCGAGTACTACGAGGTCGAGTTCGCCAAGGAGGGCGAGACCATCGAGATCGCCAACAACGAGAACATCCTCGACATGGGCGAAGAGGAGGGCTGGGACCTCCCCTACGCCTGCCGACAGGGCCAGTGTGTCTCCTGTGCCGCGCACATCGAGGACGGCCCCGCGCTCGATTACATCCGCCACGAGCACAACGAGGCGCTGTTCGACGACGACATGGAGGACGGCTACTGTCTGACCTGCGTCGCCTACCCCATCGACGACTTCACGCTCGAGACGGGCGAACAGCCCTGAATCGGTCGGTTCGCCGTCTGCGTTTTCCACCGCGTCTCACAACCGTTAAGAGCGTTACCGCGCTACCACGAATCGAGGGCCCGTAGCTCAGTGGACAGAGTGCTTGGTTCCGGACCAAGTTGTCCGGGGTTCAAATCCCCGCGGGCTCGTTCATTTTGCCGCGAGCAACTCGCGAGCGGCAAATGTCGTCACCGCGGGGATTTGAATCCTGGCAGTCACAGCCCGCGCAGTCGAGCGAAGCGAGACGAGCAGGAATGTCTGCATCCGGTTCAAATCCCGAGAGACGCCGACGGCGTCTCTCGACCCTCGCGAGACCTCCGGTCTCGCTCGGTCCCCGCGGGCTCGCTTCGCTCGCGTCGGGCGAGTCCGTCCGGAGAACGTGTTAGATCGATCGCTCTTGCGTAGGAGATTGTTGATACTGCTGAGCGGTGGCTGTGGAGTCGAA
>JBDGSU010000105.1:0-7937 GCA_042217395.1 Halosimplex sp.
AGATGGACGACCGGATCGTCATCCTCGACGACGACGACCGGATCGTCGACGTCAATCCCGCCGCCGCCGACCTCGTCGACGTCGACCCCGACGCCGTCGTCGGGTCCCCGCTCGACGCGGTCGCGCCGGAACTCGCGGCGGCGGTCGGCTCGCTCGACGCCGGCAAGACGGAACTCGAACTCGAGGGGGTCGACGGCCGGCACTTCTACGACGTGCGCGTCTCGTCGCTGTACCGCAGCTACGGCGGCGTCGCCGGCCGCGTCGTCAGCTTCCGCGACGTGACCGACCGCCGACGCCACGAGCAGCGCCTCGACGTGCTCAATCGCGTGCTCCGGCACAACCTCCGCAACGAACTGAACGTCGTCCGGGGCAACGCCGAGTTGCTCCGGCGGGACCTCGACGCGTCGACCGAGCGGGCCGACGAGCGCATCGACCGCATCGAGGAGACAGTCGACGCGGTCTCCGAACGGAGCGAGAAGATCGGACAGATCTCCCGCGAGATCGACGACCAGACCGACGGGACGTTCGACGCCGCGACGCGCCTGGAGAACCTCGCCGAGACGATAGAGTCGCGCTATCCGACCGTCACCGTCGAGGTCAGACTCCCCGACGAACTGACCGTCAGCGGCGGGCCGCCGCTGGAACGCGCGTTCGAAGAACTGTTCGAGAACGCCGCGGAACACGGCGGCGAGACCCCCACGATCCGCGTGACCGCCGAGCGGCGCGACGACGACTTCGCCGCGGTCCGCGTCGCCGACGACGGTCCGGGGATCGAGCGCCAGGAGCGCGTCGTCATCGAGGAGGAGCGCGAGACCGCGCTCGAACACGGGAGCGGCGTCGGGCTCTGGCTCGTCAACTGGGTCGTCCGCGAGTGCGGCGGCGACATCGCGTTCGCCGGCGCCGCCGAGGGCACCACCGTCGTCGTCACGCTGCCCGAGGCCGACGCCCCCGGTAGCACGGGTGGCGAATCGAAACCTGGCGACGGCGAACCGGACGGGGAACGGGGAGCGCTCGCAGAGGTCGAAGCCGGCGACTGACACGGATGACTGCAAGACAGTCCGGGGCCGACCCCACGGAATCGTGCGGTCGACCCGGTACACGCTTGCAGTAATCCGTATGAGACGGACCGGACTCCCCGTGTACCACGCCGATCGTCCGATTGCGGGCGGTCGACGCGGAAACGACGTAGAACGACCCGTACGAGCGACTGAAGAGGGGGCGGGACCGGACTCTACTACTCGAAGTCGCGGCGCATCGCGATCTCGAACCAGGGGCACAGGCGCAGCTGGCGGTACCAGCGCGGGTGCTCGTGGAGTCGCTCGTAGGGCACCCACATCAGGCCGCCGACCTCCTCAGGGTCCGGGTCGAGCGTCGTGTCCAGCAGCGTCGCCTTCAGCACGGCGCAGACCTCGTGCTCGACGCCCTGGTCCATGTAGTAGCGCTTGTACTCGAAGCGGTCGGTCACCCGCAGGTTGTCGTACTGGTCGGGCGTGACCCCGAGTTCCTCTTCGAGGCGCTGACGGGTCGCCTCGACCTGCGTCTGTCCCTGTCGAGGATGAGAAGCGACAGTGCCGTCCCAGTAGGTGTCCCAGAGGCGCTTCTCCGGGCTGCGCTGAGCGAGCAGGATCCGACCGTCCCCGTCGAACAGCAGCGACGTGAACGCCCGGTGGCGGGTCCCGTCGCCCGTGTGGGCCTCCAACCGGTTTATCAGCCCCCGTTCCTCGTCGTTCTCGTCGACGGCTATCACCGACTGCTCGGCGTTCTCGTGGCGCTCCCCCTCGGCGCCGGAGACCGGCGCCCCGTCCGTTTCGCCGGAACTCCGCGCGTCCTCCGAACTCATAGCTCGCACGTAGCGGCGCTGGTTCAAACAGTCTTCGACTCCGATCGGTCGAGACGCGCCCCTGAGACCCGTGCGGTCGGTTCCTACCCCACTCGCTCGTCCAGAATCAGTCTCACTCGACTGATCCTGCAGAAGCTCCCTACCCCACTCGCTCGTCCAGAATCAGTCTCGTCTTCGTGCTCACGACCTCGTCCAGCTCCCGGGTCTGTGTGATGATCTCGTTGACGCGCCCGGTGTCCTGGGCGTCGACGACGAAGACGATGTCCTCCTCGCCGGAGACCTGCCAGACGAAGTCGACCTCGGGCCACTCGGCGACCCGGTCGCTGATGTCGTGGGTGTCGACGCTCACGTCGACGCCGACCTCGATCATCGCTTTGACGTTACCCGTCCGCGTCGCCACGGTAAAGCGCTCGATGACGCCGTCGTCGACGAGCGACTCGACGCGGTTGCGGACCGTCCCCTCGGAGGTCCCGACCTCGTCTGCGATCTCCGTGTACGGCGCGCGAGCGTCCCTGCGGAGGATAGTCAGGATCTCGCGGTCGAGCTCGTCCATCGAATACCCCCACGTACCGACCGCCCCCACTTGACCGTTACGAAATTCGTAACTGAGCTTCGAAAGCAACACTTATGCCCCGAGATGCTATACGCATCTCGTAATGACGGACGCCTACGTGGCACTGGAGGGCGGACGCGTCGTCGAGGCGCGCGCACGCTCGCCGGGCACGACTCGCGGTGAACTGGTCTTCACGACAGCGTACACGGGCTACGAGGAGAGTCTGACCGACCCCTCCTACGAGGAGCAGATCCTCACGTTCTCGTACCCGCTGATCGGCAACTACGGCGTCCGGGAGGAGCGCTTCGAGTCCGACCGCGTCCACCCGCGCGGCGTCGTCGCCCGCGACCTGACCAAGGACGTGGCCGAGTGGCTCGAGGAGGAGGGCGTCCCCGCCGTCGACAAGCTCGACACCCGCGACATCGTCACCGAGATCCGCGACTCCGGCGCGATGAAGTGCGGTATCGCCGCCGGCGATGGCGTCACCGAGCAGGACGCGCTGGACGAGCTCGCCGAGTGCAAGCACATGAGCGACCACACCGAGATCGGCGACCAGGTCACCACGCCGGAGCCCGTCGTCTACAACGAGGACGGGGACGGGGCGGACGTGGCGCTCGTCGACTGCGGCGCGAAGGGGTCGATCATCTCCTCGCTCGTCGAGCGCGACGCGACGGTCCACCTCCTGCCCCACGACACCACCGGGGACGAAGTTGCCGACCTCGACCCGGACGTCCTGTTCATCTCGAACGGGCCGGGCGACCCCGAGAACTTCGAGGCGGCCAACGAACTCGTCGACGAGTACGTCGGCGAGACGCCCATCGCGGGCATCTGCCTCGGCCAGCAGGTCGTCGCCAACGCGCTGGGCGGGGAGACCGAGAAGATGGAGTTCGGCCACCGCGGCGTCAACCAGCCCGTCCGCGACCTGCGGACCGACCGCGTGGTCATGACCACGCAGAACCACGGCTACACCGTCGCCGACCCCGGCGACGCCCTCGAGGTCACCCAGATCAACGTCAACGACGACACCCCCGAAGGTCTCGAGAACGACGAACTCGACATCCTCACCCGGCAGTACCACCCCGAGGCCAACCCCGGTCCGAACGACTCGCTGGACTTCTTCGACGACGTCCTCGCGATGGCCGACGAGGACGAGACGGTCGCGACGACGAACTGAATCGGACGCGTCCGGTCGCGCCCGCGGAAATCCGGACTCGGTCGTTCTCGGGACGATAGCTCTCCCCCCCGACACCCTCCGTCGAAGGGACGGCGAGCGTCGCGTGAGGGGGCGCGCGGGCGCCGTCCCGAGCTACGCGAACGTCTTCTCTCGGGAGCGCTGCTGCTCGCGCCCCGCGTCCGGCACACGACCGGTGAGAGCGAGAGCGAAACCGACGAGAGCGAAACCGACGAGAGCGAAACCGACGAGAGCGAAACCGACGAGAGCAGGACCGTCCGGACGCTCGTCTCCGGAGTCGTCCGGTCGACCGTCGAGCGGGTACCGGCCGTCGCCGAGCGCGAACGCGTCTAGCGTTCCCACTCGTAGAACCACCACGCGGCACCGAACAGGAGCAGCCCCGCGCCCAGGACCGACGTGGCGGGCTCGGGGAACACGAACAGGAGGAAGCCGATCAGTATCAGGGCACTGGGTTCGATCTCGTTCCAGTACTCGGAGTAGGACGGGAGCGCCATACCACGACCTTGCACCGCGACCGTCAAAGGTGTTGACGACTCGCGACCGACCGAGGCTATCCCGGCGACCCCGTCTACGTCTCGACGGCGTCACTGACGGCGATCGGTCGGACGTTCCCCTTCTGGTCGATCGCGACCCGGTATCCCGCTTACGAGAAGGCGATCTCCATCTGCGCGGCGGACGACGGCGGCGTCTTGAACAGGTCCTCTATGGCGTGGTCGACTTCGCGGTACAGCGAGGGGAGCTCCGTCGTCGAAACGCCCTCTATAGTAGAATTTGAAAGACATCGCTCAGACAATCGCACGCTGTCGTGCGATTGACTGTGCAAACGCTTTCAAATTCTACTATAGCTGTGCGACCAGTTCCAGAAAGGAACTGTCCGCCGTCTCCGACCGCGGCTCGATCCGTCGTCGCACGCTCCCCGATTCGTCCGCGCTCGACTCCGTGTCGCTCTCGAACGGCTCCTCGACCATACATCCGACCATACGTAGCGCCGGTCACGAGTGTAGTTGCCAGTTCGCCCGGACTGGGGACGAACAGCGGATCGGTTCCCCGTCCGATACATCGGAGCTGACCGCGGCGTGGCTCGGTGTGTCACCGACTGGCCGCGAGCGGTCGCGGGCCGCCTCGCAACCGGCCGCCTCATACGGATTACCGCAAGCGTGTACCGGGTCGACCGGGGACTGCGTGCGGTCGACCCCGGGCTGTCACGCTCCGAATCCGTATCAGGCCGGCGACGGCGTCTGGACGGTCGAGATGTACCCGGCGAGGTCCGTCGTCGAGATCATGCCGATGACGCCCTCCGTCTCGTCCACGACCGGGACGTGGTGGATCCCGTGTTCGATCATCAGGTCGGCGACGTCGGTGATGGACGTCTGGGCGGTCGTGGTGAGCACGTCGGTCGTCATGTAGCGCTCGACGGTGGTCTCGGCCTTCGGCTTGCTCTTGGCGACGATGTCGACGAAGTCCGTCGTCGTGAGGATCCCCACGAGCTGGTTGTCCTCGTCGACGACCACGAGCGACCCGACCGCGTTGTCCTGCATCTGGTGGGCCGCCTCCTCGACGAGGGTGTCGGGCGTCACCGTCTGGAGGTCCGAACTCATCAACCGGGCGACGAAGATATCGTCCATAGACATCCGTTCACACGTTGTGTCCTTAAACGTCGCCGTTTCGGACGGAGGCGCGCCGACGCCGCTGGTCGCCTCGTCCGCGGTGCCCACAGAACCGTCGGTAGATCGATACGACCGGGCCCGCGGGGCGAGCGCGACCCCCCACAGGAAGTCCCCGCCCGGGAGAGTGCCGCGGAGTATCGTGACGACGCACGACGAGGGCAGCGACCATCCGACGGTCGTGCGGTAGGGCAGAGGAGCGGGAGGCGCCGCGGTCGGAAGATGGTCGGGGACGACCCTCGAGACGGAAGACGAGGGGTACGAGCGGCGACGCGGTCGCCGCTCAGTCCTCTTTGGGCTGGCCCCAGTACTCGTCGCGTTTGACGCGGTCGCCGACGGGCTGGACGTCCAGCGGCTCGTCGGCCGCCTCGATGGCCTCCAGCGCCGCGCGGGCGGAGGCGAGCGTCGAGAAGTAGGTGATCTCCTCCTCGACGGCCGCTTCGAGGGGGGCGCGCTGACGCGAGACGATGAGGTCGACCTCGCCGTTCTCGACGGCCTCGACGAACGCCGCCTCGCTGTCGAAGGTCACGAGGTCGAAGTGCTCGGCGTAGGCGTCGACGAGCTCCTCGCCGGCTTCGGTCTCGCGACCGGGGAACTCGCTCTCCGAGAGGTCGACGACCGCGGTGCCCTCGAGCGGGATGGGCTTGCCGACGGCCATCTGGGCCTTCTGGTAGGCCTTGCCGAAGCCGTCGGCGGTGCCCATGACCTCGCCGGTCGATTTCATCTCGGGGCCGAGACGCGGGTCCGACCCCGGCAGGCGATCGAACGGCAGGACGACCTCCTTGATGGAAGTCTGCTCGGGCACCTGCTCGTTGACGTCGAGGTCGTCGAGCGAGGCGCCGGCCATGACCTTCGCGGCGAGTTTCGCGATCGGGACGCCGGTCGCTTTCGAGACGAACGGGACCGTGCGCGAGGACCGCGGGTTGGCCTCGAGCACGTACACTTCGTCGTCCTTGACGGCGAGCTGGACGTTCAGCAGGCCGACGGTGTCGAGCGCGCGAGCGATGTCCTCCGTGACCTCGCGCACCTTGCGGTTGACGTCGCGACCGAGCGAGCGCGGCGGGATCATGCAGGCGGAGTCGCCCGAGTGGACGCCCGCGCTCTCGACGTGTTCCATGATGCCGCCGATGAGGACGTCCTCCCCGTCGGAGACGGCGTCGACGTCCAGTTCGACGGCGTCCTCGAGGAACTCGTCCACGAGGATGGGCTTGTCGGGGCTGACGCGGACCGCCTCCTCGATGTACTCCTCGAGGTCCTCGTCGCTGTAGACGATGTCCATCGCGCGACCGCCGAGGACGTAGGAGGGGCGCACGAGGACGGGATAGCCGATCTCGTGGGCCAGCTCGAGCGCCTCCTGTTCGCTGGTGGCGGAGCCGCCCTGGGGCTGGGCGATGCCCAGGTCGTCCATGAGGCGGTTGAAGCGGTCGCGGTCCTCCGCGAGGTCCATCGCGTCGACCGAGGTCCCCATGATCTCGCAGTCCAGGCCGCGGCGCTCGACCTCGGCTTCGAGCGGGTGACCGATGTCGACGGAGGTCTGGCCGCCGAACTGGACCATCACGCCGTCGGCGCCGGTCTCCTCGACCACGTCGGCGACCTCCTCGGCCGTGATGGGCTCGAAGAACAGCCCGTCGGAGGTGTCGTAGTCCGTCGAGACCGTCTCGGGGTTGTTGTTGACGACGTGGGCCTCGATGCCCTCCTCGCGGAGCGCGCGGACGGCGTGGACCGAACAGTAGTCGAACTCGACGCCCTGCCCGATGCGGATCGGGCCGCCGCCGACGACCACGACGCTCTCGACGTCGCGGTCGACCTGCACCTCGTTGCGGCCCAGCCCCGAGATGGGGTCCCGCGAGGAGTAGTAGTAGGGCGTCGTCGCCGCGAACTCCCCGGCGCAGGTGTCGACGAGCTTGAAGTCCCTGTCGGAGGTCCGCTGTTCGACCTCGTCGACGGTCACGTCGGGACCGGGCGAAGTCGCGGCTTCGGCGGACTCCGCCTCCGCGCCACCATCGGCCATCGCGGTGTCGTCGTCGGGCGCGTCCGGGCCCTCGACGGTCGGGAGCCAGGAGACGTGCGTGTCGTTGAACTCGCCGCCGGCGAGGGCGGTGATCTCCTGGTCGGTGAAGCCCACGTCCGCGGCGGCCTGGTAGTCGCCCTCGGCCGCGGCCTCGGCCGCGTCGGCGATGCGCTGGAAGCGCTCGAGGTACCACTCGCGGATCTCCGTGAGCTCGCGGATCTCCGCGACGGAGTAGCCCCGAGAGAACGCCTCGAAGATGGCGTACGGGCGGTCCGGCGAGGGGCGTTCGAGGTAGTACTCCTCGAGCTCGTCGTTGAACACGGTCGCGAAGTCGACCGCGGGGTCGTACTCCGAAGAGCGCAGCGCCTTCAAGAGTGATTCCTCGAAGGTACGGCCGATGGACATCGCCTCGCCCGTCGACTTCATCGCCGGCCCGAGCTCGAACTCCACGTCGGAGAACTTGTCCTTGGGCCACCGGGGCACCTTCGTGACGACGTAGTCGATGGCCGGCTCGAAGGCGGCGGTCGTCTGGCCGGTGATCTCGTTTTCGATCTCGTGGAGGCGCTTGCCGAGCGCGACCTTCGCCGTGACGCGGGCGATCGGGTAGCCGGTCGCCTTCGAGGCCAGCGCCGAGGAGCGCGAGACGCGGGGGTTCACCTCGACGACGCGGTACTCGC
>JBDGSU010000214.1:0-7908 GCA_042217395.1 Halosimplex sp.
GAGGGCGCTGTCCCGTAGGGGTCCGCCGGTTCGAATCCGGTCCCACGCATTTTTGCCACGAACCACCCGCGAGTGGCAAAATCGTCACGAGCGGATTCGAACCCTGGGAGTCACAGCCCGCGCAGGGCCGCAGGCCCGAGCGGGACTGTCTCCATCCGGTTCGAATCCGGTCCCACGCACTGCCAGTCCGCTCACGGCGGACGAGAGTGCAGGTGCATCTCACAGGGACTGCACCCACGCAAACTTCCTATCGAGCAGAATCGACGAGCGGCTGCACCGTCTCGACGAGTCGATACGAGACGATCGATCGAACGCGGACGTCACTCGGTCCGGACGGGGTCGGATTCGGAGCCGGCATCGATGTCCGGCGCGTCGCCGCTGAGAACCCGTTCGAGGGTCTCCGTATCGACGCCGAGGGAGTCGCGTCGCTCGGCGAGCCGTGCTTCGATGCGGGCGTAGGCCTCGCTATCGGCGAGTTCGGCGTCGTCCGCCCCCGCCTCGAGCGTCGCTTTCTTCGAGGCGAGCGCGAGGAACCGCCGGAACGGGTCGTCGTAGGAACTCCGTCGACGCATCTCCTCGACGACCGCCACGAGCTCGTCGCGCCCGACCGGCTTGACGAGGTACTCGTCGAACGGGAGGTCGACGATGTCCACGCCGGGGTCGACCGCTGTCACCATCACGACGCGACAGTCGAGCGAGCGCTCCTCGATCCGCGCGAGGACGTCGTCGCCCGACAGACCGGGCATCCGACGGTCGAGCAGGACCGCCTCCGTCGACGGACCGAGGGCTTCGAGCGCCGCCTCGCCGCCGTAGACCGCCCGAACGTCGTAGTCGTCATCGAGGAACTGCGCGTACGTATCGGCGATCACCTCGTTGTCGTCGACGACCAGTACCGCCGGTTCCGGACCGCCCGCCGCGTCGCGGGACTGCCCGCCGTCGGCCGCTCGCGGTCTGGAGGGGCTCATCGCCCGTTCATTCGCGAGCCGCCGCAAATAGGTTCCCCCCGCATTAACAGAATTGATACCCGCCGACCCGTCCGTCCGAACGCCACCGACCGCGGACGTCGGCCACCCCCTCCCGCTGTCTACGAAGATATCGACGGTCTTCCCGCATCAATTTACGAGCCCACCGACTGCCTCCCCAGACCAGTATCAGTATTGATTATTCCGCCGCAGGGTTTATTACCCACCACCGACTACGAGGAGGTACGGCACCACCTCGGTGCCTCACCCACCCACCCACACCCACCCACCTTTTGCGAGGGCTACACCGCGAGCGGAAGCTACGGCGGTCCGAGCGTCGACGCGCCGGGGCGTGCCGAAAGACGTGAGTGGCGACCGTCACTACATCGGCGCATGGTCTCGGCCACGACGGCGATGCTCGCGTTGCTGACAGGGTTTCTGACTGGTGCGTTCTTCCGATTTCTGGACGTCCCGATCCCCGCGCCTCCGAACGCGGCCGGCGTGCTCGGCATCGTCGGCATCTATCTGGGGTACGTCGTTCTCGACCACTTCGACGTCGGGATCGACCTCCTGCGCTACGTCTAGGGCGGTGATCGTCCGCTGAACGCGACGCCGTGGAAGGAACGAGCGGCGCGCCAGCGACGCCCGTCCACACGGAGCAGCGCGAGGCAGTCCGGGATCGACGGCACGATCGCGGGCGGTCGACCCGGGAAACCCGTGTCCCCCTCCGTCTCAGTCGTCGGCCGAGGAGTGACCGACGGCGGGCCGCTGGACGTCTCGGTCCGTCTGTTCGCCTTCGATATCGTAGGGGTACTCGCCGGTCACACAGCCCAGACAGAGGTCCGAGTCCCGTTTGCCCAGGGCCTCGGCGATGGCCTCGATGGAGAGATACGCCAGCGAGTCGGCCCGGATCTCCTCGCGGATCTCCTCGACAGTCCGGTCGGCGGCGATGAGTTCGTCGCGACTCGCCATGTCGATCCCCATGTAACAGGGGGCGATGATCGGCGGCGCGCCGATGCGGACGTGGACCTCCTCGGCGCCGGCCTCGTAGAGGAGTTCGACGAGCTGCGAGGAGGTCGTCCCGCGGACGATGGAGTCGTCGATGACGGTGACCGTCTTGCCCTCGACGGTCGACTTGATCGGGTTGAGCTTCAGCCGGACGGCCCGCTCGCGCTCGTCCTGCGTGGGCATGATGAACGTCCGCCCGACGTACCGGTTTTTCATCAGTCCCTCGGCGAAGTCGACGCCGTCGGGGGCGGCCTCGGCGTAGCCGCTCGCGAACGCCCGCCCCGAGTCGGGGACCGGCATCACGACGTCGGTCTCGATGCCCGACTCCTCCCAGAGCGCGCCGCCGAGGTCGCGGCGGACCTCGTAGACGAGTTCGTCGTCGATCACCGAGTCCGGCCGCGCGAAGTAGACGTGCTCGAAGAAGCAGTGGGCGGTCTGCTCGGTCTCGACCAGCTGGTAGGTGTCGAAGCCGCTGCCGTCGTCGTGGAGCACGACGAGTTCGCCCGGGCGCACGTCGCGGACGAGTTCGCCGTCGAGCGTGTCGATTGCGGCGCTCTCGGAGGCGAGCACGTAGCCGTCGTCGAGTTCGCCGATACAGAGCGGACGGTTTCCCTGTGGGTCACGCACGCCGAGGACCGTCTCGTCGTGAGTGATCGTGAGCGAGTACGACCCGTGGATGCGGCTTATCGTCCGCTTGACGGCGCGGACCAGGTCCTCCTCGAGGAGGTTCCGCGCGAGGTCGTGGGCGATGACCTCGGTGTCGCCGTCGGAGGTGAACGCGTGGCCCAGCGCCGCGAGTTCCTCGCGGATCTCCGCGGTGTTGATCAGGTTGCCGTTGTGGGCGAGCCCTAGCGACCCGCTCTTGAACGAGACCGAAAAGGGCTGGGCACAGCAGTCGTTGACGCTGCCGGAGGTCGGGTAGCGGACGTGGCCGATGCCGTTGGAGCCGTTCAGCGAGTCCAGGTCGTCCTCGTCGAAGACGTCGCCGACGAGGCCCATATCGACGTGTTCGTACTGCTGGAAGCCGTCGTGGGTGACGATCCCGGCCGACTCCTGGCCGCGGTGCTGGAGGGCGTACAGAGAGTAGTAGAGGGGGCGGGCGACGTCACGGTCCGCGGTGGAGATGCCGACGACGCCGCACTTCTCGTGCATTCCTCACTCGCCCGCTTTGTCCTGCCAGGCGTAATCCCGTCGCTTGGCCGACTCGCCGAACCCGCAGGACGCACAGACTTTCTTCTTGGAGTGATACGACTTCTCACCACAGCGACGACACTTGACGTGTGTCGTGGTGTTTTTCTTCCCCTGACTCGGGGTTCCTGCACCAGTCATGGGTTGATCGTGACGACGTTGTCGCCGCGTATAATCGTTGTGTCTTCGTCGTCTTCGAGGACCAGGTTCATGTGCTGGTCGTACCCCGAGAGGTCGCCGACGTACTCCTCGCCGCCCTTCAGACGAACCGTGACCTCCTCGCCGAGCGACGCTTCCAGCACGTCCAGCGGTCGTCCACTCATACCCGAACTGCCTGTCGTCGCGTGCATAAACGTACCGCTTGCCCAATCGCCGTCTCCCCGGGGATCCGCGCCGCCCCTCCCGACCGCCTCAGAGGTCGACCCCGAACGGCGCGATTCCGTCGGCGCGGGCACCGACCGCTCCGAGCAGGTCCGCCATCGCGTCGAGGTCCTCGGCGTCGACCACCTCGACCGGGGTGTGCATGTACCGGTTGGGCAGGCCGAGGTTCAGCGCCGGCGTGCCGCCTCGGGCCGTGTAGAAGGCGTCCGCGTCGGTCCCCGTTCGCGTACCGGTCGCCTGGAGTTGCACGTCGATGTCGCGCTCGTCGGCCACCCCGCGCACGGCCGCCACGAGCGCCGGGTGATTGGCGCTTCCCCGCGCCACGACCGGTCCCGCGCCGAGTTCGACGCCGGTCGACTTCTTGCCCGGGACGCCCGGCGAGTCCGTCGCGTGGGTCACGTCGCAGGCGATCACCGCGTCGGGGTCGAGATCGAACCCGACCATCTCGGCGCCCTGCAGCCCGACCTCCTCCTGGACGGTGCTGACCGCGTAGACGGTCGCGTCGGCGCCGCTCTCGACCGCCCGGCGAAGCCCCTCTGCGGCCGCCCAGATCCCGACCCGGTTGTCCATCCCGCGGGCCGTCAGGCGGCCGTCTTCGAGCTCGCGCACGCGCTGGGCGAACGTGATCGGGTCGCCGACCTCCACGAGGTCCGCGGCGTCCTCGCCCTCGGCGACGCCGACGTCGACGTGCTGTTCGGTGATCTCCGGCGCCGAGTCGTCGTCACGGTCGCGCAGGTGGATCGCCGTCTGCCCGACGACGCCCGCGAGGGGGCCGTCGTCGGTGTGGACCGTGACGTGCTGGCCCTGCGTCACCGTCCTGTCGGAGCCGCCGACGCGGCCGAGTTTCAGGAACCCGTCGTCGCTCACCTCGCGGACGATGAACCCGATCTCGTCGGCGTGGCCCGCGAAGGCGACCGACGCGTCGGCGTCGTCGCTCCCCTCGTGGACGGCGACGGCGTTGCCGTACTCGTCGGTCCGGACCTCGTCGGCGAACGCGGAGACGTAGTCGACCCAGACTCGCTGGCCGGGCACCTCGTAGCCCGACGGGCTGGCGGTCGAGAGCAGGTCGTCCAGAAACGCGCGGCGCGGTTCGTCCATGGGCCTCACGTTCGGCCCGATCGCCTTCAAACGTGCGGATACCGACGGTCCGGCCGCTCCTATCGCGAGACGTCGTGCAACCGGTCGAAGCTCCGATAGCGCAGCCACGCCGCGTCCCGCGCCGACAGCCAGTCGACGCGGTCGACCCACCGCAGACAGTCGCCGTAGTCTGCCCACCGGTCCATCCACGGGTAGTCCGACCCCAGCAGCAGCCGCTCGGGGCCGAACCACTCGAGCAGCGACCGGACGTAGTCGTGGAGCGCGGGGTAGGGGAACCGGGCGCTCTCGGCCCCCGCGTCACCGTCCCCGCTCTCGTCGGCCACTTCCGCGGCCGATCGCGGCAGCGAGCTGACTTTGACGTAGGTGTTGTCGAGGTCGGCGACCCGCTCGAAGTCGGTCCACGGCGCCTCGTCGGGCGCGGTCGTCCCGTCCGGGTAGCCCATGTGGTCGACGACGACGGAGAGGTCCGGGTGGTCCTCGGCGATCTCGGCGACCTGTCCCAGCTGCTCGGCCTTCGGGAAGACGTACAGGCAGGCGTCCTGGCGCGCGAGTTCGGAGAGGACGGGCTCGAGCGCGTCGTCGGCCATCCAGTCGCCGGTCCGGTCGAGATCGGTCGGGAGCTCGGCGTACTCGAGCGCGGCGTACAGACGCACCCCGAGCATCCGCTCGTGACCGACGACCTGACTCACGCGCTCGCGGAGCGCGTCGGGGTCGACCGGCCGACGCCGCCCCTCATCGTCCAGGTCGAAGTACGCGGTGTGGCCGACGCCGTAGAGCCTGTCGGGGTGGGCCTCGATGCTCCGCATCGTGTACTCGTTACCCCGCGGCCCTCGGCCGTAGAGCGGATTCGTGACGACGACCGCCTCGTCGACGCCCAGCCGGTCCATGTCGGCGACCAGGTCCCGGTGGGTGTACGGCCCCGACCACCCCGGCGGGAGCAGTTCGTCCGCCCACGGCAGTTCGTCCGTGTCCGCGCCCCAGGCGTGCGTGTGCGCGTCTACGAGCATGGATACCTCCTCCGTGTCACCACGACGTGATCTCCACGTCTCTGAGCGGGCGGTCCAGCGGGACCGACACCTGACCGCCGGTGTAATGGGAGAGGTAGAAGCCGACGATGATCTCCAGCGAGCGGACGGCCTCGCGACCGGTCGAGCGGTTCTCGGCGGTCCCGTCGAGCAGGGCCTCGACGTGGCGAGCCGCGTTCGGGAACGCCCGCTCGTAGTCCTCGTCCCACGTCCAGGCGCCCTCGATGCCGTAGTCGGCCAGGTCCTCCTCGACGTGGTCGCCGTCGTCGAGCCGCCAGTAGCGCCACTCCCCGTCGTCGTTGTTGAGGTAGAGCTTCCCCTCCGTGCCGACGAACTGCATCGTCATCGAGGAGTCGGCGCGGGGGACGGTGCAGTCGACGGTCGCGAACGACCCGTCGTCCATGACGACGAACCCGCCGCCGCCCGCGTCGTCGACGGCCGGCGCCTCGCCCGTCCCGTCGTCGGCGCCCAGCGTGTCGACGGCCTCGTTCTCGCCGGTGATGTGGCCCGCCACGCGCTCGGCGCGCGCGTCGAGCATGTTCACGAGCATGTCGAGCAGGTGCGTCGAGTTGCGCAGCAGTTCCATCCGGAACTGCATCGACACCGAGTGCACGTCGCCGAGGATCCCCTCCTCGCGGACGAGTTCCCGGAGCCGCTCCTGTTTCTCCGTGAACCGGAACGAGTGGTTGATCAGGAGTTCGGTGTCGGTCTCCTCGCAGACGTCGATCATCTCCTCGGCGTCGCTCACCGAGGAGGCGATGGGCTTCTCGCACCAGATCACGTCGGGCTCGGCCGCCGAGCGGGCGGCGTCGACCACGGGGCCGTGATGGAGATACGACGGCGTACAGACCGAGACCACGTCGAGGTCCTCGGCCGCTAACATGGCCTCGTGGCCGACGTACCGGCCCGACTCGGGGATCTCCCACGCCTCGCCGAAGCGGTCGAGTTTCCCCTCGTCGACGTCGGCGACGGCGACGAGTTCGATCTCGTCGGTCGCCTCGTAGCCGCCGGCGTGGCTGGCCGTGAACTTCTTCTTCCCGATGTCCTCCTCGTCGTGCATCCCCAGGATGCCGAGGCCCGCGATGCCCCCGGCGCCGACGATGCCCGCGCGATAGCTCGCCATGCCGTCCCGATGACGTGGCAGGGACTTGGCCGTTACCCCGCGTGGGTCGCCCCGCTCACGGCTGGCGGGTGGGGTCCGGCGCTCACCGCTCGGGGTGGTCGACGCCGTCGAACCGGACGACGTACGCGTGGTCGTGCGACGGCCGCGCCGGGAGCGAGACCCGAGCGCCGTCCCGCTCGGCGCTCGCCTCGCAGTCGACCGCGCCGTCGGTAGTCAGGAGCGTCGCGCTCTCGGGGCTCGACGCGGCCGGGGACGCCAGCGCGAGCGAGTCGCCCGGCCACTCGAGGGCGGTCGCGTAGAGCGCCCCGTCGCGCCAGGTGTACCGAACGGGCACCTCGCTGCGGTCGTCTTCCGCGGCCACCCACGGCCGGGACCCGAAGACCGCCTCGCCGTGGACGTCGAGCCACTCGCCCAGTCCCTCGAGTGGCTCTCGCTGGAGCTCCGGAATCGTCCCGTCGGCTCGCGGGCCGACGTTCAACAGGAGGTTGCCGTTCTTCGAGACGACGTCGACGAACGTCCGGACGAGTTCGCCGGCCGAGAGGTGGTCGCTCGCCGTCTCGGCGCGGTTGTACCCGAACGACCGGCCGATCCCGCGGCAGGCCTCCCACTTGTGGTCGCTGACCGCGTCGAACGTGTGGTACTCCGGGGTCACGAAGTCGCCGTGTGCATCCTCGGGGTCCCGGCCGCCGTCGATGGTCGTCCCCGTGGCCTCGGTGGCCGCGCGGTCGTTGACGACGACCTCGCGGCCGTCCGCCGCTGCGCTCTCGTAGAACTCGGCGATCAGGTCCGTCGCGCACAGGTGCTCGCCGTCGGCCGTCGGCGTGTCGAACCACAGGACGTCCGGGTCGTACTTCCGGATCAGTTCCCGGTGTTTCGCGTTCATGAAGTCGACGTACTCCGGACCCGGTCGGGTCTCGTCGGCGCCCAGCGGCCCGCGCGGATAGGCTGGATGGCTGTCCGGCCCTCCGAACCCCGGCTGGTAGTAGTTGTAGTTGGCGTGGTAGGAGGCGCCGAAGCGGAGCCCGCGGTCGCGGACCGCCGCGGCGAGGTCGCCGACGAGGTCGCGTTCGGGCCCGCGCGAGACGGCGTCGTGCTCGGTGTAGTCGCAGTCCCACAGCGGGAT
>JBDGSU010000211.1:0-7896 GCA_042217395.1 Halosimplex sp.
AGCCAGAGCGCCGTCTCGAAGTACGTCCACGGCGAGGTCGAGCGCAACGAGCGGCTGCTCTCGGACCGACGGCTCGCGGAGCTGGTCGAGCGACTGGCCGAGGGGCTGGCCAGCGGCGAGATGAGCTCCGTGCAAGCGCTCGTCGAGGCCGAGGTGTTCGTCCGTCGGCTGGAGGAGGGCGACCTGCTCGCGGCGCTCCACGAGGAGGCGATGCCGGGCCTCGCCGAGTACGGCGACGACCGCTTCGCGGTCCACGACCCCGACAGCGCGGTCCGCGCGGCCGAGCAGGTGCTCGCGTCGGTGCGCCGCGGGGTTCGGATCCTCGAGAACACCGACGGGTTTCCGGCACTGATCCCCGCCGTGGGGTCGAACCTCGTCGAGTGCCTCCCCGACGCCGAGGGGATCGAAGACGTCGCCGCCGTCCCCGGGCGGATCCTCGACCTGGAGGGGACGACCGCGGTCCCGGCCGACCCCGAGTTCGGCGTCAGCGAGCACGTCGCGAGCGTGTTGCTGGCGGCGCGGGCCGGCGGGAGCGACGCCAGGGCGGCGCTGAACGTCCGCTACGACCCCGAGATCATCGAGACGCTGGAGGCAGCGGGGCACGTCGCAGTGGCGTTCGACGCCGACGCGGACCTCGAACCGGCCATCGACGCCGCGCTCGAGGAGGCGCCCGACGCCGACGTGCTCTACCAGACGGGCGGGTTCGGCGTCGAACCGATCGTCTACGTGCTGGCGGCCGACGCGCCGACCGCGGCGCGGGTCGTCCGGGAGGTCTGATGTCCGACGTCGGCGCCACCCAGTCGTTCTACGGCCGGTGGGCGCGGGCCTACGACCTGCTCGCGACCGCGCCCGGCGTCGACTCCTGGCGCGAGCGCGCCGCCGACGCGCTCGGACTCGAACCGGGCGACACCGTCGTCGAGATGGGGTGTGGCACCGGCGCGAACTTCTCGCACCTCCGCGAGCGCGTGGGGAGCGAGGGCCGAGTCGTCGGCGTCGACCTCACCCGGGGGATGCTCCGGCGCGCCGGCGAGCGCGTCGAGCGCGCCGGCTGGGAGAACGTCCACCTCGTCCGCGCGGACGCGCGACGACCGCCGCTCGACGGCCCCGTCGACGCGGTGCTCGCGACCTTCGTCGTCGGCATGTTCGCCGACCCGCGGCCCGCAGTCGAGCGCTGGATCGGGACGCTCGCGCCCGGGGGACGGATCGCGCTGTTGAACGCCGGGCGCTCGGACCGGCGCCTCGCGCGGGCGCTGAACCTGGGGTTCCGCGCGTTCGTCCGGGCCGCCGCGCCCGGCGACGGGCGGGTATCGCCCACCGCCAGTCTCGAACGCCGGGTCGCGACCGCGCGCGACGCCGTCTACTCGGCGTGTCCCGAGCACGGCTACGAGGAGTTCGGACTGGGGTATCTCGGCCTCGCCTGGGGCGAGCGAGCCGGTGACGCAGACGGGTGCGCGTCGTCCGAAGCCGGCTGACCGGAGAGGGTTTCGGTACCGGCGAAACGGCCGCGACGAACGGTCGAAAGCCCCCGGCCCGCTGGACTCGGGGGGCTCGCTGCGCGCTTCACTCGCTCGCTCCTTTCTCGTTGCAGTGCTTGCGTCGCCCGCCGTCGCCCAGCGGACCGGCCCCTTTCATACGGATTATTGCGAGACATTCCGGGGTCGACCGCACGCAGTCGTGCGGTCGACCGGTAAACGCTTGCTCCGAATCCGTATCAGTCCCGCCCGCGGTGGGTCGGCCGTCAGTCGTTGCAGTCCGGGGACAGACCCGTTCGGGCGCTCCCGTCCCGTCGACGAAGTCGTTCAGGACCGACGCTCGAGCGGTGACTCCGCACCGTGGAACGCCGAAAGCCGCCCCGACTCGACCCGATAGACGAGACAGCCGACGAGGGTCAGCAGACTCCCGTAGAGCACCGGCGTCCCGAGGGCGAAGACCGGTCGGAGCAGTGAGGCGGCGGCGCCGGCGGTGGCAGGGTCGATCGGGAGCGTCCGGAGTACCTGGCGGAGCGTCCGGAACGACAGCGAGAGGTTCGCGAGCAGGGCGCCGGCGACGAATAGCGAGCGGCCGCGACCCGCGGGGAGGTCGTAGCAGAGGACGACCAGCGAGAAGGCGGTGAACGCGTAGTAGACCAGCAGCGACGGGAACGCGACGACCATCGCCACGAGCGTGCCGTGGATCGCGACGTGGCGGTCGGTGGCCGTCTCGACGCGCCAGTAGAGCGCGGCGAGCACGGGCGCCAGGAGGGCGGCGGCGCCGACGGCGTACCACGTCGGGTCGACGGTCGGGAAAAGTACCGAGAGGGGCCGACGGAGCGTGACGTACGCTCGCCCGGGGTCGAGTCCGCCGACGAAGTCGGCCGTCTCGCGCTGGGGGAGCAGTGCCTCGAACACGTACGCGCGGGTGGTGTCGACGCCGAAGGCGAAGAGGCCGACGGCGAACAGCGCGGTGGCGGTCCCGACGGCAGTCGCGATGGCTCGCCGGGTGCGCAGGCGGCAGAGCCAGAGCCCGACGGCCGCGGGAAAGACCTTCACGAACGCCGGAAGGGCGAAGGCGACGCCGGCCCGTGGCTCTCGTCCCTGTGCTAGCCAGACGAACCCCGCCACGAGCGCGGCGACGAGCAGGTGGTTGACCTGCCCGTAGGCGAGCGAGGGCGCCGAGTGCGAAGAGGCCAGCAGGAACGCGAACAGCGCGACCCGCTCGGCGCGACCGACCGCGTAGCCCAGCGACTCGACGTGGCCGACGAGGAGGCGGGTCGCGGCCGCGGTCGCGACCGCGGAGAGAGCGGTGATGGCGACGTAGCCCGGCACCCAGCTCTCGAAGAGCGCCGAGGGGAGAAAAGCGAGGACGACCGCGGGCGGGTAGACGTAGTGATAGCCGCTGTCGGCGGGCGTGACGGCGTAGACGTCCCGTCCCGCCAGCGCGGCCTCGGCGGCGGCGTGGTAGACGCGGTAGTTGAGGCCGAAGGTCCCCGGGCGGTCGAGCGCGTAGTGGACGAGCGCGACGAGGCCGAGGAGCGCGCCGCTCCCGAGCACCGCCAGCGCGTCGCGCCGCCGGTCGACCATACCCGTCGCTGTGCGCGTGAGCGTCTTGTGCGTGTCGGAGGGCGTCACCGAGGCGGCGCCGGCTCACGACGGCGGACCTCGAGCGGTACCGACCGCTACCCGGAACCGCTCAGGGCCGATACCGCTCCGCGTGGCGGTCGCAGAACTCGGGGTCGCGCAGTTGCGCGCGGATCACCCCGGGCTGGCGGTGGGGATTCGCCAGCCGGCAGTCCCCGTCGTCGCAGAAGTCCTCCCCGGTCTCGAGGTAGTGGTAGCACTGCAGGACGTACCCCTTCAGCGCGTCGGTGGTCCGGGGGTCGGATTCGACGAAGAACTCCCCGTCGACCTCGTTCTCCAGCACCTCCCGCGGCGGGGAATCACCGGAGAGCAGCGCGTGTTTCTGCTGGGCCTCGTAGTACTGCTCGGGCTTGGCGGGCGCCTCGTAGAGGCCCGGGACGGAGACGAGACCGGGTTGACCGAGGACGGTCACCCGCTTGTGCCACCGGCCGTCGTGCTCGCCCCAGGTGCCGACGACGCGGTCGAGCAGCGGGACGTGCAGGTCGTCGAGTCCGCGCTCGTCGTCCGGGAGCAGCCCGCCCAGGATCTGCTGGACCTGCAGGCCGTCGTAGATGACACCGCCGGCGCGCTCGGGGTGTTCGAGGGCCCGCCGTTCGTAGCGGACGATGCCGACCATCGCGTTGCCCGTCTCGCGTTCGTACGGCGAGAGCACGCGCGCCTCGGCGAACGACTCCGCCAGGCCCTCGTCACCCTCGCCGTCATCGCCGCCGTGCACCGAGAGAACGCGGTCGCGGACCTCCACGTCGGCGTCGACGCGTTCGTCGAGCCAGTCGGCGATCGCCTCGGCGTCGGCCTCGACGCGCTCGCGGAGCCACCCGGCGATGGCGTCGGCGTCCGCCACCGTCGTCGGCGCGCGGTAGAGCGTGACCTCGTCGACCATACGAACCGGTAGTACCACCGAGTGAAACGTGTTGCGGGTTCCGACGGCCCCTCCCCGCCTCCGCCGTCAGACCTCGCTGCCGTCGTAGTGTTCGTGACGCTGGTCGTCCATCTCGGCGAGGTGCTCCCTGATGACGCTGCGCCTGTCCTTTCGGTTGCACGCCGGCGCCGGACAGCCGACGTATTCGTCCTCTCGCGATGGTGCCGTCGTCTCGGGCATACGCGGATCTACGCGCCCCCGTCTCAAATTCCGTCTGCCCAACTGCTTACCGGATACCTTCTGAGCCCGAATCCAAACGCATACCCATCGGTGGACATAACCGTACATTAGGGCACAACAATGTCGGACATGAAGTTCGAAATCGCGGACGACTTCCTGACCATCGGGCGGACCTTCGCGGAGTACCGGCGGATGTTCGACCTCGAAGCAGGGGACGTCGCCGGGGCGGAGCTACTCGACTGCGGCGGGGGCGCGGGGGCGTTCACGGCCACGGCGGCCGAACTCGCGGACTCGGCCGTCGCAATCGATCCGATCTTCGGCCGCTCGCCCGCGGACCTCGAACCGGAACTGGAGGCGGCCATCGAGTACAACGTCGAACAGCTCCGCGAGAAACGGGACCTGTTCGTCTGGGACTTCTACGGCGACGTCGAGACGCGGGGTCGCTACCTCCGCGCGGCGGCCGAGCGGTTCCTCGCCGACTACGCGACCCACCCCGAGCGATACGTCGCGGGCGCACTGCCCGAGCTCACCCTCGCCGACGATAGCGTCGACCTCGCGCTGGTCTCGAACCTGCTCTTTCTCTACGACGACCGCCTCGACGGAGCGTTCCACGAGGCGGCCCTCCGCGAACTGGTCCGCGTCGCCCGCGAGGAGGTGCGCGTGTTCCCGCTGCACTCGCTGGACCGCACTCGCTCGGCGTACGTCGACCCCGTCGCCGACGCGCTCCGCGCGGACGGCCACGCCGTCGAGTTCCGCGAGGTCCCCTACGAGTTCCAGCCCGGAGCGACGGAGATGGTATGTATCGCCCCCGCTCATACGGATTATTGCAAGACATCCCGGGATCGACCGCACGACTGCGTGCGGTCGACCCGGTACACGCTTGCTTCGAATCCGTATCACGCCACCCCAAGCGGTTAGGCCCGACCGGGCGAACCCCCGCTATGGTCGACGCCCGCGAGTACCACGAGCGGACGAACCACTCCCCCGAGCGGCTCCGCCGGGAGTCGTTCTCGCTCGACCGGTCGAACCGGCCCCGCCCGTACAAAATCTACGAAGACCTCCCTCGCTTCGCGCCCGACGGTGGCCCCGACGCGCCGGAGACGCCCGCCCTGGCGGCCGTCGCGACGGCCGACGCCGCACCGCCCGAATCCGCACCCGACCCGGACGGCGACCCCGACGTCGAAACCCTCTGTCACTACGCCGCGGGGATCACGAAGGAGTTGGAGATCCGCGGTCAGCCGATGCAGTTCCGCGCCGCCGCCTGCACCGGGAAGCTCTACCACGTCGATCTCTACGTCGTCACGGGCGAGTGCGGTCAGTTCTCGCCGGGCGTCTATCACTTCGACCCCCACGCCGGCGAGTTCGACGTGCTCCGCGAGGGCGACTATCGAGGGGTACTCGCGGCGGCCGCGGGCGCGCGGAGCGACCGGGGATCAGCCACGGGCGTCACCGATGCGCCGGTCACCTTCGTCGCCACCTCCGAGTGGTGGCGCAACGCCTGGAAGTACCGCGAACGGACCTACCGCCACGCGTTCTGGGACTCCGGGACGATCCTCGCCAACCTGCTCGCGGTCGCTCACGGCGGCGGCCACCGCGCGGAGGTCGTGACCGGCTTCGCCGACGACCCCGTGGTGGAGCTGCTCGGCCTCGACCCCGACGAGGAAGCCCCGCTCGAACTCGTCCCCGTCGGGTCGGGGTCGCCCGTTCCCGAGGAGTCAGTCACCGACGCCGCCGACAGGACGCTCGACGTCGAACCGATCGATCCCGACGAACGGCCGCTCTCAGAGGACCCGGTCGACTACCCGCTCGTTCCCGACGCCTGGCGCCAGAGCCGACTCGCGGACGGCGACGCCGCCGCGGCGTGGCGCGAGAACGTCGCCCACGAGGTCGCCGACACGTCGCTGGGCGAACGCGCCGACCCCGAGGACGAGTGGGTCGATCTCGACCCCGTCGACCGCGAGACCGCCTCCGCTCGCCCGGTCGGGAAGACGATCGAGCGCCGGGGCTCCTGCCGCGAGTACGGCCGCAACTCCATCAGTGCACGGAAGTTCGCGACCGTGCTCGACCGGGCGTTACGGGGGGTGCCCGCGGACGCCTTCGCCGGCGACCTGCGCGGGCTCGTCGACTGTTACTGTCTGGTCCACGCGGTCGAGGGGATCGACCAGGGCGTCTACGAGTACCACCCCGGCTCGGACGAACTCGAGCGGGTCCGCGAGACCGACCGCGAGACCGCCGGCCAGCTCGCGCTCGGGCAGGACGTGGTCGGCGACGCCGCGGTGAACGTCTACCTCGTGGCGGACGTCGAGGCGGTGGTCGAGGAGTTCGGAAACCGGGGCTACCGACTCGCGCAACTGGAGGCCGGGATTATCCTGGGACGGCTGTACCTCGCGACCTACGCGCACCTCGGGCTGGGCGGCCGCGGGTTCACCTTCTTCGACGGCGAGGTCGCCGAGTATCTCTCGCCTCACGCGGACGGGCAGACGCCGATGACGCTGTTCGCGTTCGGGAAACCGGCGTGAGAGTTACCGGTAGGTCTCCGGCGGGTCGTCGGTGGCGTGGTGCGGCCCGACGGGTCCGTGTTCCGGACAGGTGCCGGCTATCGGGGTGGCGTTGAGACAGCACTGCCGGCTACTGGTGGCGGCGAGGTCCTTCTGGAGTTGCTGGCCGCAGAGTCGGCAGTACTCCGTCTCGTCTGTCACGACCGGGTGTTGGTGACTCGTGAGGGTAGGTCTGTCGGGGATCGAGTGAGTGAACAGCTGTGCTGATCCATTCGGGACATCGTCTGCACACTCAAGGATGGCTATCGGCCCGCTTACTAGCAGTGACAGCTCCCGCAGATGACATCAAGCGGTGAAAGCCCTCGACCCGCTCGCTTCGTGCTGGATCGACCGCAGAGACCAACAGAGGATGAAAGCCCTCGACCCGCTCGGCCTTTCAGTCCGCCAGGACCGCAACCGCACAGCACCGCAGACAACCACGACCCTCCCCAGCCGATTGCGTTACTCGTCGCTTCGCCCCTGCGTTACTCATCCCTCGCACGGCTACGTCACGCGCATGAAAGCGCGCTCCAGCGCGCGCCGACCGCACCGCAACCACCACCTGAAGTTTGCATCCGGCGCCGAAGGCGCCGGTTCACCGGACGCGAGGGAGCGGGGCGAGGGCGACCGGAGGGAGGCCTCGATGCGAACGGGGAGCGTCGCGACCCGTGAGCGGAGCGACCGAGTCGTCCGGCCCTTTTTCCCCACGTTTTTGCAGACTGGGGTGCCCGCAGGCCGAAGGCCGAGGACACCCCCGTCTGTAAAAAGTGGTCTCTAGTCGTCGGCCGAGGCGGCCGCGTTCCGGCTCGTCAGGTCGACGGGGTCGGCGTCGATTTCCAGTTCGTCGAGCGCGACCTGCGCGGCGCGCTTGCCGGAGACGAGCATGGCGCCGAACGTCGGGCCCATCCGCGGGAGGCCGTAGGTGGTCGCGGTCGCCATGCCGGTGACGACGAGGCCGTCGTGGGCGAGGCCCGTGTGCTCGACGACGGCGTCCTCGCTCTCGCCGACCCACATCGAGTCGTGGCCGGGCGAGTCGTGACCGGGGGCGCCGTAGGTGTCGTCGCCGGTCTGGTCCATCCCGCTGTTCGTCTTCGCGTCCTCGATGCCCGGCGCGTCGAGCACGCCGCGCTCGTCGAGTTTCTTG
>JBDGSU010000156.1:0-7855 GCA_042217395.1 Halosimplex sp.
GAGGGCAGAGAGACGATGCTCGATACGGTCTCGCGGGTCGCCGACGAGGTGTTCATCCCGCTGACGGTGGGCGGGGGGATCCGGACCCGCGAGGACGTCAAGGAGACCTTGCGCGCGGGCGCCGACAAGGTGTCTATCAACACGGGCGCCCTGGAGCGCCCGGAACTGATCACCGAGGGCGCCCGCGCCTTCGGCAACCAGTGTATCGTCATCAGCGTCGACGCGCGTCGCCGCTTCGACGAGCAGGGGGACCACTACGCCGAAGTCGACGGCGAGTCATGCTGGTTCGAGTGCACGGTCAAGGGCGGCCGCGAGGGCACGGGCGTCGACGTGGTCTCGTGGGCCGAGGAGGCCGAAACGCGGGGCGCCGGCGAGCTGTTCGTCAACTCCATCGACGCCGACGGGACGAAAGACGGCTACGACGTCCCGCTGACCAGGGCGGTCTGCGACGCCGTCTCGACGCCGGTCATCGCTTCCTCGGGCTGTGGCGGACCGGAGGACGCCTACGAGGTGTTCACCGAAGCCGGCGCCGACGCGGCGCTCGCGGCCTCGATCTTCCACTTCGACGAGTACTCCATCGACGAGGTGAAACGGTACCTGGACGAGCGCGACGTGCCGGTCCGGCTGTGAGATGAGCGGCGGAGACGGGCGCGACGGCGGATCGGACGCCGAGTGGTCGGAGACCGGAGACGCCGGGGAGGCCGATGCGTCTTCGAAGTACCGGTGTGCCTGGTGTGGCAAGCCACACGAGCGCAACGACCCGCCCTGTGACAACTGCGGCCACCACAAGTTCGAGAAGGCCGTCGTCCCGGTGGCGCCGGAGGACCCCGACCACGAGCGCGAACCGGTGTGGGTCTGCCCGGAGTGCGGTCGAGTACACCAGAAGAACTCGCCGCCGTGTAGCCGCTGCGGGTCGGCGACGCTCGAACGCCGGATCCCGGACGACGCCGACTACGCCGAGGAACTGAGCGGGACCTCCTACGTCGACCTGTTGAGCGCCCGGTACGTCGTCGGGTTCGCAGTCGCGCTCCTCGCGGGCGCGGTCCTCCTGCTCGCGATTCTCGGCGTCGTCACGCTTCCGGGGACGGGCCACGACGTCCCGGGCAGCGCCGCGGCCGTCGGGGGCGTCGACCTGAGGGACGCGGAGTCGGCGTTCGTCGCCGACCTGAACGAGCGGCGGGCGAACGCTTCGCTCGACGCGTACGACCGGCGGGCGAAACTCGACGACGCCGCCCGTCTCTACAACCGGGGGGTGGTCGCGCAGGCGTACGACGGCGGGTCGGTACCGAGCGGCGAGCGGGTCCGAGAGGAACTGGACGGCGCGTGCGGCGGCGACGTCGGCGGGCTCACCGCCTACTCCCGGTCGTTCGACGGCGACAGCGCGGCGTTCGACTCGCCCGAAGCGCTCGCCGTCGGACTGGTCGACGCGTACGTCGCCGAGGCCGAGAACTTCTACGAGACGTCGAACGGGCTGGTCGGGGTCGACGTCCACGCCGCGCCGGACGAGCGGGTCTACGTGACCGTCGTGGTCTGCTGAGCGTCCGCGCTCGTCGGGTCTCTCGGTGCGGGAAACCGAGGCGGGGCTATCGCAGCCGTCGCACGACGCGAAGCGCGATCGAGACGGCCGTCCCGAGCCCGCGGACCCGCGAGGAGAGCGCGGCGGCGATGACGAGGAGGAGCCCGTCGGCCTTCCGGCCGCGGGCGAACGACACGGCCGCGTCGACGAGTGTCGAGATGATGCTGAGCTTGCCGAACGTATTCACGTTACTGGTGGCCATGCTATCGTCGGATACGGGCGGTTCGGTGAAGAGGGACAGCCCTGCGCCTGCAGGGACGGCGGCGCTCTCGCCTGGTGGCAGGAGTCCTACCGATCGTCGGGTGCCAGTCCGGGCTCGGCCTCACACGCGCGCGGCCGAACTCGGGAGCGCTCGCGATCGCCCGTCTCAGTCCGAGAGGATCGAGACGTCGTTCGACTGCTCGATGGCCGTGGGCTCGCCGCGTTCGAGGCGGTCGAGGCGGTCCATGATGGTGTGGACCTCGTCGCCGTCGGTGCAGGGAGCGACGTGGCGAAGTTCCTCGCCGTCGTACTCGGCCAGGCCCATCACGGGGAGAACGATCGCCGAGTGGGGCTCGTCGGTCAGTTCGTTCTCGACGTCGTGTTTCTGGTAGAAGCTCTCGAGCGAGACGTTGTTCGAGAGGGCCCACTGCTTGAATTCCGCGACGCGGTTGAGGATGTATTCGCCCTCTTCGGTCCGCGCGCCGGCGGAGGAACGGGCGATCTGCTTCCCCCAGACGATCACCGAGAAGTCGGCGATCTCGCCTTCGGTCTCGAGTTTCTGCAGCCGCTCGATGACCGCTTCCTGGCGCCCGTGCGCACCGTCGGGCAGCAGCGATCGCACGTAGAGTTCGATCCGCGGTGTTCCCGTCATCGTACCCGTATGAGCGAGCCCGGGGATGAAAAAACTTCTGTCGTTTTTGCCGAATTGTCCGTGTTTGTGTTTGCCACACCGGTCCAAACGCGATTTAGGTGGACATACGTTAACTTCGAGTCCGGTGGCCGTGGACTTTCGCCGGCGAAATCAGGATTCGATTAAAGTCGTAGTATTATTCGACTACTGTCGAAATCGGTGGTCGATGTCCGGTTCGAGGCCGATCGGCCGACGTCGCGAGGCAGTTTCCGCGGTGACGTGTCGAGCGGCAGCCAGAACATTCGGGGGGAAGTATACGGACCGTACCGGACGGAAAGCGGGTCATTCGTGCGATGCGACGTGACGTTGACCAGGGTCCGGACGAGGAGAGACGGGGGGCACGCCCGCGGCGGGGGCAGTCGTCGGGAACGGAGGTGAGCGGTTCTCGCGCGGTGGGCGCGTTCGCCAAGTTTGATTAGCTTCGGCGTCGAATCTTTCGAAATGGGAGATCCAGATGGATATTGCTGATATCGCCACCAGCGAGTACGTCGCGGTCGACGTCGACGAGCGCTTGGGGAAAGTCCGGTCGCTGTTCGAACGGGACAACCCCAAGGGGCTGATCGTCACCGAGGACGACGAGTACGCTGGGATCATTACGCAGAAGCAGCTGGTGCAATCTCACATCGAAGACAACACGAAGGCGAGCGCGATGATGCAGTCGGCCCCCAGGGTCGAGCGGACGGACGACGTGCGCGAGGTCGCGCGCGTCCTCGTCGAGGGCGGGACCAAGGTAGCGCCCGTCTTCGAGGCCGGCGACCTGTGGGGTATCGTCACGGAGGACGCGATCCTCGAGGCGGTCCTCGAGAACCTCGACGCGATCGACGTCTCGGACATCTACACCGACGACGTCGTCACCGTCACCGAGGACACGAACGTCGGCCAGGCGATCAACCTCCTCCGCGAGCACGGCATCTCTCGGCTCCCCGTGCTCGACGAGGACGGTACCCTCTCCGGGATGGTCACCCGCCACGACATCGTCGACATCGTCGTCCGCGACATGGACAAGGCGACCCGCGGCGAGCGCAGCGGCGACATCGATCGGGTGCTCGACCTGCCTATCTACGACGAGATGTCGAGCCCCGTCGCGACCACGACGGTCGACGAATCCGTCCGCGACGCCGTCGAGCGGATGCTCGACAACGACTACGCCGGACTCGTCGTCACCCCCGAGAACGACGACGGCCTCGTCGCCGGGATCGTCACCAAGACCGACGTGCTCCGCGCGCTGACGTTCACCGAGGAGGAGCACATGGACGTCCAGATCACCAACATCGAGCTCCTCGATACGATCAGCCGAGAGGACATCCGCCAGCGCATCGAGCGCGTCGCCGACAAGTACGGGGACATGCAGGTCCAGCACTGTCACGTCCGCTTCCACGAACACAAGGAGAAGCTCCGCGGCACGCCCCTGATCCGCGCCCAGATCCGCCTGCGGACCAACAAGGGCCAGGCCGCCGGCTCCGGCGAGGGCTACGGCGCCGACTCCGCGTTCGGCGTCGCCCTCGACAAGCTCGAACGCAACGTCCTCGAACTGAAAGACGTCCGGGCCGACGAGGAGTACCGCGGCCAGCTCCTTCGCAAGCTCGGCGAACTGTAGCCGAGTTCGGCGACGCGACCGCGTCGACGGGCCGTCTCGCCGGTGTCGGACGGTCCGACCGCTCGCTGTCGAACCTGCCGCCCTCCCGCGATTCGCCGCCCGGCCGACGACGCTACTCGGAGTAGCCTTCCTGGAGGAAGGCGCCTTCCGTCTCGTACATGGTGACGAGTTCCTCGACCAGTTCGGTCAGCGATTCGTCGTCTTCCAGGTGGCTCTCCATGCGCTCTGCGAGGTCGTCGTCGATCTCGATAGTGGTTGTCATGTGGTCCCGTGCCTATGGGTTGGGCGACGAACGGCAAGAAAGTAGTGGGCGCGGGGGTCGGGCCGCCCGTTCCGACTCGGCGGCCGACGACATCGCGCCGTCGGTCACGCCGCGTCGGCGTCGTCCGACCGGGTCACCTCGGTCGATTCGCGGTCGCGGAACGGCGGCAGGCTCGGGTCCCGGTGGGGGTTGCGGCCGAAGACGGCACCGCGGAGGTCCTGCTCGTCGAGCTGGTCCTCCAGCGTCCGGTGCAGCCGGTTGACGCTCGTCACGTCCAGCCCGACCCGATCCAGTAACGTCCGGTAGCGCGGGTCGTCCTTGATCGAGTCGAACCGTTCGTGCAGGTCCGCCAGCGACTCGGGTGGCTGCTCGGCGATCCACTCGCGGTCGTGCAGGCCGAGGATGCGCTGGCGCTCGTCGTCGACGACGTGCTGGATGACGACCAGTGCGACCTTCTGGATGGCGCGCTGGCTCCCGAACGCCGTCAGGTCGAGGTCCGTCACGATCCCCAGCGCCCGGTCGCGCTCCCACGGCGTCAGCGCCAGTCGGTTACAGAAGGCGTGGGTGATGCGGGCCTTCTCCAGCCGGTGCATCCGTTCCGCGTGACCGGCCATCGCCGGGTGCTGCTCGTCGTGCAGTCGCCGGAGGTTCTCGCTCACGTCGTCGTCCGGATTCTCGGGTCGACCGATGAGCGTCGCGCTCGGCGTCGTCACGTCCCACCGCCGGAACGCCTCGTCTCTGACCGCCTCGACGCGCCCGAGCGACCCGTCGCCCGGCCGCGTGCTCACGTCCCGTTCCGCCCGCGGGTCCACCGGCTCGCCGCTGGCTCGCAGCCCGTAGTCGGCCGCGTCGCGTCCCCCGTTCATCTCCTCGGCGTTCGGTCTGGGGACTATAGAAACCACCGGCTGGGCGGTCGGTGAGAACGGAGAGAACCGACGACTTCCTCTTACTCTAAGCCCTTGTAACGAGAACCACTTAAAGAACTCCAGGCTGGAACCCGACTGACGTTCCGGGGTGAGAAAGGTTCGGGATGGACCAGCGGGAACCGCGCCGCCACTCGGCCGTCGTCGCCTCGCGAGAACTCCTCTTACTACACTCCCTTGTGACGAGAACGACTTAAAGGAACGCCGTCAGTGCTCGGCGTTCGTGAGGTGATAGCAGCGCTCGTACTCGCCGATGTCGTGGTCGGAACCCGCAACTGTGCCCATACGTGATCGGTATCTTCGGCGTTCAGCTGTAGTACAATTCGAAAGCGTTCGCACGGCCGACCGCACGCAGTCGAACGCCGTCGGAACCGCGTCTTTCAAATTCTACGATAGGTGACCGGATGCGTCCGTCGTCGGTGCGTTCGAGAACCGCAGACGCCGTCTCCCGCTTGCGAACGTCGCGATGGCTCCGTCACTACTCGGTACGCGTGTGCATCGACCGATCGTTTCATGCGGTTTCCTGTAGCGATGTACCGGTACGCGCCGGCTCCGGGACCGACGCCATCCGGAACTACTCTACGATAAACCGTATCAGTGGATGCCGGCGCGTTTCAGCCTCTATTAGAATCCGCAGTCCATGTCGTCGGGTTTTCTCACGCGGTGCGAGCTGGGCTGGCCATCCCGCCAGTACTCGATCTTGGGGATGTAGTAGTCGTCCGGTTCGAGGTTTAGATACCGGTCGTCGATCGTCAGCGGCGGGTCCTCCTCGATAGTGGCCCTCGTCGTCATCGAACCCGGACCGTCTTCGATCCACAGTGTGTAGTGGGCGATTACGCTATCGAGCTTTTTCTTGCTTCCTCGGACGTGAACGGTCCCGCAGTCTTCAAACCGGACGACGATCCCCCTGTCCGTATGCGGTGCATTGTCGCCCCCCTCTTTCCCGGCATCGTCGCCATCCCCGTTCTCACTGGCTGCAGCCACCGATCCGACGGTGATGCCGCAGAGTCCGGCACTACCGACAGCGGTGAGCACTGCTCGCCGTGATGGTCCATCACTATTTGCCATGATATATGGTTCGAATAAACGCCTAAAGATTCTACCTGCCGACAACTCAGTATATATCCTTCAAATATTCCGATTAGATCACTCCTCGTGGTCGCGATCGGCCTCTCTCCCGGGTTTTAGGCTCGGTGGTGTCTGCAGCGAGCGGTGCGGGGCCGACCGAAGAAATTCCCAGAGGTGAAAACGAGTCCTTACTGAAACCCGATGCGACCGCCGGAGCGGCGCTGCTGCCCGCGGTTGCCGCCGCTCTTGAACTCCTCTTCCATCTGCTCGTAGTAGTCGCGGATGTCGTCGGTGATGGTGGGGCGGACGTTGTCCAGCGCCTGGCGGAAGTGACGCATGTCGACGACCTCGGCGTCGTCGTCCTCGCGGAGCGCTTCGATGGCGGCCTCGCGGCCGATGGACTCCAGATCCGATCCGACGTAGCCGTCGGTGATCTCCGCGAGTTCGCGCAGGCTCACGTCCGGCGAGAGGGGCTGCTCCTCGGTGTGGATGCGGAGGATCTGCTCGCGGCCCTCGGTGTCGGGCTCGCCGATCATCACGAGCCTGTCGAACCGACCGGAGCGGATGAGCGCCGGGTCGATCATGTCCGGCCGGTTGGTCGCGCCGATGACCATCACGTCCTCCATGTCCTCCAGCCCGTCCAGTTCCGTCAGCAGCTGGTTGACGACGCGCTCGGAGACGTTACTTCCGACGTCGCCGCCGCGGCCGGGCGCCAGCGAGTCCAGTTCGTCGAAGAAGATGACCGTCGGGGCGACCTGCTTGGCCTTCCGGAAGGTCTGCCGGATGGCCTTCTCCGACTCACCGACCCACTTCGAGAGGAGCTGCGGTCCCCGCACGCTGATGAAGTTGGCGTCGGTCTCGTTGGCGACGGCCTTGGCCATGAGCGTCTTCCCGGTGCCCGGCGGGCCGTAGAGCAGGACGCCCGACGGCGGGTCGATGCCCATCCGCTGGAACTTCTCGGGCTTGTTCAGCGGCCACTCGACGGACTCCTGGACCTTGCCCTTGGCCTCTTCGAGACCGCCGACGTCGTCCCAGGAGACCTTCGGCAGCTCGACGAGGACCTCGCGCATGGCGCTGGGGGACACCTCGTTGAGCGCGCCGCGGAAGTCCTCGCGTTTGATGATCATCCGGTCGATCAGACTCGGCGGGATGTCCTCCTCGTCCAGGTCGATCTCGGGGAGGTACCGCCGGAGGGCCTTCATCGCCGCCTCCTTCGTGAGGCTCTCGATGTCGGCGCCGACGAAGCCGTGGGTCTCGTCGGCGAGGCGCCCGAGGTTGACGTCGTCGGAGAGGGGCATGCCGCGGGTGTGGATCTGGAGGATCTCTTCCCTACCCATCTCGTCGGGGACGCCGATCTCGATCTCGCGGTCGAACCGACCCGGGCGACGGAGGGCGGGATCGACCGAGTCGACGCGGTTGGTCGCCGCGATGACGATGACCTGGCCCCGCGACTCGAGGCCGTCCATCATGGTCAGCAGTTGCGCGACGACGCGGCGCTCGACCTCGCCGGTGACGTCCTCGCGCTTGGGCGCGATGG
>JBDGSU010000198.1:0-7645 GCA_042217395.1 Halosimplex sp.
TCGGACTCCGATAGCAATGGCCTCCGGCAGGATCAACCGGAATGTCCCCTGCAAACGCAGGGGGGTTAGGCGGGAACACACTCGATGTGAGTGTGATCGCTATCGTGGTCTAGCGTCCGGCGACACGCGGTCACAGACCGGGTGTCACCGAACTACCAGGGCTAACATCAGATCCCATCTGTACGGCGGACCGCAGGGGTGGAATCCTCATTTCCTTCAGACCTAGTCGTAAGCCGACGAGGGTACATAACCCCTTCGGCATCGACTCGGTCCGGGCGGTGGGGCGTCGTCGACCCCGTCCGGGCCGCGTCCACGTTCGGCCGGACGCCCCGATAGCTCGGGAACGGTCGACCGGACACCGCCGCAACGCACGGCGGGTGTCGCGACCCGGCGGGGGCGTGCGCCCCACGCCGCTTCGTATCCACATCGATGGGGGTGTTTTACTTAAGGCCGTCGAACCGGAAGCGCCCCGTCATGCGATTACATGGGATCGGGTCGCACGAGTCGGGACGCGACACGACCGACAGCGTCGCCACTCGTCGGCCGGAATGTCGCGTGGCAGGAGGGCGGCCGGTCATCCCGCGCGTCGCGCGCTCGGTGTGGCCGAGTGGGAGCCACGCGATCCGGAGTCGGAGGCCGGGCTACATGTAGTTCACGCACGCCGACCGCGCGGACCGGCCGGTAGCGGACGGACACCGCGAGAAGGGACGACCGCGGAGACGCGCCGCGTCGTGCCGACTCAAATCTCGTCGAGGTGCTCGACGCCCTCTTTGGAGACGTTCGCCTTCGTGATCTCGTCGACCTCGTTCATCCACACGTCCGAGGGGTCCTCGGCGTCCCACTCGTCCATGTCGACGTCCGGCGGCGACTCCTTCCAGGACCACCCCTCGTAGATGTGGACCTTGTGGGTGCCTTTCTCCCGGAGCCGGATCGACTCGCGGTCGGCCGCCGCCTCGCTGCCGGCCGGTTCGAGCCGCCGCGCCGCTTTCAGTGCCGCCTGTCGAGGTGTGCTCCCCGAAAAGACGCTCTCTTCCTCGCCGTTCTCCGTCCTGAGCGCGAAGTTGCGCTTGTCGCTGTCGGGTGCCATTGGTTCGACCGCTCCGTGTCAACCCAGCACATGATTCATTATAAATATACCCCCGGATCGCGGCGCGTGCTGGCGATTCGTTTATAAATGGACGGATAGTCACGGCGGAGCTACTTCGCCGAGAGACAGATTTCCGGGAATTCGGGCGGGAATTTAACTCGCGCGCACCCGCTGGTGGGGTAGTTCGCCGGCGTCTCTCGTCCCGGACCGGGCGCGCACGGTAGACTTAAGTGTATCCTGCGGCGAAGGGCCGACTAGGATAGCGCGATGGTGCGAAAGAAGAAGCTCAGCCCGAGTGGCGCCAAAGACGAGGACGGCGAGTACCACAACGTCCATATCAACATCCACGAGGACGAGCTGGCCGTCGCCGGCATGGAGATCGGCGACGAGGTGTTCGTCCGGGTCCGCGACAACAAGATCATCATTCAGAAAGCCGACCCGGACGACGTGGAACACGAGTTCTGACGCCCGGCCCGACGCCGCACACGGGCGGCGCCCACACCCTATGAACGCCTACGACATCGCCAAACCACTGTTGTTCTCGCTGCCGGCCGAGACCGCCCACGCCGTCGGGCACGGCGCCCTCGGAGTCGCCGGCCACGCGCCGCTGGACCGCGCCCTCGCGCGCCGCTACGTCGTCGACGACCCGCGCCTGCGCGTCGACGCGCTCGGCCGGTCGTTCCCCAACCCCGTCGGCGTGGCCGCGGGCTTCGACAAGAACGCCGAGGCCGTCCGCGGGCTGGCGGCGCTCGGCTTCGGCCACGTCGAGGTCGGCGGCGTCACCGCCGTCCCCCAGTCGGGGAACCCTCGCCCGCGCATGTTCCGCCTGCGCGCCGACGACGCCGTCATCAACCGGATGGGCCTGAACAACGACGGCGTCGAGGTGATCGGCCGGCGCCTCCGGGCCCTCGAGGCCCCGGTCCCGGTCGGCGTCAACATCGCCAAATCGGAGCACGTCGCGCCCGCCGACGCCCCGGCCGACTACCGCGCCACCTACGAGGCGGTCGCCGCCGGGGGCGATTTCTTCGTCGTCAACGTCTCCTGTCCGAACTCCCAGGGGTTCGAGGAGCTCCAGAACCGCGAGTCGATGGAAGCGATCCTCACCGAACTGCAGGACGCGGGCGCCGCGCCGCTGCTGGTGAAGCTGTCGCCGGACCTCCCCGAGCCCGCGGTCGCCGACGCGCTCGACCTGGTCACCGACCTCGGCCTGGACGGCGTGGTCGCGACCAACACCTCGACCGAACGGCCCGAGACCCTGGAGAGCCCGAACCGCGCCGAGACCGGCGGGCTCTCCGGGCGACCGATCGAGGCGCGCGCGACGGAGGTGACCCGCTTCGTCGCCGAACGCGTCGACGTCCCCGTGATCGGCGTCGGCGGCGTCGCCACCGCCGAGGACGCCTACCGGAAGATCCGCGCGGGCGCCTCGCTCGTCCAGCTGTACACCGCCTTCGTCTATCGGGGCCCCTCGATCGCCCGCGAGATCAACCGCGGCCTCCTCGACCTGCTGGAGCGCGACGGCTTCGACTCCGTCGCGGCCGCCGTGGGCGCCGACCTGGACTGATCGGCCCGTCGGGCGCACCGCGGGAGCGCCGCGGCGGGGACGGGCGGGGCCCCGGGACGCTCACTCGACGTCTTTCCGCCGGAAGAGCGCCACGGCGAGCGCGACGAGCGCGACCGCCGCGGCGGCCAGGACGAGCCCGTCGACGAGGGCGTACTCCCCGTCGATGAGCACGGCGTTGGGGTCGAGATACCGGGTGGGCGACACCGCGCCGACCCAGCCGTAGTCGGTGTCGGAAAGCAGCGACTCGGCGAAAAAGAGGCCGGCCAGCGCGCCCAGCGAGACGCGCTGGGCGACGCTCGCGCGATCGAAGACGACGGAGGCGACCAGCCCGACCCCGGCGAAGACGAGGAGGTAGGGGACCGACAGCGCGTGCAGGACGACCAGGCGGACGGGGTCGACGGGGTAGTCGACGGCGAGCGTCCCGACGTAGACGACGGCCGGAACCGCGACGTTGAGGACGACGAGCGGGACCGCGAGCGAGGCGAACTTCTCGAGGACGACCCGTGCCCGCGAGACGGGCAGCGACAGCAGCATGTCCATGCGCTCGCGCTCGACGTCGGCGGCGATCAGCGACGCCGCGCTGTAGGCGAAGTACAGCCCCAGCAGGAGCATCCAGACGAAGGTGTACAGCTCGGAGGCGAGAAAGCCCTCCATCGACGCGAGCGTCTGGATGCCGAAGGCCTTCTGGAGCGACTCGGGGTAGGCCGCGAGCAGGGCGTCGATGTCGACGCCGAGGCTCTCGGCGAAGGTTGGATAGAGCACGACGTACATGAGGCCGAACCCGCCCAGGGCGACGGCGGTGACGAGCGTCCCCCGCACCCGGTGGCGCCCCTCGTAGCGGGCGATCTCAAGCATCGGGACCCCCGGAGACGTCGTCGCCGCCGTAGAACCGCATGAAGACCTCCTCGAGCGGCGCCTCCTCGACGTCGAGGTCGAGTATCGCGAGCCCGCCCAGCGCCGCGACCAGGTCGTTGACGTCGCCGGTAAACGTGAAGGTGCACTCGGTGACCGGGCCGTCGACGCGCGGGCCGTCGGCCGCTTCGGTACCGGTCGAGTCCGCGGCCGCCGGTCCGGCGTCGTTCGAGTCGGTCACGGTATCGGTAGCGTCGGTCGCGGCATCGCCGGCGTCGGTCGTGCCCCCGTTCGGTGCTTCCGAGTCGGCTCGGCCGCCGTCGGTCGTACTACAGGAGACGTCGTGGACGCCGTCGAGGTCGAACGCGCCCGCGCTCACGTCGCCCGCGGCGCGCACGCGGACGAACTTTCCGGTGCGGTGGAGCAGGTCCGCGACGCGCTCGGTGGTCACGAGGCGCCCCTCGCGGAGGACGCCGACCCGGTCGCAGACCCGCCGGACCTCGCTCAGGACGTGCGAGGAGAGAAAGACCGTCAGACCCCGCTCCTGTTCGGCGGCGACGAAGTCGTTGAACGTCCGCTGCATCAGCGGGTCCAGCCCGCTGGTCGGCTCGTCCATCACCACGAGGTCGGGGTCGTGCATGAACGCCTGGACGAGCCCGAGCTTCTGGACGTTGCCCGTCGAGTACTCCCTGATTTTCCGGTCCACCGGCGGGTCGAAGGTCTCGACCAGCTCCGCGCGGCGCTCGTCGCCCTTGATCGACGCGTGCAGGTCGAGGACCTCCCGGCCGGTCACCCCCTCGTCGAACGCGGGGTTGGCGGGGAGATACCCCACGCGGCGCTTGGCGGCGATCAGGTCCGCTTCGTCGGTCACGTCGTGGCCGAGGACCGTCGCGCCGCCGCTCGTGGGCGACTGGAAGCCCATCAGCGTCCGTATCGTCGTGGTCTTCCCGGCGCCGTTGGGTCCGAGGTAGCCGAACACCTCGCCCTCCTCGACCGCGAACGTCACGTCGTCGTTGGCGAGGACCTCGCCGTAGTCCTTGGTGAGCCCCTCGACCTCGAGTGCGGCCATGGCTCCCTCTCTGTCCGGTCGGCGGATATATTTACGGGCGATTCCCGGGAACAGCGACCTCCCCGAATCCAGGTGGGGGCAGTGTTCACTCTAACTGATGAACGATCGAAGTGGCGCGCGCTGACGAGTGTGCCGAGCGATAGCGAGGCCGCGAGTCGAAGCCGCGCGAGGTCTTCTCGAACTCGTGAGAGACGGCTTGTCAGAGCGTGCTCTGACAGTGGATGAGCGAGTGAGTGAAACGAGCGAGCGAATCGGTTGGGGAGGTGCGTGGCTGACTGCGGTGCTGTGCGGTCCCTGGTGTCCTGTCGAGCGGAGCGAGACAGGGCTCGGGAGAGCAAGCTCTCCCGGTGTCTCGGCGAACGGAGTGAGCCGAGGCTCGGAAGACGAACGGAGTGAGTCTTCCGGTGGATTGAAAGGGCGAGGTGCGCTCGCGGGGGCTGGGCGGCCCCTATCTGAGCGACCGCAGGGAGCGAAGATATGTCGCACAGCCCCCGCGAGCGTGCCGAGGGCTTTCAGCGCCCACCGTCTACTGCGGTCCCGTTCACTCGACCTCCGTTCGCACAACCCAACAGAACCAACCACGCAATCCACGCCCGCACGAACTGAGACCACGGACGCGCCCGGGATTTTTTCACGGGAACACGCAACAAACACCCCGTGGACGCTCAGGACCGCGTCGCCGCGTTCGTCGAGGCCCACGACCTGGACGCCGACCCGGCCTACCGGGTACTGGATCTCGCCGCCGAGGTCGGGGAGGTCGCAGCCGACGCCGCCAAGTCCGGCGAGTACGGCGCAGCGCCCGACGAAGTCACGATCAGTGATGACGAACTCGGCGACGCCCTGTTCTCGCTTTTGGCGACCGCCGAAGCGTTCGATATCGACGCCGAGGACGCCCTGGAGACCTCGCTCGCGAAGTACGAACGCCGCCTCGACGAGTCGGGCGATGCGGGCTCCGGGGAGTGACCGCTGCGAAACAGGAGATCGAATCGCCCGGTCGCGGACCTACCGCAGCGCGTCCAGATCGAACTCGAAGGCCGCGACCGGCACCTCCAGGTCGTATTCCACGAGCACCTTCGGGTGGATCTCGCCGATGACGCCGACGCTCTGACCGTCGATGACGATCTCGGCGGTCCGACCGTCGATGAAGCTGGGGTGGCTCGTCGGCGGGGTCCACACGTCGACGTCGAACGAGCGACACAGCGCCTGGAGGCTGGCCTTGGCGTCCTCGTAGGAGGCCTCGTGGCGCGCGAGCGCGGCGGCGACGGTGTGACGTTCGGACATCTTCGTCGCCTCCGTCTCGTCCTGGTCCATGACGACCCCGACCTCCGAGAGGTGCTGGGGGTAGGCGCGGTGGGTGTTGTTCTCGAGGACGAGCATGATCGACGGGAGCGCCCAGGTGCGGACGATCTCGTAGTCCTCGCTGTACGGTTCCTGGATGACGGCGGGCTCGCCGCCCCCGAAGGCGTCGCTGCCCCGGTCCACGTCCAGCCGCTCGTAGTTGGCCTCCTCGCTGATGAGGTGGAAATTGAGGAGATCCTCGAAGCCCAGGCCGACGAGCGAGGTGCGGGCCGCCCGCTCCAGCCGGGAGCGGTCGTGGCGGCCGCCGACCGTCGAGACGTCGGGGTAGCGCGGTTCGAGCTCGTTGAAGCCGTAGGCCCGGCCCACGTCGTCGATCACGTCGACGGGGTGAAGCACGTCGACGCGGTAGGGCGGGATCTCCACCTCGTAGGAGAGCGTGTCCGGTCGGTCGGTGTCGCCCTCCGTGTCTTCGAGCCCGAGACCGGCCCGTTCGAGCAGGCCGACGACCTCCTCGCCGTCGAGATCGATCCCGAGCATCGACTCGACGTCGGCGTGGGCGACGGTCTTGGTCTTCGTGTCGAAGTTCGGCCGGACGAGGGTGTTGCCGGCGTAGTCGCCGCTGGCGTCGTCCGCGTACTCGACCTCGACGCGCTCGACGCGGCCGCCGCGGGCGTCCAGCGCGTAGCAGACGATGTTGAGCATGTGGTCGATCGTCCACTGGTCGGTGCCGGTCATCTCGACGAACAGATCCCGGGAGTTCTCGGTCACCTCGGTGCGCTTGCCGTTGATGATCGGCGGGAACGAGAACAGCCCCAGGTCGTCGTAGATGGCCGGCATCGCGTCGTAGTCGTCGACGAGATGGGAGAACTTGTGAGCGGTGTGGTGGGCCATCAACACCTCCTGAGGAGTCATCTCGTGGTTCTCGTCGAGCGGGACGAACTGGTCGTCGCGCTCGCCGATACCGGTGTAGCGGATCGACTTCCCGCCGGTCGAGGCGAGTTCGGTGCGGGGGTCGGCCTCCTCCTCGGGAGTGTCCTCGCCGCCGCGCGCGCCGGCCTGCCCCTTCAACATCGTCAGGTCGTGGACGCCGATGGCACCCTTGGCGCGCTGGCGACCCATCGTCGCGTGGAGCTTCTCCTGGAGCTGGATGAGCGACTCCAGCGAGGCCTCGTCCATCTCGAGCCCGCGGACCACGGCACCCGTGACGTAGGGCCGTCGCTCGGGCACGTCGCCGTCGACGCGGATCGTCCACTCGGCGTCGTTGGTGTTGGGGATATAGACCCCGCGGTCGTCGCCGTACTGGTAGCGCAGCGAGCGGGCGACCCCCTCGACGGACAGGCGGTCCAGCCGGTCGGGCGCGAACTCGAGTTCGAACTCGCCGTCGTCGGTCGCGCCCTCGTACTCGAGGCCGAGGCCGAACAGGTCCTCGCGCAGTTCGTCGTCGTCTTTCTCGTCGTGGCCGGTCAGTTCCCGGAGTTCGTCGGGGTCGATCTCGACGGTGGGCATCAGTACACCACCTCCTCGGTCCGCAGGAAGTCGAGATCGACGAGCGTCCCGTGGACGTCGCGGATGTCCTCGGCACCGGTCGCGAGCATGAACAGCCGTTCGAGGGCCAGCCCCCAGGCCATCACGTCGGCCTCGACGCCCAGCGGTTCGAGCATCTCCGGTCGGAAGATGCCCGAGTTACCGATCTCGATGAGCTCGTCGGTCTCGGGGTGGCGACCGAACAGCTCGAAGCTCGGCTCCGTGTAGGGGTTGTAGTGGGGCTTGAACTCGA
>JBDGSU010000118.1:0-7638 GCA_042217395.1 Halosimplex sp.
CGCGCTGTCGTGCGAATGTTAACCGTTCGAAAAACGAATGGGCGCTGCAGGATTTGAACCCGCGACAGCTTGGTCCGAAGCCAAGCACTCTGTCCAAACTGAGCTAAGCGCCCTGCGTTAGTCCCTTCACGTCCATCGGTGTTTAAACGTCCCGATTCGACGCGGCACACTCCTGCGTCCTTTATCGGATCGGCGGGGAACGGGCACCCCATCAAAGATCTCGAGGGCGACCGCGGCGGATCCGGGCGCTCCCGGTCGTCGTCGGCGTCGTCGAGCCCTCGGGATCGCGCTGGCACTGCTCGTCGTCACTGCGGCCGCGAGCCCCTCCCCAATCTGTTTGACGTGGTCGTCTCTCCTGCTCGTCCCGGCTGCCGTATGTCACGCTCTATGCTGACTACGAGGGGTCTCGGACCCGACTGCGTGGCAGAGACGCCTGAAATACGGGACCGCTTTGTCTATCCTCTCGTCGTCGTGGGGCGTACGACGTCGGTCGCGTCGATCCGGCCGGTCCGAGCGCACTCGAACCGCTCATAATAAAGATTTTAACAGCAGCCGCGATTAATCGAGATGTATCGGACGAACCCGCGTCGGTTCGTCGGTCAATGTCGGTGACTCTCGAAGGAATGTACGACCTCGGATCCGCATTTGGGAACGCGACGCTGGCGCCCGGTTCGAACCTGCTGGTCTCGGGACCGCCGCTGTCCGGAAAGCGTCGCATGGCGCTCGAGATCCTCGCCCACGGGTCGGAACGCGGCGAGGGGGTCATCGTCGTCACCACCCGGGACAGCGCTAACCGCGTGCTCAGCGATTACGAGGCGCTGGTCTCGGACCCCGAGTCGGTCGACGTGGGAATCGTCGACTGCGTGACGAAACACCAGGGACGGACCGCGCGGGACACCGGCATCGTGAAGTACGCCTCCTCGCCGGAGGACATGACCGGAATCGGGATCAAGTTCTCCGAGTTCCTCGAGGAGTTCCGTCAGGAACGCGGCGTCGAGAACGTTCGCGTGCTCGTGGACTCGCTCACGACGCTGTTGATGTACTCGGACGTGCAGACGGTCTTCCGGTTCATGCACGTGTTCACCAGCCGCGTCGAGAACGCCGACGCGCTCGGGATCCACACCATCGAGTCGACGGCCCACGAACAGGAGACGCTGAACACGCTCAGGCAACTGTTCGACCACGCCGTCACCGTCGAGTCCGACGGGAGCGCCACGACGACGATCCCGGACGTCGACCTCCCGCCACTCGGCCGCTGACCGGGCGTCGTCAGTCTTTTACACGTCTCGGTCGGATCTCGGGCCATGCCAGTCGACTCGGACGACCGACTTCGGGAGATCCTCGCGGCCGACACGATCGCTGTCGTCGGCTGTTCGAGTTCCCCGGGGAAGGCCGCCCACGATATCCCGGCGTACATGCGCGATCAGGGGTACGAGGTGATCCCGGTCAACCCCTACGCGGACGAGATATTCGGCCGCGAGCCATACGATTCCCTCGCGGACGTCGAGGAGCGGGTGGACGTCGTCGACGTGTTCCGGCCGAGCAACGAGGTCCCTGAGATCGTCGACGAAGCGCTCGAGCGGTCCGACAGCGACACCGTCTGGCTCCAGCTCGGGATCACCGACGAGGAATCGGGCGAGCGCGTCGAAGCGGCCGGGCGGAACTTCGTCCAGGACCGCTGTCTCAAGGTCGAACACGAGCGGTTGCTGCAGTAGCCGACCCGTCCGCCGGACGGGCATCGACGGCGACCCGCGACCCGCTGGCGACGGGGTCCCAGGCCGGTCAGGAGTTCGTCGACGCGCCGGAGTCGGTCCCGCCGTCGTCGCCGGTTCCGTCGGTCGTCGCGCCGTCGGTCGACGCCTCGCCGTCGCTCTCGTCGTCGGTCGCTTCCTCCGGGTCGGGGAGCCGTTCGGCGACGACGGTCTCGGGGTCGACGCCCTGCTGTTCGGCGAGCGCCTCGACGATGACGCGCTGTTCGGCGAGTTCGCGGTCCATCGACTCGATCTGGTCGCTCGTCCGCTCGACGCGCTCGCGGACGTCCTGGACCTGCTCGATGACCTGATTGAGTCGCTCGTAGAGTTTCTCGGCGATGTCCGCGACGCGCTGGATCTTCTTTGCGGTGTCCCCGAATGGCATGCCCGACCGTTCGGACGCCCGGGTTGTCCGCTTTTCGACTCGGAGAGCGGGCGGCGGGGACGACTCGAACCGACCCAGCGCCGCCGTCCGGGGCGATACCACCGTCGTTAAACCCGGTGCGTCCCCAGCCCACGCTATGAGACAGACGCGGCTCGCGCCGCTGGTCGGCGCCGTCGGATGCGTGCTCGTACTGGTGGCTCTCGCCGCGCCGTACCTGCTGGTGCGGACGGCTCCGGCCTCGGCCGTGGGGGCGTACTACGCTGAGGGGGCGTTGAACCCGCTGGTCGCCGGCGCCTTCGCGCTCGTGACGGCGATCGTCCTCGCGGCCGGTCGCGACGAGCGGACGGACCCGCCGCTTGCGGCCGGGATCGGCATCGCACTCGGCGCGTTCGTCGTCGTCGTCACGGCGGTGTGGGCCGTGACAGTCCCCGAACAGACCCTCTACGACATGGACGCGCCGGCGATCATCACCTACCATCGGTGGGCGACGGTCGCCGTCTCGCTGGTGGCCCCGGCGGCGAGCCTCTGGTGGTCGCGGACGCTCGGGCTGGTCTGACCCGGGAGAGCGGAGCCGAGCGCCGTCGGTCGCTTTCCGCGGTCGATTCGTCGGCCGGACCCGAAAGGTCCTTATGGGGGACGGCGGTAGGTCGGGGTGGACTAGGTCGGGCAGCTAGGCCCTGCTCGTCACCCGCGGTATGGCCTTCAGCGGGGGCCGAACCCCGGGGGCGTCCGGTCCGACGGGCGAGGGCCCCGCGAGCCAACGTGGAAGCCTCGTCCTGCGGGGACGGCGGTCCGCGGCTTCGCGTCTGCAGGGACGCGCGGCCGCGGTTGATCGAGGGCACTCCGTCAGGCACGGAAGTGAGCAGCGGACCCTCGGACACCCGTCGCTCGCAGGGTCGCGGGGTGGAGGAGGCAAGCGGGATTCCCCCCGTCCGAACGACCGGGCAATCCCGGGCGTCCGTTCCATTCATACGGCCACCATCTTTTTCCCGGAGGGGTATCCTCGCGCTCTCCGAGCGCTGCGGGTACCCCTCCGACAAAAACATGGGTGAAAAAGGCCGGCCGCTCCCTCCGGTCGCGTCCGGTGAACCGGCGCCGGAGGCGCCGGATGCTCGGTGCGAACCTGCCCTTCCCCGGGTCGGCCGACGGAGCGGCCTCCCGGCCACGGAGACCGCAACAGTCCCGCACCGCCCCGCACCGCCCGCACCGCGACCGCAACAGTCCCGCACCGCGACCGCTGACGACCTTATCCCCCCGGAGCGCCTACTCACCGGCATGCCTACCGTCCGAACGAACGACGTCGAGACGTACTACGAGCGCCGCGGGGAGGGTCCGCCGGTCGTGTTCGTCCACGGCGCTATCGTCGACCACTCCCAGTGGGACCCGCAACTGGAGGCGTTGAGCGACGAGTACACGACCGTCGCCTACGACGTGCGCGGGCACGGTCGCACCGGCGGCTCGCCCCGCAGCGCGTACTCGATGGACCTGTTCGCCGACGATCTGCACGCGTTGCTCGACGCCCTCGATATCGAGAATCCGGTCCTCTGCGGGCTCTCGACTGGCGGCTGTATCGCCCAGGTCTACGCCGCTCGCCACCCCGACCGGGTGGCCGGGCTGGTCCTCGCGGACACGTTCGCGCCCGACTACCTCTCGGTCGGCGAGCGCTTCCAGCGGTCGCTGATGCTCCGCGCGACGATCCCGCCGGTCCGCCTCGTGGGGTACGAGCGCGTCGAGAAGGCATGGTCTGTTTCCAGGAGCGCATCTCCGGCGAGGGCGTCAGCGGCGACTACGAGAACGTCGAGCGCATCCGCGAGACCGGGCCGAAGATGGACACCGACGAGTTCGCGAAGGTGATCAGGGCCGTCGCGGGCTACCACCGCACGGAGGTCCAGTTCGCGGCTATCAGCGTCCCAACGCTCGTCCTCTACGGCGAGAACGAGGCGCCGTTCATGCGCCGTCAGGCCCACCACCTCGGGACGCTCGTCGCCGGCGCGACCGTTCGAGCGGTCCCCGACGCGGGCCACGCCTCGAACCTCGACGACCCCGAGTTCTTCACCGGGGCCGTTCGGGAGCTACTGGAGCAGGTCTACTCGAAAGAAGCGGTCGAGGCCGGCGGAAGCGGGGAGTAGGGCGGGCGCGGTGCGGGGCGGTCGCGGAAGCGGAGCGGTGCGGTCGCGGTGGCCGGGAGGCCGCTCCGTCGGCCGACCCGGGGAAAGGCTGGTTTGCCCGTAGCATTCGGCGAGCGAAGCGAGCCGATTCACCGGACGCGACCGGAGGGAGCGTCCGGCTCTTTTTCCCCACGTTTTTGCGGACGGGGGTTCCCGCAGGTCGCCGAAGGCGACCGAGGAAACCCCCGTCCGGAAAAAGTGGGTTCTAGTCGTCGCCGGCGGTCGGCTCGACGAGGCCGTCGACGTTCGAGAGTTCGAGGCCGCCGTGCAGGTCCCGCTGGGGGTACGGGATGTTGATGCCGGCCTCGTCGAAGCGCTGCTTGACCGCGGTGACGTACTCGCCCTGGACCTTCACGAAATCCGAGCGGCTGGGATTGGCGATCCAGAACCGCGACTGGAGGCCGACGTATGAGTCGGCGAGTTCGGTGAGGCGGACCGAAGGCTCGGGGTCCTCGAGGATGTCCGGGTGGTCGCGGGCCTCTTCGAGGATGATCTCGGTGGCCTCGTCGATGTCGTCCTCGTAGCCGATGCCGAAGACGAACTTCATGCGGAGTCGGTCCTTGGCGACGGGGTTCTTGATGACGTCGTCGGTCAGATTCGAGTTGGGGACGGTGAGCAGTTCGTTGTCGAAGGTGCGCACGCGGGAGACGCGGAGGCTGATGTCCTCGACGACGCCGGCGTTGCCGTCCCACTCGATCCAGTCGCCGATGCGGAACGGTTTGTCGGTGAAGATGAACACGCCGGCGACGAAGTTCGCGAGGGCGTCCTGCATGGCGAAGCCGATGGCGAGCGTGGCGGCCCCGCCGATGGTCGCCAGGGCCGTGAGGATCTTCCCGTAGCCGGCGAAGGCGAAGGCGGCGCCGATCGCGGCGAAGACGACGAGGAAGCTCGCGATCTTCTGGAGGGGCTTGCGCGCGTGAGTGTCCAGGTCCCGAGCGGCGAGGAGGCGGTTCACGAGCGGCAGGACGAACGCGCGGCCGAGCAGGTAGAGCACGACGAACGCGACGACGAACGTGACGGCGCCGCCGATCGCGTTCGCGAGGGGGACGTCGAGCCCGACGGTGTCGACCAGGAAGTCGGCTATCGGTCCGTCCGGGACGCCGCTCTGGAGCGCAACGGCGGGGCCGAACCCGACGACGGCCCCTGTCATCGCTCGAACACCGCCGTGTGCCCCCTGGTCCTGACGACCTCGGCGTTCACCCGCTCGGCCAGGTCGTCGGCCAGTTCCTCGGTGGTGGTGCCCCCGCGGGCCGACCGGTGGAACTTCACTTTCACGAACTCGCGGTCCGCCAGCTGGTCGTTCAGCTCGTCCTCGACGGGATCGAGGCCGTTCTTGCCGACCCAGACCGTCACGTCGAGCTCGTGGATCCGCTGTGCGCGCGTCGAATCGGTCATGTGTCCGCCCGGAAGGAGTGAAGCGTCTCAAAGGTTACGGAGGTTCACGGCCGGAAACCGCCGATTACTTCGGTCCGGAGCCCCGCCCGCAGGGCCGGCGATCTACCCGGTTTCGACCGCTCAGTCGTAGGGGTAGCGGGCCTGTGCCCCGCAGTCGCAGGTGACGACGACGTGGCCGTCCCGCAGGCGGACGCGGGCGTTGCGGCCGGGCCGGAGGTAGGCGTCGCAGCGGTCGCAGGTGAAGCGGGTGAACTCGCGGGGGAGCGAGAGGCGGTTGCGCTCGGCGATGCGTCGCGCGCGGCGGACGTAGCGTCGAGCGCGGTCCGGTTCGTCCGCGTCCGTGGCCGCCGCTGCGAGCTCTCGCAGGCGGTCGATGCGCTCGCGTGCGACGTCGTCGGTGTCCATCCGGTCGTCGAATGCTCCCGGCGAGCGGCAGGTATACTTTGCGTTCGTCGCCCGTGGGTCGGGATTCCCGTCCGCTCGGCGGCCGAGATGGTAACGCATTAACCCCAGGTTGGCATACGGTGGGCGCATGGACCTGCCGCGGGTGGCCGCGTTCACGGACACGTACCTGCCGACGCACAACGGCGCCACCTACACCATCCAGACGTGGCGCGACCGCTGGCACCGGCGCGGCGGCCGGATGGACGTGGTCTACCCCGACAGCGACCACGAGCCCGCGGAGGGGGAGTACCCCGTCAGCAGCGTCCCCTTCCCCTTCTACGAGGGCTTCCGCGTCGGGGTCCCCGGCGTCCCGCAGGCGGTCGACAGCGCGGAACTCGTCCACGCCCACTCCCCCTTTAGCCTCGGGCTGGCCGGGATGCGCCTCGCCCGCAAGCACGACCTGCCGATGGTCGCCTCGTATCACACGCCGACCGGCGAATACGCCGAGTACGTCGCGTTCACGCGGCCGATCGAGCGGGCGGTCGAGCGCAGCGCCGAGGAGTACGAGCGGCGCTTCCTCGACCGCACCGACCTGGTCGTCGCGCCGAGCGAGCGCACCGCCGACCACGTGCGCGACGCCGTCGGGTCGACGACGCCCGTGACGGTCGTCTCCAACGGCGTCGACACCGACTTCTTCCGGCCGGTCGCGACCGAGCGGTTCCGCCGGCGTCACGACCTCTCCGGGAGACCGCTCGTCGGCTACACCGGCCGACACGGGTACGAGAAGAACCTCGAAGCGATCGTCGAGGCCGTCGACGGGATGGACGTGACGCTCGCGTTCGGTGGCGACGGCCCGGCGAGAGACGGGCTCGAGGCGGCCGCGAGAGCGGCTGACGTCGACGCGCGCTTTCTGGGCTGGCTCGACCGCGAGGAACTGCCGGCGTTCTACTCGGCGCTGGACGTGTTCGCCTTCCCGAGCCCCGTCGAGACCCAGGGGATCGCCGCGCTGGAGGCCAACGCCTGCGGGACGCCGGTCGCGGGCGTCGCCAGCGCGGCCCTCGCCGACACCATCGACCAGGGCGAGACGGGGTACAAGGCACCGCCGGACGACGCGGCTGCGTTCCGTGACGTCATCGAGCGGACGCTCTCCGAGCGCGAGCGGCTCGGCGAGGCGTGTCTCGCCCGCCGCGACGCGCTGAGCGTCGAGCACTCGGTCGACCGCCTCGCCGAGGTCTACGAGCAGTTGCTGTAGAGGTCGCTGCGCGCGTGGGTCGGACGGGACGGCCGACGGGTGAACGCTCAGGTCGTGTCGGACTCGGGGTTGTTCGCGCGGCGGTAGGCGCCGACCATCTTCCAGAGCGTCTTGTCGACGTCGCCGTCGACGGACTCCGTCTGGATCTGCCGGTACAGGTCTTCCGAGACGGTGATGTCGGGCATCGACGTCGTCTACGCGACAGCCGCTCAAAAGTCTCCTGTGAGTCGCGACCGAGTAAACGTTCGACGCTCATCCGTAGCACATTGTTGATTTCACAGCGTCGCTCGAACAGCGTGTTTG
>JBDGSU010000205.1:0-7119 GCA_042217395.1 Halosimplex sp.
TCTACGAGGGCGACCGCGTGCTCGTCCTCGACGACGTGCTCTCGACCGGCGGCACCCTCTCGGGGGTCACCGGCGCGCTCGAAGAGATCGGCGCCGACATCGTCGACATCGTCTGCGTCATCAAGAAAGACGACGGCGAGAACAAGCTCGCCGACGCCGGCTACGAGGCCAAGACCCTCATCAACGTCGTCGTCGAGGACGGCGAGGTCGTCATCGTCGACGAGGACGGCGACGGATAGCGGGAGGGAGAATCGAACCACACCGAGACGGTCCCGCTCGGCTCGCTTCGCTCGCCCGCGCGGGCTGCGACTCGTCTAGTTCAAATCTACTGGCGATTTCGTGACCTCACGAACGCTCGGCGATGAAACGCCTCGCTGGTAGTGTGAGGTCACAGAAATAGCGGGAGGTAGATTTGAACTACGTCCACTTCGGTCGCTTCGATCCCTCGTGGTCTACTTCGAATCTACTCGCGTATTTCGATGAAACGGGCTCACTCGTCGATCCGCTCCTCGTTCGCGTTGTTTCCTCGAAAATAGCGGGAGGTAGATTTGAACCGGAGACAGACGGTCGCCTCACTTCGCTCGGCGCTGCGTCTGTCAGGGTTCAAATCACCTCTACTGTGATTGCCGCTCACGGTGGCGGGCACACGCTCCGCGGTGCTCGCCGTGGAGTTCGCGGCAAAATCATAGCGGGAGGTAGATTTGAACTACCGGTCTGCGGGTTATGAGCCCGCCGGAATCTCCTGGCTATCCCATCCCGCTACCAGTTTGTACCGCCGACCGCCAATTAAGGGTTGTGATTCACACGCCGTCCGTGAATTAGTGCCGCGGTCACGTCTCGTGGACCTGCCAGGTGAACAGGCTCTCGAAGACGTAGTTGACGAACATCGCACACCCGATCGCGATCGGGCTCGCCAGCAGGAACCACAGGTCGGTGTCGGACACGACCACGGTCACGTCCAGCCGCTGGGTCAGGAACCAGTAGATGGCGAACTGGACCGCCGACCCACCCGAGCGCACGAGGTGGGACTTCCCCAGCCGGCGCAGGAACGGGCGCGTCCCCGGGTCCCCCTCGCCGGCGAACGTCCAGTGCTCGTTGACGAGGAACATCACGAGGATCGCCGTCTCGATGCCCGCGGCTTTCGCGAGCAGTTCGGGGACGCCGAACCCGAGCTTCAGAAGCGCGAGCATCGCGTTGTCGCTGACCGCACCGACCGCGCCGACGGAGACGAACTTCCCGAAGCGCACGCCCGAGAGCAAGGCGTCGACCCGTGATTCGCCGCTCCCGTCGACGCCGACGTCGCCCGATCCGTCCAGGCCCGGCTCGCTCGTCTCGTCGACGCTCCCGTCAGTCATGTCTGTCCACCAGGGCGGTCGGGTCTTCGCGGGTCGCGGCGATGGCGTTGTGGACGCGACTGTTACGGATCTGCTTCGCGCGGTGGCGCGAGGAGCCCAGCGCGCGGGCGAGTCGGATCGACGTCCGGACCGGAGAGACGGTCGAACCGGGTTTGTCCTCCCAGGTGATCGGCACCTCGGCGACGTCCATCTCCAGCGCACCGGCCATCGCGACGAGTTCGACGTCCCAGGCGAACCCCGGTTCGTAGAGGTGCTGACGGACGGCGTCCCACGATTCGGCGGTGATCGCCTTCGCGCCGCACTGGTAGTCGTACAGATCGGCGTCCAGCATCCGGCGGGCGAGCCAGGCGAAGCCGTCGCCGAGGAACCGGCGGGCGAACGTCTGGTGGCTGGTGATCGTCGAGTCGGGGTGGCGACGCGAGCCGACGGCGACGTCCGCGCCGCCGTCGGTGATGGCCGCGAGCACGCGGGCGAACTCGGCCGGTGCCGTCGAGCCGTCCGCGTCGACGAACCCCAACACCTCGGTGTCGAGCGCCTCGAACCCGGCGGTGACCGCCGCGCCCTTGCCGCGCCTGTACGGGGAGACGCTGACGGTCGCGGGCAGGTCCGCGAGGGCGCCGGCGACCCGGTCGTCGGCGTCGTCCAGTTCGATCCTGATGGTGTCCGGACCGAGCTCGTCGTCGAGTGCGCGGACGTACCCCGCGAGGCGATCGACGTCGGGACGGAAGGCGGGCACCACCAGTCCGACGGACGCGCTCATTGTCTGTCGTGACCACCGCGGCGAGTAAAAACCGTTCGAATCGACCGATCCCCCGTCGACCGACGGGCCGCCCCGATGGATCCCCGCCGCGGCCGCTACCCGCGCTTTTGCCCGCTGTCCCCATCGGTCCACAAGAGGTAAAGGCTCTGGAGACGCCTGGTCTCCTAATGGAGTACGGGCTCGTCCTCTGGTGGCTCGCGGTCTACCTCGCCTTCATGGCGGCGGGGATGCCGCTCGCGGCCGCCCTGTTCCCCCGCCTCGCCGACCGCGGGGCGGGCGTCGCGCTCCCCACGGCGCTTGCGGTCCTCTGGCTCGGCGCCTACCTCGTCGGTCACCTCTCGCTGACCGCCGGGCTGGTCATCGGCCTCGTCGTCCTCGTCGCGGCCGCCGGCGCTCTCGCCTATCGCTCGTCGGACGCCACCGGCCGGGTCGCCTTCGACCGCCGGCGCTACGGGGAGGCCGCGGCGGTGTTCACCCTCGCTTTCCTGTTCATGATCGCGATCCGTGCGGTCGACGCCGGCGTCCACCCGCTGATGGGCGAGAAGTTCCTCGACTTCGGCCTCCTGCAGTCGCTCCTCCGCGCGGACGCGCTCCCGCCGGAGGACATCTGGTTCGCCGGGCGCCCGGTCGAGTACTACTACGGCGGCCACCTGCTCGCTGCGCTGCTGACGAAGGTCACCGGCACGCAAGCGCGCTTCGCCTACAACCTCGCCCTGGCGGGCTTCTACGGGATGCTCGTCACCGCCGCGTACGGGCTGGCCGGGTCGGTCGCGGCGAGTCGGGACGTCTCGCGGGTCCGCGCCGGCGCCTTCGGCGCCTTCTTCGTCGGATTCGCGAGCAACGCCTCGACGCCGCTGAAGTTCGTCGAGTGGCTGCTCCCGGACGGCCTCACCTCGTTTCTGGCCGGGCTAGCCGGGATCGAACCGTCGGGGATCGCCGTCGAGGGCCCGGGCGGGTTCACTTACTGGTCGGCCAGCCGGGTGATCGAGGGGACGATAAACGAGTTCCCGCTGTTCGCGTGGCTCAACGGCGACCTGCACGCCCACATGATGAGCGCGCCGTTCGTGTTGCTCGTCGCCGCGCTCTGCTTTAGCTACTACCGGACGCCCGCGTCGGCGGTGACTCGCCGCCGCCTGCTCGTGGTCGGGACCGTCCCGCCGCTGGCCGGGCTGCTCGCCGTCGTCAACACCTGGTCGCTCCCCACCGCCGGCGGGTTGACCCTCCTCACGCTCGCGCTCGCCCCCGCCGACCCAGTGGGCCTGCTGCCCGACTCGCTCGCCGACCGGATCCCGCGGCGCGAGGACTGGCAGCGCGAGCTCGCCCGTCACGCCGTCGCGCTGGCGGGGGCGGTGCTCGTCGTCGTCCTCGCGGTCGCGTGGTCGCTTCCCTTCTGGCTCGGGACCGCGAGCGGCCGGTCGATCGGCTTCTTGCCGGACAAGAGCTCGCTGGGCGGTCTCATCTTCGCCCACGGCATCTTCGCGCTCCTGTTCGGGCTCCACCTCTTGCGCCACGCGATCCCTCGCGTCGACGACCGGTACCTCGCGGAGTCGCTGGTGATGCTCGCGCTCGCCGTGGCGATCGCGTGGCTCGGCGGCTCCTCGGCCGCGCTCGCTATCTTCGGTCCGATGATCGCCGTCGCCTGGGTGCTCATGCGGACGCAGGCCGACGTCCTCCACCGCGCGACGATTCGCGCCGCCGAGGCCGCCGGACGCGCGGTCTCCGACGGGGGCACTGCGGCCGGAGACGCGGCGGACGCCGCCGGGGTAGAGGCCGCGACCGGCGAACGACTGCGCGACGTGGTCGGCTTCGAGACGCTGCTGTTCGTCGCCGGGGCGGGCATCGTCGTCCTCGTCGAGTTCGTCTACGTCAAAGAGCAGGCGGGCCCCGGCCGGATGAACACCGTGTTCAAGACCTACGCGGACGTGTGGGTGCTCTGGTCGGTCGCCGCCGGTGCGGTACTTGCCCACCTCGTCGAGAACCACTCGCCGGCCCTGGCGCTCTCGGGCGAGCGCTGGGAATCGATATTCCGCGCGCTCGCCGTCGTGCTCGTCGTCGGCGCCGCACTCTACGGCGCGCTCGCCGTCACCAACCATCTGACCGGCAACTCGCCGATCAACCGTTACGACCACCCCGACGACCCCACGCTGAACGGGTTCGTCTTCATCAACGACTCCCACCCCGAGGAGTACGCCGCGATCCGGTGGTTCGAGAGCCTCGAAGGCCAGCCCAACATCGCATCCGCGCCCGGCACCGGCGGCAAGATGTACCAGTGGACCAACCCCGTCTCGAGTCTCACCGGCGTGCCGACGCTGGCCGGGTGGGCCCACGAGGTCGGCTATCGCGGCGGCGAGGTCTACCGCGCCCGCGTCGACGACGTGAACGCGATCTACACCGGGACGCCCGAACAGCGCGCCTACTACCTCGACGCCTACGACGTCGAGTACGTCTACGTCGGCTCGAACGAGCGACAGGCGTACACGCCGGCCGAACTCGAAGTCTTCGAGTCGATGCCCGGCGTCTCAGTCGAGAAGGAGTGGGGCAGCGTGGTCGTCTACCGCGTCGACCGGGGCGAACTCGAGTACCCCAGAGACGGGTAGCGCTCGACCCGTCGCGCCGGACCCGTCGCCGCTCGCCGCTCAGCGCCGGTCGGCGTGGCGCCGCCGGTGGACGATCCCCTGGTTGTTCGCCGCGTTCTCGACGAACGACCGGAACGCATCGCCGGTCTCGCTGCCCGCGTCCAGCACCGTCGGTTCGCCGGCGTCGCCGCCCTCGCGGACGGCCGGGTCTAGCGGAATCTCGCCGAGGAACGGCATCTGAACCTCCTCCGCGAAGGCCTCGCCGCCGCCCTCGCCGAAGACCGCGTGTTCGCTCCCGCAGTCCGGACAGCGGAACGAACTCATGTTCTCGACGATGCCCAGTACCGGCGTCTCGTGTTCGCCGAACATCTCCAGGCCCTTTCGGGCGTCGTCGACGGCGACCTCCTGGGGCGTCGTGACGATGACCGCGCCGGTGACGGGGACGCTCTGGAGGAGCGTCAGCTGCGTGTCGCCGGTGCCCGGCGGCAGGTCGACGACCATGTAGTCGAGACCGCCCCACTCGACGTCCTCCCAGAGCTGGGTGAGCACCTTGTGGACCATCGGCCCCCGCCAGATGACTGGGTCGTCCTCGCCGACGAGGAAGTCCATGCTCATCAGCTTCATCCCGTACTTCCGCGGCGGGACGAGCGTCTCGTCCGGGGTCGCCTGCGGTCCCTCGTCGGCGGCGAGCATCCGCGGCACGTTCGGCCCGTAGACGTCCGCGTCGAACAGCCCCACCCGCGCGCCCAGCTGCGCCAGCCCCGCCGCGAGGTTGACCGCGACCGTGCTCTTGCCCACGCCCCCCTTCCCGGAGGCGACCGCGATCACGTTCTCGACGCCCGGCAGAACCGATCCCTCGGAGACCAGTCCGCTGTCGACCTCGGCCTCCAGTTCGACCGACCGGTCCAATCCAGACAGCGCCTCGCGCACCGCTCCGGCGATCTCCGTCTCGGTCGGGGAGTACGGCGCCCCGAGCGCCAGCGAGACGCGCACCTCGTCGTCGGTCAGTTCGACCGAGTTCACGAGCCCAAGCGAGACGATATCCCCGCCCAGATCCGGATCCTCGACCGTCCCGAGCAGGTCGAGCACGTCGTCTTCGTTCATGGCCCTCACTCGGTCGCACCCGGCGAAAAGGGTTGTGAAGCCGCGGCGACGGCGTGATCGCTGCCTCCTTCGCCGCGCAGACACGACGCTCAGCTGTCGCGGTTCGGACCACCAACTGAAAACCAATCGAACAGTATCGCGAACATTTTTATACCGAAGGGTCGGAAGTTGACGCCAACACGATGACGTGTTGGGGGAAAGGGGGTCCGCCAGTCGCGGTGAGCGTCCTGCTGGTGGTCGGCGCGGTGCTCGCCGGAGTCCCGGTAGTCAGCGCGGCAGGTCGCGGTGCGGCCGACAACGAGTCGCCGCTGGCCGACGCCGGACTGGACCGGAACGTGGCGGCCAACTCGACGGTGTATCTGGACGCGACGGGGTCGCGCGATCCCGACGGCGAGATCGAGGCGTATCGCTGGCGGATCGAACTGCCCGACGGGGGACACACGACGCCGTCGTGCGCGGAGTGCGGTCGGACGCGGTTCGTGGCGCATCGATCGGGGACGTACAACGCGACCGTCACGGTCACCGACGACGACGGCGCGACCGCTACCGACACGCTGCAGGTGCACGTCGATCCCTCGAGCGGTCCGTCGGTGATTCTGTCCGGTCCGGACAGCGTGGTCGAAGGAGGGGTGAGGGAGTTCTCGGCGTCGGTCACCGCGGGCGCAAACGACCTGGCGGCGGTGATATGGAGATTCGACGGCCACCGGACGAACCGCACGGCGGTCGGCGGCGAGAGCGCGACCGTCGACCGGTTCCACGCGTTCAGAGTGAACGGCACCGTCACCGTCAGCGTCACCGGCGTCGACAGGCTCGGTCGCGAGCGGACGGCGACGAAGAACGTGACCGTCACCGAGCCGTCGGTCTCGGAGACCGACGGTGGCGGTGGGTCCGCCGGCGACGGTGCTGACCGCTCGGGAAGGAGGTCCGGGAGTACCGGTAGTGACGACGGATTGGCCTGCTCCCGGTTCGGCAGAGACAGCGATCTGTACTGTAACAACGACCGGCTGACGGTGGACAGCAACGGCGTCGTCATCTCGGACGTCGACAACGACGGGTCGATCGTGTGGGCGGGCGTGACCATCGACGCGGAGTTCGCTCGTAATCACGACGGCGTCTCTTCAAACTCCGTCAACGATATGGTGACCTTCGACAGCCAGGCGGCGTACAAGAGGGTCCTCGGCGTCAATACCGTGAACGTCGATCCGGAAGCTGATATTAACAACAACGGTTTGGATTCAAGTCGAAAAGAGGTCGATCAGAATTCATTTTTAGTATTCGGATAGCGTGATTTGAGTTCCGGCGGTAGAGATGCCACTCACGGTGA
>JBDGSU010000076.1:0-7079 GCA_042217395.1 Halosimplex sp.
CAGAGGTGGTAGACTGCAAACCCTAATATCCCAATCCAGCGGTGCGGTGCCGTGGGATTCCCGCGTCTTTAGGCGCGGGAGGATGTCAATTCGGGCGTCCATTCGGTATCTGAAGCCGCGGACGACATTGCAGTCCTGCACGCCCACAGGAAGTTAACTCAGTTCTCGAGGCGGTCGGCGAGTGCATCTATCGCCTCCCACAGGAGCCCGGACACAGAGCGTGCGCCGAACGAAGCGGGCTCGTACGTGTAGGCGTCGTTCGTGCCGTTCCGTTCCTGGTAGTGAAGCAACCCGTCCACGTGCGGGTTCGGTTCGCAGTGAAACCCGCAATCGAATCCGTCGGATTCGCTGTAGTGAAACGCGTAGTATGCCCGAATCGGCGTCCGCTCCCACGCGTCGTTCTCGCGGTCGGACGCCTCGGGCCCGGGCGACGGATCGGGAATCCAGGTTACCCGAAGTGATGCCGTCTCTGCCCCGCGACCGAACCACGACGGGTCCAACGTGGCCCGTAGTTCCCGGTACTCCGCCGGCGGTTCGCCCTCGACAGATCGAACGGCGGGATGTCGCGCCAGATCGCCGCGTAACTCGCGTAGGATACGGTGCCGATTTTCTCCCGGCCCGGTACCACCGTCGGGGCGGACTCGATTCCCGCGGGGATCGGACGGGCGGAGAGAGCTTCGATGGCCGCCGGTGGCGGGCCGCTTTCCCGGCACATCTCGCTCGCCGGTCATACAGTGAGCGAGGAGTCGGACGTCCAGGTGTCGTAGTTCTCGATGGCGTCACGGACGAGCGAGAGCCGATACCGGACGAGTTCCCAGTCGCTCGCGGTCCGCGTGAGTTCGTACGCCTGTTCGGCGGAAACGCCGTCCGAAGCCGCTCGCTCGCGCAACACGTCCGGCGAGTCGGCGTCGTACTCGGTCTTCCAGGTCGCGACGTCGGCTTTCAACTCGGCGGCCTGTTCCGAGAGCTCCTGCTTCGTCCGCTCTCGGAGCAGCTCTCGAACGTCCCGAAGCCGGGTGTAGAGCGGGTCCGGATAATAGCGACGGGTCCCGCTCGTCTCGGTCGCCGTCACGACGCCGAGATCGATGAGCCGGCGCAGATGATCCCGTGCAGTATTCGGCGAAACGGCGGCTTCCTCGGCGATCCACGTCGCTGGCCGTGGCTCCGAAAGCGTCATCGTGACCGACTTCACCCGGTCGAACGCCGACGCGTTCTCCGTCCACGTCTCGACCCACCCGGACTCGGCGGACGGATCTTCCGGGGACATACCACTCTGTTCCCATCCGAGCGCAATAATTTTATCCCTCCGCAAATAATCGCACTCTCCCTGATGTGTGGCGTATCCGTGGACTATCCCTGAGTCCGGATACGCTCACCGTTTCGAACCGCTGCCTCGGGCACGCTCACGTCCCGCGTTTCGTTCCCGACCGTCATCTCGTACTCCCCGGGATACGGAACCACGAGCCGATAGTCGCCGTCGGATCCGACAGTCGTCTGCTGTCGATAGAGAACCGACTCGTTGGGTATCTCGACGGTCGTCCGCGCCTCGACGGTCGTGTTCACCGGCGCGGTCCCCGAGATCGTCGCGCCGGGCACCAGCGTGAACACCTTCTTCCGGCCCGACCTGGAGGTGTAGACCGCGCGGTAGTGTGCCACTGCGTCGTACCCCGATTCGTTCCAGCGGCTCCCGTAGGTCACGTAGAGGTGTTGCTGGATCGTCCCCGGGCGCCGCGGCAGGGGTTCGATGACGACGAACCCGGTGTCGTTTCGCAGTCGCTCGTACCACGCCGCGCTCGACCCGTTGTAGACGAACGACGTGTAGTTCCGCTGGGCGCGCGAGTAGTTCTGCGAGACGCCGTTGACGAAGTAGTTGTAGACGCGGTTGACGCCCCAGCGGCTGAAGACGTAGTTCTCGGGGTACTCCCAGTCCCGCTCGGTGGCGTAGTCGTCCATCCAGACCGCGGTGTGGTAGGTCTCGTCGTCGACGAGGCCGCCCTCGACTTCGCCGGGGAGGTAGAGCCCGCTCGCGCCGACGACCAGCGCGACCACGAGGACGACCGCGAGTCCGGACCTGACGGTCAGCGCGTCGCGGTCGATTCGCCACCGCTCGCCCCTTCCGTCGTCCGCGTCCCCGTCGGCCCTGTCAGTCTCGTCCCCGGATCCGGCGGCTCGTCGAGCGCGCCGGACCGACGCGGGGGCGGCGGTGAGGTCGTAGCGGGCGAGCAGCCAGACGACGGCCACGCCCGAGCAGAGGGCGAGCAGCGGCGCGAAGTGACCGGCGAATCGTAGTTGCAGAGCGGCCAGGAAACACAGCCAGGCTCCGTAGCCACTGACCACCAGCCACCGGCGGTCGCCGCGACTCGCCCACCACGCGCCCCACGCGAGCACGGGGAGTCCGAGGACGAGGGCGCCGCCGAGCAACTCGAGCCCGAGCGCCTGGTCGAGCGCGAACGACGGCTCCTTCTCGGCGACGTTCGACCGGAAGAGGAGGAAGGCGACCCCGCCCAGGAGCTGTCGGGCCAGCCCGGGCACGACCACGCCGGCGACGACCAGTCCGAGGGCGGGCCCGCCCACTTCGGTGGCGACGAGCGCCCGCGCGGACAGGTCGCGACGACGGACGAGTTCGCCGACTGCGGCCAGGCCGACGCCACCCACACACAGCAGCGCCGGAACGACGGCGACGGAGAGATCCTGCCAGCCGAGGGCGACGTGCGCGCCCAGCGCGAGCGCCGCGGCGATACCGCTTCCGAGCAACACGGGAGCGTTCGCCCGCAGCGGCGGGCGGTCCGCGCGGACGTCGAGCGGGACGACGACCGCGAGATAGCCCGCGACGGGGAGCAAAAGCAACGGACTGCCCTCCCAGGCGAGCGTCTGCCCCGCGAGACAGACGCCGAGCAGGCCGGCACCGCGTCGCGCTCGCCGGCCGAGCGGGTCTTCGAGCGTCACCAGCCACGCGAAGACGGTGACGGTCGCGGTCAACCAGAGGTAGTCGAAGGCGTGGTGGTCGCCGAAGCCCAGCGAGGTGCGGAAGGCGAACCCGGGGACCAGCGCGAGCGAGAGCGCGGCGGCCAGGCCGACGCGCCGGTCGCCGAGCACGCGCGCACCGAGGACGTAGACGAGTCCGCAGACCGCGAGAGCCGCGGCGACGGGGTACCACGCGAGGACCTCGCTCGCCGCGACCTGCCCGCCGCCCAGCAAGCTCGCGGCGAGCCACAGCGAGGCGAGGAACAGCGGCTCTCCGGTCGGGAGATCCGCGAGCGCACCGAGGTCCAGCGGGCCGTTCGACGCGGCGAGGGTCCGTTCGAGATAGAACCGGTAGGCGTACGGGTCGTTCGCCGTGAGGACCACGTCGCCGCCGTGAAAGACGTCGGGGTAGATGTACGCGCGCGTCCAGACGACCAGCGCGACGACGGCCAGCGCCGCACCGACGGCCGGGAGCCAACCGGGCGTGCGACCGAGGCCGAAGTCGGACAGTTCCACCGAGCGGCCGGGGTCGGTCGCCGCCGAACCGCCGTCCCGCGCGTCCGCGGCACCCTCGAGCGCCGCCCTGACGGCGTCCGGGTCGGCGAGGCGATAGCCACCGCCGTCGGCGTCTTCGACGACGCCCCGACTCACGAGTCTCCCGAACGTACCCGTATCGACGGGCACGTCGTCGAACGTCCAGTCGTCGCTGTCGGCGTCGACGTCGGCGATCGCGGAGAGGGCGGATTCGAACTCGGGATCCTCTGCGACCTGTGCCGCGAGGTCGCTCCTATCGGGCATCTGTGTGTATCACTCTCGGCACACGAAAAGTCGGTTTCGGTCGCGGTCGGCGTTCCGGTCCCCCGACCGCGTCGGGTGCTACCCGCCCCGTTCGGCCCTTCGGTTCCGGTCGAGCGCGAACACGACTGCGGCGACGGCGACGCCGACGACGAGGACGCGCGGGTCGGAGGTGACGTACAGGCTCGGGGTCGGCGGGTGCCACCAGGTGAACGGGTAGAGCCACGGACTCGCGCGGCCGTCGACGTAGACGCGCATCCCGTCGAGGACCAGCGACGTGAATCCGCCCGCGACGAGGAACGCGTAGGCCCGGCCCCAGTAGCGTCGGTCGAACGCCAGCGTGATCGCGCCGGCGACGAGGACGACGCCGCCCAGCGTACTCAGGGGCGCGTAGAGAAACGGGACGCCCAGCGCTCGCTCGACCGTCATCGAATCGACGACGAGGTGGATCTTCACGAGGTCGGGGATCGCGCCCCCGCACATCCCGACCGCGACCCAGCGCGGCGCGATCGCGTCGATACGCCAGCTCGCGACCGTCAGCACGACGTACACCGCGAGGACGTGGGTCAGCAGATCAGCCATCCCGGCTCACCTCCGGCGCGTCCGCGCTCGAGGCGGGCCGGTCGGTCTTCGGTTCGAACGCGAGCGCCGACGGATCGACGCGCCAGTGCCGGAAGAACAGGACGACCGCGAGCGCCGCGCCGACCGCCGAGACCACGTATTTGTAGGTCTTCGACCCGTCGGCGGGGTTGACGACGGCGACCGACGTCGCCGCTATCGTGCGGTCGGCTTCGAGCCGACCGTACACCTGGACGACGCCACCGGGCCGGACCCTCGCGTCGAACTCCCGGACGGTCATCCGGAAGTCGCCCTCGCCGGACTCGACGCGGATCGCCCCGCGGTCGGCGGCGTCGTCGACCGATTCGACGGTTCCGAACAGGCGCACGTCCTCACCGACGTACGCGTCGTAGTTCGTCGCGAGGTCGTCGGTCGTCGGGTACGGGTGATGGTCCTCGGCCGTCGCGCCGTAGTGAACGCAGAGCCCGGCGACCGCCGCCAGCAGGGCGACGACGCCGACCGCTCTCCAGACCGGATGCACGCTCCGGTGTCGCTGGGCCGCCGAGATAACGCTTTCGTACGCTCCCGCGGTCGTGCTCGGTCGCCCTCGCCGGCGTTCTCGCCACCGCTAGTCGATCGGCTCTCGCTCCGGCACGCGCTCACGTTCCTCCTCTCGCCCCGGTTCGGGCTCACGGCCCTCCTCTCGCTCGCGCTCGCCGAACACACCGCTCCTCGTACTCCCGGCACTCCGATCCGGGCCGTCGGTTCCCGCTCTGGCGCGGTTCGAATCCGGCGTTCGTGACCGGTTCGACTCTGCGTTCGCGGCTTCGTCCGCCCGTCCCAGTTCGAGCGTGAGCGGGCGAGCGACCCGTCGAGCGAGCCGACCGACCTTCCCGGCGATCCCTCCGTCGTCGGGCTCTGTAGATCGGATCGCGCTGCCCTCGCGGACGACGACGCCGCGCGATTCGAGGGTCTCGAGCGCCGCGTCGACGGCCGCGTCGTCGGCCTCGAGTTCCTCGGAGAGTTCGCGCCGGGTGCGCGGCCCGTCGTCGAGCGCCTCGTCGATCCGCCGACCCACGTAGTCGTGATACACTTCGCGGCCGGTCGGTTCGTCCTCGGTCGCGCCCTCGTGGCGGACCGTCTGGACCGCGTCGAGGACGTACCAGGCGCCGACGGCAAGGAAGACTCCGGGGTGCCACGGGACGCCCCCCTCTTCGAGCAGGAGCATCGCGAGCCCGCTGAGGAGCGTGTACAGCCCGAGGCCCACGTGTGCCACCGAGCCCTTGAGGTCGTACGCGTCGGCCGCCACGTCCGACAGGCCGATGACGGCCGTCGAGACCATCGTGACGGCGAACTGCGCCGGCGAGGAGTCGAACGCCAGCCAGAGGACGCCCGTCACGGCGAGCCACGTCAGGGCGGTCCGGACCGTCACCCGCTCCCGGAGGGCCTCGCGGAGGGTCGCTGCCATCGACCCCGCCTTCTCACGGCGACGTGATAGGTTCGTCGGACCGTGTCCCGTCTCGGCGCGCTCGCTCGGCCCGAGGGCGCGCTCGGCTCACGGCTCGCTTCGCTCGCCGTTCGCGGACTCCGGGGCCTCGCTTCGGTCGGCCTCGCTGCTCGCGGGTCGCTACACTCCCCGCTCGCTTCGTCCGAGGCGCTCACTGCGTTCGCGCCTCGCTCTCGCCGACCCACTCCGGGTCGACCAGCGGCGTCCCGTCGGCCTTCGGCCCGAGTTCGGGGCCGTGCGGGCCGTCGTCGGGGTCGAGCCGACGGCGCTGTCGGTAGTCGGTCGAGCGCTCGACCGGCACCCGTCCGATGGCGTCGATCATCTCGACGTACTCGTCGAACGAGCGCGCCTCGCCGAACTCTCCGCCCGCGCGCTTGGTGATCTCCTCGCTGAGGATGGTGCCCATGAAGTCGTCGGCCCCGCAGGAGAGCATCTTCAGCCCCTGCTCGTCGCCGTATTTCACCCACGACGACTGGACGTGATCGACGTTGTCGAGGAACAGCCGCGAGACGGCGATCAGCAGTTCGTCCTCGTCGGTCGTCGCCCCGGTCGAGACCATCCCCTCCTCGTACAGCGGCGTCTCCTGGTGGACGAAGGAGAGGGGGACGAACTCGGTGATCGCGCCGGTCCGGTCCTGTAACTCGCGGATTCGCTTCAGGTGCATCACGCGGTGCATCTCGTTTTCGACGTGGCCGTACATGATCGTCGAGGTCATGTCGAGGCCGACGCTCGCCGCGGCTTCCATCGCCTCGAGCCACTCGTCGGTCCCGATCTTCCCCGGGCAGATCACGTCGCGGACCTCGTCGACGAGGATCTCCGCGGCCGTCCCCGGGACCGAATCGAGTCCGGCCTCCTTCAGTCGGCCGTACACCTCCTCGTAGTCCCAGTCGGTGCCTCTGCGGCCGTGGTAGGCCTCCTCGGGGGTCATCGAGTGGACGTGGACGCCGTCGACGCTCATCGCCGCGATCTGCTCGCAGTAGGTGCCCGGGTCCACGTCGTACTCCGCGGGCAGTCGGTAGTTCAGGTCGCCGCGGTCGCTCGATTCGAGGATCTCCCGGTGCTCGTCGTCGAGCGCGAACGCGGGGTGGAGCCCCGAGACGGAGGTCACCTCGTAGATGCCCCGCTCGACGGCCTCGGCGACGATCTCGCGCGATTCGTCGGGTCGCTTGGTGAACCCGCCGTGGTCGTCGTCGTTGGCCGACCGGAACTGCTCGGAGCGGTCCTTGAAGTTACAGAACAGACAGCCGGTGTTGCA
>JBDGSU010000081.1:0-7064 GCA_042217395.1 Halosimplex sp.
TCGGTCGCCGGCGTCGTCAACTCCGGCGGCGGCGACAACATCGGCTTCGCCATCTCGGCGCCGCTCGTCCGCCGGGTCGTCCCGGCGCTCCTCGAAGACGGCGATTACGCGCACCCGTACATGGGCGTCCGCCTCCAGACGGTCGGCCCGCTGCTCGCCGAGGCCAACGGCGTCGACGGCCGCACCGGCGTCTACATCGCCGTCGTCCGCGACGGCAGCCCCTCGGACGGCGTTCTGCGGGGCTCGACCGGCAACGACACCGTCGCCGGCCGGAGCGTCGAGACCGGCGGCGACGTCGTGGTCGCGATGGACGACACCCCCATCCCGACCCGGCAGGCGCTCGCGAGCTTCCTCGCGCTCGAAACGAGCCCCGGCGACACCATCGACGTCACCGTCCTCCGCGACGGGAGCGAGGAGACGGTCGAACTGACGCTCGGTTCGCGGCCCGAACCGAACTGACGGGTCGAGATCGCTCTCCCGGCCTCCGCTCGGCCCGTCGTCCCGCAGAAACAGTCAATCGAGCCGCTCGGCGGCGTCGCGCTCGACGAGCGGGCCCGCGTTGGCCTCGGGCAACTGGACGACGTCGTCCGGCGAGAGGTCGTACGCGCGCTGGTCGACGCCGAATATCTCGCCGACGTCGCTCGTGATCTTCACCGTCGCGCGGTCGACAGACGGGTCGCCGCCGTCGGGTTGGCTGCTCGCCGGCTCGCCGTCCGGGGCTCCGCCCCCGTTACCGGCGGTAGCCCGTGGCGGTTCGCTCGCGCCGTCGTCGCCGGCCGGCGGCCCCGGTTCGCGACCGGACTCCGCCTCGGCCTTCGAACCGTCGCCCATCAGGTCGGCCGCGTCGACGCCCGACCCGGCCGGCGAGTCGTTCGCTGGTGTCGGAGCGTCGTTCGCGGACGCTCCCGGACCGTCCGGCGGCGGTGACGGTGTATCGTCGTCCACGAGCGCCCCGGGCCCGGTCGGAACGTCGGCGCGGTCGCCCCCCTCCTCCGCCGGGACGCCTGGGTCGGCGCCGGACGTCGGGTCGGCGGGCGGCTCCCGGCGCCGCTCCGCCTCCGTATCGGTCGTGGAACCCGCCTGGGGGTCGGCGTCCGTCGCCGGGCCCGCGTCGGCGACGGCCTGTGCGGGGTTCTCGCCGTCGATGACGGCCTCGACGTTCGCGCGGTTGCGCTCGATGGCCTCGACGAGCGTCTCGAAGAGCGTGCGTTCCTCCGCGGTGAGCCCCTCGTCCTCGGTGGGCATGTCCGCGGCGGCGAGGGAGGCCATCTTGACTATCTTGCCGACGCGGCGCTCGTAGATGGCCTCGACGGTCCCCTCGGCGGTGTCGATGTCGTCGCTGAGGCGGTTGACCTCGGGCGCGTTCCACGGGTCGTCGGCCTCCTCGGCCGCCCGCTCGCGCTCGCGGTGAAGCTGCTGGATGAACTCGCCGGCGTCCCTGTAGAACGACTCGCGAAGCTGCTGGAGGCTGTCGGTCTGCCGTTCCCGGCTCTGTACCGAGCGCAGTTCGTCGAGGTCCATCATCGCGGTTCAGTGCCCCCTCATTCTGGTGCCTTCTCGGCGCGCCCCCTCGCCATCAGGAACGCGCCGAGATACTCCGGAACTGAACGCTCTCCCGCCTCCAGATTAAAGCTATCGCCACGCAGTTCGACCTCGCCGGGGTCGGTCACCTCGACGTTGATCTCGTGGCCGACGAACGTCTCGGGCACCGCGTCGACCAGCGGGTCGAACTCGTCGATGGCGTCCCGGTCGATGCGCCTGACCTCGAGCGCGCTCCCGCCGTGGAGGCTCCCCGGCAACCGGATGAGGCGGTTCACGTCCGTCGTCACCGGCTCGTCGATCGGGGCGTTCTGGCGCTCGACGACCTCGGTGACGAACGCGTCGAGCAGCGTCCGCAGCCCCACGCCCCCGAGTTCGATGTTCCCCGCCTCCAGCGCTTCGGCGTTGTTCTCGAGCGCGCCGTAGACCGTGTTCGCGCGCCCCTCGCCGATACCGTCGAGCTCCTGCAGCCGGGTCTTGGCCTCCGCTTCGTCCATCGCGAGTATCTCGTCGGCGAACGAGAGGAGCCGCTCGTGGACGCGCCGGCCCCACCCGCCGTCCGTCTCGAGGACCCGCGCGGTCACGCCGCCGCGGATCTCCGTCGTCTCCAGCAGCTCGTGGTCGAGGCCGATCCCGCGGACGTAGTCGACGATCTCTCGCCGGCCGCCGCTCTCGAGGCCCTGGACCGCCTCGTCGCGGACGTGGACGTGGTACCCCCGACCGCCCGAGAAGACGACGGTCGCGTCCTCGAAACCGAAGTCGCGTTCGAGGAAATCGAGGAGTCGCAACAGCGCGCCCTTGCACTTTTCGAGCATCTCGGCGTAGCTGTCCCGCCCGAGCGTCACCGAGGGGAGGTGGTCGGCGTCCAGGTCGAAGACGAGATCCGAGGAGCGCCACGTCTTCTCGCCCATCGAACTCGCGCCGGGGCTCTCGTAGCGGCCGGCCGAGAAGTAGACGTGTTTCGGGCGTTCGCGGGCGAGGAAGTCGTCGAGCGACCCCATATCGAGCAGCGATCGGTGTCGGACCATCGTCTCGCCCGGCCCCTCCGTCCAGGGAACGTATCCCCACTCGCGTTCGTTCGCCTCCGGCGGCGGCGTGAACTCCGTCCGGCGATAGTGGTCGCCGAATCGCCCCCGGAGGTACGCCCGCGTCTGTTCCTGCACGGCTACCCGGTTTCGAACGGGGCGCTAAATCGTTTGCGCTCAGCGGTCGGATCCGGTCACCGCCGTTCTCACGAGCCGCTTTGTTCCCCGTTCGCGTCGAGGGCTCCCGCTGGTCGCTGTTCACGTATCCGAGACGCTCCCGCTGGTCGCGTCTCGCTACCCGCCCAGGAGCTTCGAGAGCCGGTCGGCGAGCCCCTCGTCCTCGCCGAGTTTCAGATAGTAGGCGTCGCCGCCGTCCTCGTAGTAGTTGTCGATGCGCCGTTCGATGGTGAAGCCGATGTGCTGGTAGAACCGCAGCGCGTCGCGGTTCGTCGTGCGGGCGTGGCACGTGACCGAACTGTAGTCCTCGGCGACGCGGGCGACGAGCGCCTCGCCGAACCCCTCGCCCTGATACTCCGAGTCGACGGCGAGAAAGAGGATGTATCCGTCGTGGCGGACGGCCGCGAATCCGACGAGCGCTCCCCGATCCGACCGGTCGACGAAACAGTAGACGGTCGAACGCTCGTAGGCGTTCTCGAAGAAGCCGCGGCGCTGGCGCAACACGCCCTCGGCGGCGCGGATGCGCTCTTTGAGTTGCCAGGCCTGCTCGACGTAGTCGGCGTCTCCGGGGTCGACGACTCGTCGCTCGACGTTGACGCTCACTACCCATGCTGTAGCGGGTAAGTGACTATAATTCCATCGGCGTCGATCGACCGGTACCGCGCTCCCGGCGCCGCAAGTCTTTCGTCGACCGGCCCGCAGAGGGTCGTATGGTCGTGCTCTCCAGCGGTCCGGGCCTCGACACGGGCGAGACGCGAGCGGCCCTCGCCGACCGGCTCAGACAGGTCTTCCTCACCGGCGCGGCGCTGACGATCCCGCTTCTGATCACGGTGATCGTCCTCGCGTTCGTCGTCAACTTCGTCCTCCGGGCGATCAGCCCGGTCGTCGCCGTCCTCAGTTCACAGTTCGGGATCGGAGCGAACCTCTCGCCGCTGGTGATGAAACTGCTCGCTATCGTCACGCTCATCGCGCTGGTGTTCGTCGTCGGTCTCGTCGCCGAGGCGCGTTCGGGCGACGGATTCGAGCGCGTGTTCGACACGCTCATGGCCCGGATCCCCGGCATCGGTTCCGTCTACACGAGTTTCAACGAGATGACCGAGCTCCTGTTGTCGAACGACGCCGAGAGCTTCCGCGAGGTGAAGCTCGTCGAGTTCCCTCGCGAGGGGTCGTACTCGCTCGCGTTCGTCACCGCCGAGTCGCCGCCCACCATCGCCGAGACGACCGACCACGACGACGTGACCACGCTGTTCATGCCGCTCGCACCGAACCCGGTCATGGGCGGGTACGTCATCCACGTCTCCACGGAGCGCGTCTACGACGTCGACCTCACCGTCGAGGAGGGGATCCGTTCTATCGTCACCAGCGGCGTCGCGACCGGGCAGAGCGAGACCGCCGCGACGGAGGAGCTGATGGACCTCGAACGGGTCCGCGAACAGGCCCGTGACGGCGTGGAAGACATCGGGGCCTGGGGGACCCGAACCGTCGGCGACCTGAGCGATCTCACCGGCGAGGCCGCCCGGGACCTCCGCGAGCAGGCGCGCCGCGAACTGGCCGCGATGCACCCCGACCTCGACGAGTCGGAGATCGACGACGAGGCGGTCGTCCGCCACTACATGCTCTCGCGGACCGATCGTGCCGACGAGTCGACCGGCGATGCGAGCGAGGCCGGGCCTGTGGGCGGCGACCGCGACGGGGACGGCGGTAGCGCCGCGGGTGATGACACGTGAGTTTCGCGCTGCGCGAGCACACCGCCGACGTCGCCGTCGAGGCCGAGGGCGCCTCCCTCGGGGCCGTCTTCGGCGCCGTCGCCGACGGGATGGCCGCCGCGATGTGCGACGATATCCCCGAGACCGGCGGGGAGCGGTTCGCCCTCTCGGTCGCGGCCGAGAGCCGCGAGGCGCTCCTGTTCGACTACCTGGACGAGCTCATCTACGAGCGCGACGTGCGCGGCGTCCTCCCGGTGGACAACGAGGCCGCCGTCTCCCGGTCGGCGGAGGGCGACGACGGGTCGGCGGGTCGGTTCCGCGTCGAGGGGTCGGCCCGCGGCGTCCCGCTGGACCGCGTCGAGGCCCGCGACCTGAAGGCGGTCACCTACTCCGAGATGGACCTCTCGGAGACCGACGACGGCTGGCACGCCTACGTCGTTTTCGACGTCTGATCGACGGATCCCGCCGGGGAACGCGGCGCGGCCGGCGGACCCGAGACGGCGGCCTTTATCCGCGGCTGGTTCGAACCGCCGGCCATGATCGAATCGGGGTCTCGGACCGCGTCGCGGACCGCCGTCGCCGGCCTCGCGCTCGTCGCGCTCTCGGGTCGCGCGAGCGCCCACGTCGACTACGTCACCGACCCGCCGACGGCGGCGAGAGACGCGGTCGAGTTCGCCGTCGACGTGCTCTCGGAGCCGCTTAACGCCGCGCTCCTCGGTGGCGGCACCCTGGCCGTCGTCGCGCTACTGACAGCGCTCTACGTGCTCCGACCGTCGATTCCGGACGTCGGAGCGCTCCGGGCAGCGCTCGCTGACTACCGGCCGTACGTCCCCTGGATGCTGCGGTTGAGCCTCGGCCTGCCGCTGGTCGGTGCCGGGTTCTCGGGCTACCTGTTCAGTCCGGCCGCCCCGGCGGAGGCTCGCGTCCTCCAGGTCGGACTGGGTTTTCTCCTCCTGTTCGGGCTGGCGACCCGCGCAGTCGCGGCGGTCGGCCTCGCGATCTACCTCGTCGCGCTCGCGTTCAACCCCGCGCTGGTCCTCGCGATCGAGTACGTCCCCGGCTTTCTCGCCGTCGTTCTCCTCGGGAGCGGGCGCCCGAGCGCGGACCACCTGCTCAAGCGCGTCGCCGAGACGCCCGGGACCTACTACGGTCGCGTCGACCCGGTCCACGACGTCGCGGAGCGCTTCGCCGGACTGGTCCGTCCCTACGACGCGTACGTCGCGACGGTGCTCCGCGTCGGCGTCGGCGTCGGGTTCGCCTACCTCGGGTTCGTCGAGAAGCTCGCCAACCCCGCGCGGGCGCTCCTCGTCGTCGCCAAGTACGACCTGACGAGCGTCGTTCCGGTCGACCCCGGCGTGTGGGTGCTCGGTGCCGGCCTGACCGAGATCGGGGTCGGTCTCTTGCTGATCGTCGGCTACTACACCCGCGGCGCGGCCGCGGTCGCGTTCTCGATGCTCGTGTTGACGCTGTTCGGCCTCCCGGACGACCCGGTGCTCGCCCACGTCACCCTCTTCGGCATGCTCTCGGCCATCTTCACCCTCGGCAGCGGCCCACTCTCGCTCGACGCGCGGCTCGGTGCGACCCGGGACGAGCGAACGCGCGAAGGGGCCGCGACCGCGGCCGACTGACGGCCGCGTCTCCGACCGGGCCCCCTCTGACCGTCCGGTCGACCGCGTCCACAGCGAAACCTATTCCGGCGCGCCCGGCCGACTGTCGGGTATGACCACCTACGACGCAGACGGCATCACGCTGGAGAAAGTCAGGGACTACGTCTGGGAGATACCCCAGGAGGGCGAGATGAATCGTCCGGCACGCGTTTTCGCAAGCGAGGACCTGCTCGACGAGATCAGCGAGGACAAGACCCTCCAGCAGCTCAAGAACTCGACGCACCTTCCCGGCGTCCGCAAGTACACGATCTGCATGCCCGACGGCCACCAAGGCTACGGCTTTCCCGTCGGCGGCGTCGCCGGAATCGACGCCGAGAACGGCTGTATCTCGCCGGGAGCGATCGGCTATGATATCAATTGCGGCGTCCGGATGGTGAAGACGAACCTCCGATACGAGGACCTCCAGGGCCGTGAGGAGGAACTCGTCGACGCCCTGTTCGCCAACGTCCCGTCGGGGCTTGGCGGCGGGGGGATCCACGAGGGGACGAAGGCCGACGTCGAGGCCATCCTCGACCGCGGGATGGAGTGGGCGCTGGAGAACGACTACGCCGTCCCCGCGGACCTCGAACACTGCGAGGACGAGGGCGTCAGACACGATTCGGACCCGAGCACGGTCTCTCAGAAGGCCAAGGACCGCGGGAAAAATCAGGTGGGGAGCCTCGGCAGCGGGAACCACTTCCTCGAGGTCCAGCGCGTGACGGACGTCTACCGCGACGAGGTGGCCGCGGAGTTCGGCCTGTCCGAAGACCAGGTCGTCGTCCTCATCCACTGCGGCTCCCGCGGGCTGGGCCACCAGGTCTGCACCGACTACCTGCGGGATATCGAGCAGGCCCACGCGGGGCTGCTCTCGGAGTTGCCCGACAGGGAACTGGCGGCGGCGCCCGCGGGGTCACAGCTCGCCGAGGAGTACTACGGCGCGATGTGCGCGGCGATCAACTTCGCGTGGGTGA
>JBDGSU010000175.1:0-7047 GCA_042217395.1 Halosimplex sp.
TCGGCGGGATGCCGTGATTCTCACGCTGTTTCACTGTGTTCGGCAAGAGCCTCAACAATATGCTACGGATGAGCGGCGACAGTTTAAATACGAGCAGGCACAAGCCGCCGCCATGCACGAGTTCGGCGTCGACGAGGCCGGCAAGGGGCCGGTGTTGGGCTCGATGTTCGCGGCGGCGGTCGCCGTCGACCCCGCCGAGTTGCCCGACGACGTCGGCGACTCGAAGGGGATCGCGCCCGAGCGCCGCGAGGAACTCGCCGCGGCGATCCGCGACGTGGGGGCGGTCGGCGTCGCCGAGGTCACCGTCGAGCGCATCGACGACGACGAGACGGACATGAACTCGCTGACCGTCGCCGCCCACGCCGAGGCCGTCGACGCGCTCGTCGAGGCGGTCGGAACGGACGCGACCGACGACCCCTACGAGGGCTACGTCGACGCCGGCGACACCAACGCCGTCCGCTTCGAGCGCCGCGTCGAGGACGCCGCCGGGGCCGAGATCGACGTCCGCGCCGAACACGGCGCCGACGAGACCTACCCCGTCGTGGGCGCCGCCAGCATCGTCGCGAAGGTCGCCCGCGACGCCCACGTCGAGGCGCTCGCCGCGGAGTACGGCGACGTTGGCAGCGGCTACCCCGGCGACGCAACCACGCGGGAGTTCCTCGAGACATACGTCGCCGACAACGACGCGCTCCCGCCGTGCGCCCGCGAGTCGTGGCAGACGAGCAAAGACGTCCTCGCCGCGCAGTCTCAGGCGTCTCTCGGCGAGTTCGAACCCGACGGCGGCCGCGCGGTCGACGACTCACCGGCGGACGCGGAAGTGCGCTCGGACGGCAGCGGCCTCCGGCGGACGACGCTCGACGACTTCTAGACCATCTTTTTCCCGCCCGGGTTTCCTCGGCGCGCTTCGCTCACGGGTCGCTCCGCTCCCCGTTCGCATCGAGGTGCTCCCTCCGGTCGCACCTCGCACCGCGCGCCTGCGGGAACAGCGTGGCGGCTGCGCCGCCACGTCATTCGGTCGCGGGCTACGCCCGCGACCCGCCGGACGGCAAAAACATGGGTGAAAACACCGGGAGAGCACGCTCTCCCGAGCCCTCGTTCGCTTCGCTCACGAGGAAGGCCGAGCGGTCCCTTCGGTCGCGCTCGGTGAACCGCCTCGCTTCGCTCGGCGTACGTTTATCGCGGCCGCGAATCGATCAGCGACCGTGCCGACAGCCGGACGAACGTTCTTGGGTCCGAATCACCTACCACTGTCACAGTGAAGATATCAGGCCGCGGGGCCGGTGCAGGCCCCGGACGGAGACGGAGCGCCGCGTCGACGCAGCCCTCTTCGTACACGCCCGCGGCGGACCGGGACTGCGAACCGCGCGAGTTCGACCGGCCGACCACCGAGAGGTACGGGCCGGTCGTCTGCCGGCGACGCGACGGCGAGTACCCGCCCCGACCGGGCGAGAGCGCTGGTGGCACCGCTCGCGGTCGGCGTCGACGGCCGGAAAACGCCCGTTCGAGGGGCCAAAAACGGCTCTTCGTGCGGGCTTACGGGGTCACGGTCGGGAGGTCAGGCGACGTTGAATCCCTTGCCCCGAAGGAAGTCCTCGACGCGGCCGGTGTGGTTGCCCTGGAGCTCGATGGAACCGTCTTCGACCGTTCCACCACACGCGAACTTCGATTTTAGATCCGACGACAGGGTGTCCATGTCGACGTCCTTCGGATCGAATCCCTCGATTATCGTTACCTCTTTCCCGTATCGGCGCTCGTCGATGCGGACGCTGATCTCCTGGGAGTCTTTGGCCACGTCCTCGCAGACGCAGAGCTCCTCAGGCAGCCCGCACGTCGAGCAGACTTCCGACATTACGCATCCGCCTACGAAATCGACCTATTAAACACTGTCGGGACTTCCCACAGCCGTCGCATCCGAGCGACGCGGGGGCCTGGCGACCTGTGGCGGCGAGACGCTTCGCGACGTTCGGGTGCCCGCCGCTCAGGCGCCCCGCCAGCCGACGAGGTCGTCGACGATCGACACCGCTTCGTCGGCCTCCTCGCGGGTGACCCGCCCGGCGTACTTGGCGCGCTCGCGGATCGCCGCCACCTGTCTGGCGCGCTCGTCGGCGCCGATGGCGGCGAGGTACTGCCGGGGCGTCTCCTCCGGTCTGCGGGGTCGGTGGCGCTCGGCGAGGACGTACTCGAGGCGCTCGAAGGCCCGTTCGGCGTCGGTCTCGGGGTCTCTCGTCGGCTGGTAGCGCAGCCAGACCGCGCGATAGGCGCGACCGGTGAGGCCCGTCCGGCGGAGGGCGACGACCAGTCCGAGCAGGACGATGGCGCCCAGCGTCGCCTCCTCGCGGGTCGGCGGGCGCCCGCCGAACGGGCCCGTCGCGCCGTCGCTGCCGCCGCCGTCGGACCCGTTGGTGGGCGCGCCGGTGACCGTCACGGTCGACAGGTTCGACACGCCCGAGCGCGGGGCCCCGACACCGGGGCGGGTGATCCGGTCGGGGACGGTGATCTCACCGGGGGCCTCCTGGACGGGCTGCTGGGAACGGGGCGTCAGCGGCGCGGGCGTGGCGGTCGGTGTCGCCGTCCACTCGGCGCCGCCGGTGTCGTTGAGGTCGACGTCCGTCCGGTTGTTCTCGCGGGCATCGGTGAGTCGCTGCTGTTCGGCCGCCTCGCGCGGGCCGGCCGGCGTCGGGTCGAAGCGCACCCACCCCACGCTCGGGAAGTACACCTCGACCCACGAGTGGGCGTCGAGCCCGCGGACGACCCACTCGTCTTCGGCGACCCGCTCGCCGGACGTGTAGCCGACCGCGAGCCGGGCAGGGATACCCTGCGTGCGCAGCATGACGACCATCGTCGTCGCGTAGTACGTACAGTAGCCCGAGTCCATCTCGAAGAGGAACTCGTCGGCGACGTTCCCGCGGGGTTTGGCCACGTCCAGCGAGTACTCGCGGTTGTTCTCCAGCCAGCGCTCGATCACGCGGGCGGTGTCGTAGGGGTTGTCCGCGCGGGCGGCGATCCGCGCGGTCCGCTCGCCGACCCGGTCGGGCGTGCTCGAGGGCAGGCGCGTGTAGCGCTCGGCGACCGACGACGGGTAGTCGGTGCCGGCCGAGCGCAGCCGCTCGGCGCTCGCGACGGGGACCCGACTGGTCACGGAGAAGCGCTCGCCGGCGGAGACGGTCCCCTCGAGTTCGAAGCCGTCGAGGTCGTTGACCCGCACGCTGTCGGCCACGCTGCCGTCGACCGAGACGGGCTTCCAGGCGCCGGGGACCACGCTCAGGTCGTCGACGGCGGTGTAGGTCTGCCTGACCGCCCGGCTCTGGCCCGGCGGGCCCGACAGCCGGTCGTTGTAGCCGTGGGTGCTGCCGGTGCGGACCCAGCCGTCGCCGGTGTAGCGGTCGTAGGCGCCGACCTTCCAGTAGGACTCGCTGTCGCTCTCGACGCGGAATCGCACTTCCGGCGACAGCGAGAGGTTGCCGGCGATGCCGAGCTGGCTGTCGGCCTCGACGAGGTTCGCCTCGACGGTGCCCGCGCCCGTGCCCGGCCCGCCGGTCTGGAAGCTCGACCAGGTGCTCGCGGTCCGCGACGGACCGGCGGGGACGACGGGCGCGACCGCCGAGAGGAGGATGAGCGCCGCGAGCAGGACGGCGAGGGGCTCTGCGGCTTTCAGCGAGTCGCCCCGGCGGTCCATGTCGCCGACCGCGACGGCGACGACGGCGCCGACGACGCCCAGCAGCGTCGTCACGTTCGAGGCGTCGGTGGTCAACACGAGAAAACCGAGCATCCCGCCGCCGGCGAGCACGCCCGCGACGTATCGCCGCCGCATCGCGAGGAACCACGTCAGGAACAGGGGGCCCGGCGAGACCCCGAGCACCCACAGATCGACGTTGGTCACCTGCAGCAGCGACCGCCCGGTCATCAGCGCGATGGCGTCGGTGAGCAGGGGGACCAGCGGCGGCTGGCGCGGCAGCGTGAACACGTACAGCCCCAGCCCGGCGCCGAGCAGCCCGACCGCGATCAGCGTCGCCCAGCGCAGTCGCAGCGAGTCCGACAGCGCGGTCGCCGCCGCCAGCGCGACCCCCGCGACGACCAGAAAGGCCAGCGGCTCGCCCGTCACGTCGATGAAGTGATAAAACACCGACCCGTACGCGGCGATCAGCAGGGCGATGCCGCCGAGCGCGACGGTCCGAACGGGGTCGACCCCCTCGACGTCCAGCGCCGCGCTCCGCGACGCGTCGCGCGCGTCGGTGCTCACGACTCCACCTCCGGCCGGGCGAGCGGGTTGTCGCGACCGATCGTGATCGCCTCGAACGTCGTGTCGTCGGTCCCCACCCGGACGTCGACGCTGTCACTGTCGCCGAAGACCACCACGTCCGCGCCCTCGGTCGCCTCGTCGGGGAGCGTGTAGGAGTCGAACGTCTTCGTGAAGTCGGTATCCGTCACCGCCAGCGCGGTGAGCAGTCGGCGGCGATGCTCCTCCCCCCGACCCGCTCCGATCGTGCGCTCGGGGAGGCGCAACTCGACGGCGAGGCCGGCCTCCAGCGCCGAGACGGCGATGCTCGCGGCGGCGGCGGCCATCGCGTCGACCGAGCCCGCCTTGGCCCACGCGGCGATCACCAGCTCGTCGTTGGCGGCCCGTTCGTCGGCGAACTCGGTGACGAAGATGTCGTCCTGGGCCTTGGCGGTCGACTTCCAGTGGACGTTTCGCAGCGGGTCGCCCGGGACGTACTCGCGGATCGTGTCGAACTCCTGGCGCTCGACCTCCGAGCGCTCGAGGACGTGCCTGACCACGTCCTGGCCGGCGACCCGATGGACCGACGGGTAGACGAGGACGTGGGTCTGCCCGCCGACGGCGACGGTCGTCTCCACCAGCCCCAGCAGGTCGCGCATCCGGACTCGTAGCGGGCCGACCGGGTGGCGCCCGCGCTCCGCGCAGGTGAGCGTGTACGAGACGGTCGCCGGCAGACTCGCCTCGACGGTCGCGCCGTCGGCCGAGAGCCCGTCGGGCAGCGTCTCCTCGATGCGGGCGACGCCGCTGCCCTCGACTTCGACGGTCACCTCGCGGGTGTCGCCGGGGAACGCGGCGGGGACGTGGTCGCGCTCGGCGGTGGGTAGCTCGGCCCGGCGCAACTGGACGACCGACGCCAGCAACGCGATGACCGCGGGCGCGGCGATGGCGTTCAGCGCCCGGGCGCCGTAGGTGATAGCGAACAGCTCCGCGAGGCCGACGATCCCGAGGACGGCGTAGCCGCGGCGTGTCAGCTGCATCACTCGACGCGGACTGATTTGAGCGCGTTCTCGACGACGGCCCCCGGCGTCGTCTCGTCGGTACTCGTGCGGATGCGATGCGGGAAGACGACTTCCGCCTCGACCTGGACGTCGTCGGGGATGACGTACTCCCGGCCCTCGAGGACGGCCCGGCCCTGAGCGGCCCGCAACACCGCGAGGCCGCCCCGGGGGCTCACGCCGAGTTCGGCGTGGCGGCGGGTGAACTGCGAGAGCCGCGTGACGTACTCGCGGACCGATCGCTCGACGGTCACGTTCGCGGCGGTCTCGCGAGCGGCGCGCAGGTCTTCGAGCGTCGCCACCGACGTCAGGTCCTCGATCGGGTGGTGGCCGACGATCCGATCCAACATCTCGGCCTCCTCGCTCGTCTCGGGGTAGCCAAGGTGGAGCTTCTTCATGAACCGGTCGAGCTCGGCCATCGGGAGCTCGTAGGTGCGGTCGCGCTCGACGGTGTTCTGCGTCGCGATGACCGTGAAGGGGTCGGGCAGGTCGTGGGACTCCCCGTCGACGGTGACCTGGTCCTCCTCCATGGCCTCGAGCAGGGCCGACTGGGTCTTGGGCGGCGCGCGGTTGATCTCGTCACCGAGGACGACGTTCGCGAAGACCGGTCCCGGACGGAACTCGAAGGTCTCGTTCTTCTGGTTGAAGACGTTGACGCCGGTCACGTCCGAGGGGAGCAGATCGGGCGTGAACTGCACCCGCTTGAACGAGCCGTCGAACGACTGCGCGACGGCGCGGGCGAGCATCGTCTTCCCGACGCCGGGGACGTCCTCCAGCAGGACGTGGCCTCGCCCCAGCAAGGCGGTGAGGATGTGTTCGATCTCGGTGTCGTGGCCGACGATCACCTGGCCGACGTTCTCGACGACCCGCGAGACCACCGCCTGCGCGTCGTCGATGTCGTCGATCGTGCTCTCCTGGCGACCGGAGACTGTGGTGTCTGTGTCTGTCATAGGTGGCTACGGCTCCGACGCATCGCGTCGCGTCGCGGGCCCGCCTGCCCTCGGCGACCGGCGGAGCGTACGATTGGCTCGCACGGGGATTCGTACCGGTGCTAATGGCCGCAGAAACGTAACTTTGCTGGGTGTGCCCACCGCACGCACGGGCACGGCCGCGTCGCACCCCGCTCGCGGAAAGTCCTTGCACAGACCCTGTCGGCCGCCATCTCGGAGAGAGTAGCCGTCACCACTCCTTGCAGTCCGGACAGACCAGCCCGTCGTCGCTCCGCCAGCGCCGCTCGACCGTCCCGCCGCAGGCGTCGCAGACGCCCCCGTCGCCCGACCAGGCGTACGTCGACTCGGCAGGGTCGACCGTCGCCGGGTCGACGCGGGGGCCGCCCTCCTCGCCCGCCCGCGTCTCGCTCTCGTCGGACGCGTCGGATCCGGTGGCGGCGTCGCTCCCCACGTCGGCGTCGGACGCGCCGGAATCGGGGTCGGCGTCGGTAGAAGCCGCCTCGGTCGCCTCGTCGCCGTTCGTCCCGGTGTCGGCGGTGAGACTCCCGTCGTTCGGATCGTCCTCCGCCGCCCCGGAGCCCACGAAGTCGTCGAGCGACCGGTTTCCCATGCGTCTCCGTGGTCGTTCGGGGCCCTTATAAAATGCGAGGAGAATACCCGCGCCTTCAGGCGCGGGATGAATCCGACAACTCGCTCCACAATCCACTCCTATAGCAGAGCTGGATATTCCACCGTCACAAACCGGACCTTTACAAGAAATGTGAGTATAAGTGATTGGTCGCGTCGCAAGATCGTTTAGAATCAGGTCGACACTGACCGCAACGAA
>JBDGSU010000063.1:0-7044 GCA_042217395.1 Halosimplex sp.
TCGAGAAGGTCAACGGCGTCTCGATGATCGAACTCGTCCGCGGGAACGCGGAGAAACCGGTGCGATAACCATGAGCGCAGACGACGAAGCCCCCGAACCCGACGCCCCGGCCGGAACCGACGAGGAAGACGCGCCCGCCAAGCTCTTCGGCGAGTGGGACGTCACCGACATCGAGTACAGCGACCCCTCGACGGAGCGCTACATCACGGTCACGCCCATCGCGCACACGATGGGTCGCCACGCCGGCAAGCAGTTCCAGAAGTCCGAGATCAGCGTCGTCGAGCGGCTGATCAACCGGCTCATGCAGACCGAGGAGAACACCGGCGACAAGCAGAAGGTCATGCGCATCACGCGCGACGCCTTCGACATCGTCCACGAGCGCACCGAGGAGAACCCCGTTCAGGTCCTCGTCTCCGCCGTCGAGAACAGCGCTCCGCGCGAGGAGACCGTCCGCCTGAAGTACGGCGGTATCTCGGTCCCGAAAGCCGTCGACGTCGCGCCCCAGCGCCGCGTCGACCAGGCCCTGAAGTTCATCGCCGAGGGCGTCTACAGCGACTCGTTCAAGACGCCGACCGACGCCGAGGACGCGCTGGCCTCCCAGCTGATGGGCGCCGCCAACGACGACGTCTCTACGTACGCCGTCAATCAGAAAGAGGAGAAAGAGCGCGTCGCCGCCGCCGCTCGGTAATCTCTTCCGGATTCTCTCTTTCCGTCTTCGCTCGTCCGCGAGTTCCGACCGTCTTCGAGGGCGGAGTGAGTAAGACCTAACGGGTCCCGGTTTGCACCCACGGCCATGGTCCCCGTCACGCTCCAGTCCGGCGGCGCGTCACCGTTTGTCGTCCTCACGCTCGCGGCGGTGGTGTCGGTTCCGGTCGCGCTCTTCGTCGGCGTCTACCTGAAGCGCGCGCTTCGTCGGAACCGGGAGGTCGACGAGTTGCGAGAGCGCGTCGAGGAGTTGGAGTCCGAACGGGAGTGAGCCCGATCGCTACTACGCTCGTCAGTGAGCGCTGAACACCCTCGCGCCGCTCGACGCGAGCGCGACTCGCCTTTTCGTTCCTCCAGGGAACCGCGCAGCACCGCACCACGCCACACACCTGCCCAGCCGATTCCCTCGGTCGCTGGCGCTCCTTCGGTCACCCCTCGCGCGAATACGTCGCGCGATACAACGCGCGACGGCGCACGCCACCGCAAATATCGAACCGTTTCACGCCTTAACTCCGCATCTCGTTTCGCAGGAAGAGCCCGAACGACTTCAGCAGCGACGGCCGAGCGATCCGCTCGCGCTCGCCCTCGGAGAGTTCGAAGTCGAAGATCTCCAGGTTCTGCCGGAGGTGCTCGCGGGAGGTGCTCTTGGGGATGACGGCGACGTTCTCGTACTGGGTGGCCCACCGGAGCGCGACCTGCACGGGGGTCTTGTCGTAGCGCTCGCCGATCTCGGCGCAGACGGGGTCGTCGATCAGACCGCCGTGGGCGAGCGGGCTGTAGGCGGTGAGCATCGTATCGGTCGCCGCGCAGTACTCCCGGAGCGCCTCGCGGGTGTAGAAGGGGTGCATCCGGACCTGGTCGGCGAGTATCGGGATCGTGGATTTCTCGCGGGCGCGGCGGAGACGCCATCGACGGAAGTTGCTGACGCCCGCGTGGGCGATTAGGCCGTCGTCGCGCAGGGCGGCCATGCCGCGGGCCGTCTTCTCGAAGGAGACGAGCGGGTTCGGCCAGTGGAGCAAGAGGAGGTCGACGTAGTCGGTACCCAGTCGCACCAGGCTCTCTCTCGTGCTCTCGACGACGTCGTCGCGGCGGGCGTTGCCGGGGGTGACCTTCGTCGTGATCCAGACGTCCTCGCGGTCCACGTCCGAATCGGCGATGGCGCGGCCGACCTGCGCCTCGTTCTCGTACAGCTGGGCGGTGTCGACGTGGCGATAGCCGAGTTCGAGCGCGGTCGAGACGGTCTCGTAGCACGCCTCGCCGGTGAGTTGCCACGTCCCGAGCCCGACGGCGGGGACCTCCGCGTCCTGGACGGCGACCCGTTCCATGGGGCGACTGGGTGCTGACGCGTGGTAAATCCCCGCGTCGCCGCGGTCGCGGCGGTCGCGACGGTCGCGGCGAACTCGCTCGCGGTCGCCGTTCGAAACCTCGTAAACCAGTGGATATTTACTGGTTGACGGTGCAGACACGGGCATGTCACAGGAGTACGAGTCGGTCGAACTGGTGGGGGACGACACGGTACGGAACCTGGCCGGGGCGGCGATCCTGGCGGCGCTGACGGCGGCGCTCGCCCAGCTGTCGATCCCGATCCCGAGCGTCGGGGTGCCGTTCTCGCTGCAGCCGTTCGGGCCCTTCTTCGCGGGGTTACTGCTCGGGCCGGTGTGGGGCGGGTTCGCGATGGCGCTGTACCTGGTCGCGGGCGCGGCGGGCGCGCCGGTGTTCGCCAACGGGGCGGCCGGGATCGGCTACTTCGGCGGGCGGACCGGCGGGTTCCTCGTCGGGTTCGCGCTCTCGGCGGTCGTCGTCGGCGCGCTCGCCCACCGACAGCTGACGCCGCGCTCGATCGACGAGATCTCGGTCCCGATCGAACTCGGAGCGGTGTTCGCCGGGCTGGTCGTGGTCTACGCGATCGGCGTGCCGTGGATGGCCGAGGTGCTCGGCGTCTCCGTCGGCGCGGCGGGGGCGGTGATGGCGCCGTACTTCCCGCCGGACGTGGTGAAGGTCCTGATCACCGTCGGGGTCGTCGAGAGCGGGTACGTCGCGCTTCGGGAATGATCGAGACCGACGAACTGGTCCACCGCTACGGCGGGGTCGCGGCGGTCGACGGCGTCTCTCTGACCATCGACGACGGCGAGGCGGTCGCGGTCGTCGGCGCCAACGGCAGCGGGAAGACGACGCTCGTCCGGCACTTCGACGCCCTGCTCGAACCCGACGAGGGCACCGTGACCGTCGACGGCCGCGACGTGACCGCGGACCCGGTGTACGCGCGGACGCACGTAGGGATGGTCTTCCAGCACGCCCGCGACCAGTTCGTCGCCGGGACGGTCGGCGCCGACGTTGCGTTCGGCCCCGAGAACCTCGGACTGGACCGAGCTGAGATCGAACGACGGGTCGCGGAGGCGCTCGCTGCGGTCGACATGGCCGACCGGCGCGACGAGCGCATCGACCGTCTCTCCGGCGGGGAACAGGCGCGCGTCGCCGTCGCGGGCGTGCTCGCGATGGAACCCGACCATCTGGTTCTGGACGAGCCGCTGGTCGGCCTCGACAGGAGCGCGCGCGAGTCCGTGCTGGCGCGCCTCGACTCGCTCGCCGACGGCGGGACCGGGCTCGTCGTCGTCACCCACGACCTCCGGGACTTCGCCGACCGCGTCGACCGGGTCGTGGGGCTGACCGACGGGCGGATCGCCTTCGACGAACCGACCCCGGCGGCGCTGGACGAACTCGACCGCGTCGGCGTGCGCGACCCGCGATGTTGACCTACGAACCCGGCGACACGCTCGCCCACGGGCTGGACCCGCGGAGCAAGCTGGCCGTCCAGTTCGGCCTCGCGACCGTCGTCTTCGCCTACCCGACCGTCCGGGGGTTCGCCGTCGGCGGCGCGGTGGCGCTCGCCGCGCTGGCTGCCGGTCGACTCTCCCCCCGTCGAGTGCTCCGAGCCTACCGGGTCGTCTTCCTCTTTCTGGCCGTGGGGCCGGTGATCGGGGGGTTCGCGCTGGGCGACCCGTGGTTCCGACCGGCGGGCGCGCTGGACTCGCTGCGCTCGGTCGCGCGGGTCGTCCCGGTGGTGTTCGCCAGCGCGGTCTACGTGCGGACGACGCCCGTGCGGGAGACCCGCGCGGCGATCGAGCGGGTCGTCCCGGGACGGGTCGGGCGGCTGTTCGGCGTCGGCGTCGGCCTCGTCTTCCGCTTCTTCCCGGTCGTGCTCCGCGACGTGCGGGCGACGAGGCGAGCGGTTCACGCTCGCGCGGGCGAGTCGCGCCCGCTGCGCGACCGCGTCGAGCGGATCCTGACTCGAGGGCTCCAGCGCTCGTTCCTGCGCGCGGACCGACTGACGCTCGCGCTCCGGGCGCGCTGTTTCGCGTGGAACCCGACGCTACCGGCGCTCCGGTTCCGGCGCCGCGATTACATCGCGACGGCGTTCGGGGTCGCGCTCGGGCTCTCGCCGCTGCTCGCTCTGGCACCCGGAAGATTCTTTCCCGTCGGGTAAGACGGGTCGGACATGGCATCCGATCCGACGGACCGCGACGCGAGCGTCCTCTCCGGCTCGCGTCGCCGGTTCCTCGCGCTGACCGCTGCGAGCGCGGTTGGAGTGGCCGGCTGTTCGACCGAGACGGCGACGCCCGGTGACGGTGGCGGGGACGGCGGTGACGGCGGCGGTAACGGGGGTGACGGCGACGGCAGCGACGCCGGCGACGGTGGCGACGGTGACGACACCGCCAGCGAGAGCGGGTCGGGCGGCGACGGGTCCCCGAGCGAGACGGAGACGGCGGAGTCGGTCGTCGGCCGACCGCTCGAGGAGTGGTCGGGGTACGACCCCGAGTGGGAGCCGCCGACGAGTTCGCCGCTGGAGGCGTCGCTGGGCTACGAGGTCCTCGTCGAGAACCTCGAAGTACCGTGGGACATCGCGTTCACCCCCGACGGGGACATGTTCGTCACCGAGCGCGTGGGTCTAGTCCTCCGGTTCGACGGCGATGAAGTGCGGACGGTCGCCGAGCCGGCCGACGCCATCGACGCCGGATCGATCCCGCCGGGGTCGGACAAGCGGCCCTGGTGGGTCAAGGGCGGCGAGGGCGGCACCCTCGGCGTCGCGGTCCACCCGACCTTTCCCGACCCCTCGCACATTTTCGTCTACTACACGTACAAGGACGACGAGGGGACGAAGTACAACAAGGTCAGCGCCTTCGACGTCGAGTCAGAGAACCCGGGCGAGCCGGTCGCGACCGTCGTCGACGGGATCCCGGCGAACAACTACCACAACGGCGGGCGGATCACCTTCGGCCCGCGCAACTACCTGTGGATCACCTGCGGCGACGGCGGGGAGTCCGAGAAGGCCCAGGACCCCGGCACGCTCGGCGGGAAGATCCTCCGCGTCACCCCCGCGGGCGACCCCGCGCCGGACAACCCCGACATCGGCGAAGACGCCGACCCGCGGGTGTTCACGTACGGCCACCGCAATCCCCAGGGCATCGTCTGGCTCCCCGACGGGACGCCGATCAACTCCGAACACGGCCCCTCCGGACGCGACGAGATAAACCGGCTCGTTCCCGGCGACAACTACAGCTGGCCGGAGGTGTTCAAACCGGCGAACTACCCCGGCACCGACTTCCACGAGCCGCTGTTCAACACGAAGTCCGAGAGCTTCGCGCCGACGGGGTCGCTGTTCTACACCGGCGACGAACTCCCGGCGCTGCGAAACCGGATGATCACGGGCGGTCTCATCAGTCAGCAACTCATCGTCACGACGCTCACCCCCAAGGGAGGGGAGCTCCCGCCGAAGGACGACGCCTACGCGCAGGTCACCGCCGACTGGTCGGACCCCGCCTACACGACGACGGTCCACACGACGATGAAGAACGAACTCGGCCGCGTCCGCCACGTCGAACAGTCGCCCGACGGCGACGTCTACGTGATCACCTCCAACCGCGACGGGCGCGCGAAGGGGAAGTTCCCCACCGAGCGCGACGACGTGCTCGTGCGGTTGACCCGGGAGTAGCCAGCGGTCCGCCGCGACAGTTCTCTCGGTTCAGTCCGCCGCCCGCTCACCGCCGGTCGCGTAGGCGCGAGTGACGTCCACGAGCGCCTTCCGGTACTCGCTGTCGTCGGGGTCGCGGGCGAGCGTCCGGAAGCGCCGCGTGAACGCCGCCACGTCGATCTCCGGCGCGTCCTGGGCGGCCGCGTGCGCGAGGTCGTAGATCCGGTGGTCCTCGTCGACCAGCCCGTGGCGCTCGACGAGCCCGAGCGCGAACGCAGCGTTGACGGCCGTGATGTCCGGGTCGGCCGCCGGTGTCAGCTGCGAGGCCGGCTCCGCCGGCCTCGATTGTCGCGGCGACCCCGTCGCCGCGCTGCCCCACGCCGGCGGGTCCCGGGGTCGGTCGGCGACCGCGGCCGCGAGGCTCGATTCAAGGAAGGCCACCAGTTTGTCCGCGGGGGCGACCTCCAGCCACACGTCGTCGGCGTAGATGTCTTTCATGTGGTTCGCGATCTGGTAGCAGTGCGTGAGCTTCCGGCGCTCGACCGACCGGCCGGCCAGCGCGAGGAATATCACTTCCTCCATCGACTGCGTGTGGGAGGGATGGTCGCGCTCGTAGTGGTGCATGTGCGCGAACTCGTGGAGCGCGAGTTCCCGCGCCATCGCGCTCGTGGCCGCCTGCCGGGAGATGACGAAGAGGTGCCCCTCGTCGTCGTGGCTCACGCGTGTGCGTTCGTCCGGGTCTTCGCGGATCTCGACGGTGACCGGTCGCTTCAGGGTCCGTTCTGTCTCGAAGAGGTCGCGCGCCCCGAGGAAGGGTTCCGACGGGCCGGGGCCGCGCACTCGCACGTCCATACGCTCTCTGTCAGGGTTCGCGCGAGTATTACTCTTGCGGGGGTCCAACGATCCCCCGCGGTCGACGCGGTTTCCCTCTCCGGCCGACCGGCCGTCCGCTCGATCCCCCTCTGTGTACGCTCCCCGACGAGCTTCCATTCGTGTGCTCCTCTGTGTCGCACGCAACCCGAAACACCGCCAGACGGCTCTCTGCCGGTCGCCGTCTGGCGAGCTTCCAACCGCGTGCTCCTTACTATCGCACGCAAACCGAAACAGCACCCTTTTGACGCCCCCATTGATAGACAGCCGTATAATGGGCCGACGTAAGAAAATCGTACAGGAATGCGAGACACTGATGGACAAGCCGGAGCAGATCCGGAACATCGCCATCGCGGCGCACGTCGACCACGGGAAGACCACGCTGACTGACAACCTGCTGGCCGGCGCGGGCATGATCTCCGACGAGACCGCGGGCGAGCAGCTCGCGATGGACACCGAGGAAGACGAGCAGGAACGCGGCATCACCATCGACGCCGCGA
>JBDGSU010000122.1:0-7019 GCA_042217395.1 Halosimplex sp.
ACAAGATGGACAAGGTCGACGACCGCGACGAGCGCCTGAACGAACTCTGCGACCGCCTCGGCCTCTATCCCCCCTGGAAGCAGTGGCAGGAGACCGTCGCCCCCATCTCCGCCAAGCGCGGTTCCATCGAGCCCATGACCGACGCCGTCCGCCACCATCTGCACGAGCAAGAGCGAGACGACCTGTTTCAATTCTTCTAGACCATCTTTTTCGCCGGGGGGTTTCCTCGCTCGCTACGCTCGCTGCGGGAACCCCCCGGCCAAAAACATGGGTGAAAAAGGCCGAACCTCGCTTCGCTCGGTTCGGGGAATCGCGCTCGCTTCGCTCGCGCGAATGCTACGTGCAGAGAATGGGGTGATTGTCTATGTCGGCGCGTACTGAGGCGCGCCGGTAGTCGCGTGAGGGATGAGTAGCGAGGGACCGGAGGTCCCTCGGACCGTGCGAGCGCGTCGAGGGCTTTCACCGCCCACCGTCGAGTGCGGCCACAATAGCACACGGTACTCCATCAGTTCGACCGGAAACCACTACGGCAATCACACGCGTTCCACATCGAGGAGGAGCCAGCATTGATAGGGCGGGGCCCGCAATCGAGAGACAATGGCGACAGACACCCCCGAATCAGAATCCGACTCCGACTCCGCCCCCGAGCCCTATCCCGAGTTCGAGGCGCACGTCCGGAAGCTGACGTACCTCAACGACGCGGGCGGGGTGCTCGGCTGGGACCAGCAGGTGACGATGCCCGAGGGCGGGACGCCGGCCCGCTCGAAGCAGTCCTCGGCGCTGTCGTCGGTCACGCACGACCTCCTGACCGACGACGACGTCGGCGAGTGGCTCGACGACCTCGAAGACGAGAACACCGACCTCGACGGCGGCCGACGGGCGGTCGTCCGCGAGGTGCGCCGCGACTACGAGCGGGCGGTCGAAGTCCCCGAGGAGCTGGTGGCGGAGATCTCCGAGACCTCCTCGAACGCGCTGCCGGTGTGGGAGGAGGCCAGGGCCGAGGACGACTTCGACGCCTTCGCGCCGACGCTGGAGCGGATGATCGACCTCAAACGCGAGTACGCCGAGGCCATCGACCCCGACCGCGACCCCTACGAGGTGCTGTTCGAGGACTACGAGCCGTACCTCGGCCTGGACACCGCCGAGCGCGTCCTCGAACGGTTACGCGAGGAGCTCGTGCCGCTCATCGACGGGATCGCGGACAGCGACGTCGAACTCGCCGACCCCTTCGCCGGTGGGGAGTACCCCGAGGAGGTCCAGGAGGAGACGGTCCGAGCCGCCCTCGACGCGCTGGGATACGACTGGAACCGGGGGCGCCTCGACACGGCACCGCACCCGTTCTCGACGGGGACGCAGTTCGACGCCCGCGTGACGACGCGGTTCGACCCCGCGGACCCGATGGGCGCCATCGGCTCGACCATCCACGAGTTCGGCCACGCCACCTACACGCTGGGGCTGCCCGACGAGCACTACGGGACGCCGCTGGGCCAGTCCCGCGACCTGTCGGTCCACGAGTCCCAGTCCCGGCTCTGGGAGAACCACGTCGGTCGATCGCGGCCCTTCTGGGACTTCTTCGCCGACACCGCGAACGAGAAACTGGGCGTCGACGCCTCGCCCCGGGAGTACTACGAGGCGGCCAACCAGATCTACCCGGACAACCTCATCCGCGTCGAGGCCGACGAGCTGACCTACCACATGCACATCATCCTCCGGTTCGAGATCGAGCGGGACCTCATCTCGGGCGACCTCGACGTCGAGGAGGTCCCGGGCGTGTGGAACGACAAGATGGAGGAGTATCTGGGTGTGCGCCCGGAGACCGACAGCGAGGGCTGTCTGCAGGACATCCACTGGACCCACGGCTCGCTGGGCTACTTCCCGACGTACTCGCTGGGCAGCGTGCTCGCGGCGCAGCTGTACGCCCACGCCGACGAAGATGTCGACGACCTCGACGGGAAGATCCGGACGGGCGAGTTCGGCCCGCTGCACGACTGGCTGACCGAACACGTCCACCGCCACGGCTGTCGCTACGAGACCGACGACCTCGTCCGGGAGGCGACCGGCGAGTCGTTCACGGCCGACTACTTCCTCGACTACGCGAAGGGGAAGTTCGGCGACCTGTACGACCTCTGAGCGGCCGCGCGGTTCGGGGAAGCGACCGCCGCCGCCCGCGAGCGGGTCGCTTATTCCCCTCGGCGCGGTACTCGGAGGTATGGCAGGGCCGGATCTCGACCCGGAGCAACTCGACCGGTACTCCCGGCACATCATCATGGACGAGGTGGGTCCCGAGGGGCAGGCCGCGCTCCTCGACGCCGCCGTCCTCGTCGTCGGCGCGGGCGGGCTGGGCTCGCCGGTGCTCCAGTACCTCGCCGCCGCGGGGGTCGGTCGCATCGGCATCGCCGACCACGACGTCGTCGAGCGCTCCAACCTCCAGCGGCAGGTGGTCCACGGCGACAGCGACGTCGGTCGCCCCAAGGTCGACAGCGCCGCCGAGTTCGTCGCCGAACTGAACCCCGACGCGACCGTCGAGCCCCACGAGGTGCGGGTCTCGCCCGAGACCGTCGCCGACCTCGTGGCGGGCTACGACTTCGTCGTCGACGCCTCCGACAACTTCCCCACCCGCTTTCTCCTGAACGACTTCTGCACGCTCGAAGGGCTCCCCTTCTCTCACGGCGCCATCTACCGCTTCGAGGGACAGGTCACGACCTTCACCGGGGAGGGACCGTGTTACCGCTGTCTGTTCCCCGAGGCGCCGCCCGAGGGCGCCGTCCCCGACTGCGCGACGACCGGCGTGCTCGGCGTGTTGCCCGGGACCGTCGGCGCGATCCAGGCGACCGAGACGGTCAAACAGTTCGTCGGCGTCGGCGAGTCGCTCGACGGTCGGATGGTCGTCTACGACGCCGCCGAGCTGCGCTTCGACGAGGTGACCGTCCGACCGAACCCCGACTGCCCGGTCTGCGGCGACGACCCGATCGACTCCGTCGACGAGGTCGACTACGGCGAGAGCTGCGCCGTGAGCGCCGACTGAACGGGACTCGAAACGCCCGTCGAACCGGTCCGAGCCCCGCTCTCCCGGCGGTCCGCAGTTCGTTCCCGTCGCGTCACCGAGCGGGGCTATCAGCGAGGAGACCGTATCGAGCGGATTTAACCCCGGGAAATCGAGAGTGGGAGACGGAGCGGTACTCTCCGATAGGATGCCAGAGTCGAGGTCGGAGTCGGTCGCGGACGCGCCGGACCTCTCGGAGGGCGGGCCGGAGATGCCGGGGCACGTCGAACTGGTGCCGTCACTCGTGCTGGTCTGGGCTTCGGCGACGCCGTGTCGACGCTCGTCGCGGCGACCTGCGCCGGCCGCTCGCTGGAAGGTGACCCCTGGAGCCGGCTGTTACTGGTCCACGAGCCCACGCCGGTGGTGGCGCTGAAGGCCGCCGTCGTGCTGTACGCCGGCGTCGTGCTGCTTGCGTGTCGGTCGACCGTCGAGCGCGTTCCCGGGCGGGCCCGGTTCCTGGGCGTCATCGGACTGGGCACCGCCGTCGTCCCGACGACCGTCTACGTCGGGCACCTCGCCGTCGCTTCGCTCTGATCGCTGGCGTCGCTACTCGGTTTTCACGCGCTGTCCCCGATCGCCCCCGGACGCGTCCGTCTCCTCGCCGCCGTCCGCGACCGCCGCCAGGCTGAACGCCGCCAGGAGCGCGTGACCGGCGTTCCCGTACCCGTCGACGGCGAGCCCAGCGACGTCGTGAACGCCGCGCTCGAAGCCGAACGACCGGATCCCGACCGCGGCGAACAGCGCGAAGAACGCGCCGCTGAGTCCCATGTACCGCCGGGCCGTCTCGGGGTTCCGGCTCGCCGACAGACCGTGGAGCGCGTGCAGCGCCGCGTGCGGCCCGTTGACCGCGATCCGACCCAGGAACAGCCCCGGCCGCACGTTGATCACGTCGTCGTCGTTCCCCCAGACCAGCGGACCGACGAGTCCGACCAGCCCAGCGACGAGGTTGAACGCCCCGTACCGCCGGACGACGGTCCGGATATCCGTCTCCCCCGCGGCCGCGGGAGGGCGGTCGGTTCCACCGCTCGTCGGTCGCCGGTCGCGGCTCCGGGATCTCGCTACCATGTGTCTCTCGGGTCCGCGTTCGACCGTCCGGGGGATGTCCCTTCGGCCGGCGCACGCGCCCCGGCCGGGTCGCGGCCGCGCTCGGGGTCCCGAGACAGGCGCTCGGTCCATCGCTGGTCGCGCTCGAGGCCCGAGCGACGCTGCGACGACAGCGTCGCGACGATAGACGCAGTCCGCTACGGATACCTCACGGCGTCGGCTCCTCACGCGTCGACGCGTCGGTCGGGAGTTCACGCGCCACGTCTCCGGGCGGTGCGTCGAACCGTTCGGGATGGAGGAGTCTGGCGAGGTACTCCAGCGTGTCGACGAGCCGCGGCCCCGGCCGGTTCACGTAGCGGTGGCCGTCCACCGCGCAGACCCGGCCCGACTGGACCGCCGTCAGGTCCTCGAACCCCGGCCGGTCCGTCAGGTCCTCGCGCGTGTCGAGCGTCTGGTCGAGTCCGAACCCGCACGGGGCAGCGACGAGGGCGTCCGGGTCGGCCGCCCGGATCTCGTCCCACTCCCGCGGCGTCGAGCGGTCGCCGGTGTCGGCGAGGGGGTAGGTGCCGCCCGCCGCCTCGACCAGTTCCGGCATCCAGTGGCCGGCGACCATCACGGGGTCGAGCCAGTCCAGCACCGCGACGCTCGGGCGCTCGTCGGCGACGAGTGACGCCGTGCGCGACCGCACGGCGTCGACCCGCTCGCGGAGGTCGGCGACCAGTTCGGCCGCCCGTTCCTCGCGGCCGAAGACGTCACCGAGACGCTCGACGTCGGCGTAGAGGTCCGCGAGGCTGTGGACGTCGCTGGTGACGACCTCGGCGTCGACGCCGGCCGCGGCGAGCGCGTCCTCGACCAGCAGCGTGTCGACGGCGCAGACGTCGCAGACCCCCTGCGTGATCACCGCGTCGGGATCCGCGGCTTCGAGCGCGTCGAGTCTGATCTCGTATACCCCGCCGTGATCGCGCTGGGCCCGTGCGACCTGTTCGTTGATCGCCGCGCTGGACTGGTCGGGGTCGACTCGCGAGCGGTCGATCGACGGCAGTTCCTCGGCGGCGGGCGGCCAGTCGCACTCGTGGGAGACGCCGACGGGTTCGACCCCCAGCGCGTAACAGAGTTCGGTGGCCGACGGGAGCAGGGAGACGACGCGCATAGCGGTGGCATGGAGCGCTCGCAGGTAAATCCACGGTGGTACCTCGCCGGCCGTGCGGGTCGAAGGGACGGTCCCGCCGACTCGACCGTGCGGACTCTTCCCAGCGAAGGGAAAGGTATAGCAACGTCGGTGTCCGACTGTTCGGGTAATGAGTGCAGAGACCGGCGAACAGCGAGAGCGCGAGCGAGAGCGGGGGTTCGACCACGCCGAGATCGAGCCCCGGTGGCAGCGCACGTGGGACGAGGAAGGGGTGTTCCGCATTCCCGACGACGCCGAGGACCCCGAGTACGTCCTCGCGATGTTCCCCTACACGTCGGGCGAACTCCACATGGGCCACGTCCGCAACTACACGATCACCGACGCCTACGCCCGTTTCGAGCGGATGCGCGGCGAATCGGTGCTGCATCCGATGGGGTGGGACTCCTTCGGCCTCCCCGCCGAGAACGCCGCAGAGGAACGGGACACCAATCCCCGAGACTGGACGATGGACTGCATCGACTCGATGACCGAGCAGTTCAGGTCGATGGGCTTCGGTTACGACTGGGAGCGCGAGATCACCACCTGCGAACCGGAGTACTACCGGTGGAATCAGTGGCTGTTCAAGCGGTTCCGCGAGGAGGGCCTCGTCGAACGCCAGGGGGCCGAACTGAACTGGTGTCCCTCCTGCGAGACGGTGCTGGCCGACGAGCAGGTCGAGGAGGGACCCGGCGGCGCGGAGATCTGCTGGCGCTGTGACACCCCCATCGAGCACCGCGAGATGGACCAGTGGTTCTTCACCATCACCGACTACGCCGAGGAGCTGCTGGAGGCGCTGGACGGCCTGGAGGGGTGGCCCAACAACGTCCGCGAGATGCAGCGCAACTGGATCGGCCGCCAGGAGGGCGCGAGCGTCGCCTTCGAGATCCCCGGCTACGGCGACGTGGACATCTTCACGACGCGGCTGGACACCATCTACGGAGCGACCTTTTTCTCGCTGGCGCCCGGCCACCCGGTCGCACGGGCGATCGCCGAGGACAACGACGCGGTCGCCGAGTACATCCACGAGGCCGAGCACGCCGACGAGGACGAACTCGACGTGACCTCCGGCGTGTTCACCGGCGAGTACGCCGTCAACCCCGCCACGGGCGAGGAGATCCCGGTGTACGTGGCCGACTACGTGCTGACCGACGTGGGGACGGGCGCGCTGTACGCCGTGCCGGCCCACGACGAGCGCGACCACGAGTTCGCCGAGGCCCACGACATCGACGTCGTCCAGGTCGTCGAGCCGGCCGCGGACGCCGACGTCGACCCCGAGGACGTCGACGTCCAGGAGGCGGCCTATCCCGAGGACGGGGTGCTCGTGAACAGCGGCGAGTACGACGGGCTGCCCAGCGAGGAAGCCCGCGAGCGGTTCGTCGACGTGTTCGACGGCGAACACCGCACCGAGTACAACCTCCGGGACTGGGGGATCTCCCGCCAGCGCTACTGGGGCACCCCGATCCCGATGATCCGCTGCGAGGAGTGTGGCTACGTCGAGGTGCCCGACGAGGACCTGCCCGTCGAACTGCCGGAGTTCGTCCACACGACGGGCAACCCGCTCGACGCCGCCGAGGAGTGGAAGTCCGTCGAGTGCCCGTCCTGCGGCGGGCCCGCCGAGCGCGAGACGGACACGATGGACACGTTCGTCGACTCCTCGTGGTACTTCCTCCGGTTCCTGTCGCCGGATATGGACACCGCGCCGTTCGACACCGAGCGCGCGAACGACTGGATGCCCGTCGACCAGTACGTCGGCGGCATCGAGCA
>JBDGSU010000161.1:0-7004 GCA_042217395.1 Halosimplex sp.
TTCGACTCCACAGCCACCGCTCAGCAGTATCAACAATCTCCTACGCAAGAGCGTTTAGATTATATCAAGTACCGATCTCAGGGCCAGACCCTCGCCGACATCGGCCTCACCCAACCGCCCGAGAACTCGGCGGACTCCATCCTCCAGCAGACCGCAGAGCAGAAACCCAACCTGCGCGTCGGCGAGGCGACGGTCGACCGGGAATCGGACACCACGGTCGAGATCCGGCTCACGGCACGCTACAAGCCCGACGACGAGGACGCCTACGGGACCGACCAGTGGGGCTACACAGAGACGGATCCCCTGCCGGCGTTGCGGATCACGGACCTCACCGAGACGGAGGCGGACCTGATCGAGGCGTTCGTGCCCGTCGCGGTCGAGGAGGCCGGCGGGTTCGCGGGCTTCCGGGAGACGGCGACGAAGACGAACTCGCTGGTCGACCGGCTGCGCTCGCTGACGCTGCCGCGGGTCGCCGACGTCGAGGAGGGGCTGGCGAGCTACCGCGAGACGATGGAGCGGGCCGAGGAACTGGAACGGAAGATCGAACGCACCGACGACCTGATCGACGAGATCGTGTACGAACTGTACGGGCTGACCGACGACGAGATCGAGATCGTCGAGGAGGCTGTGGGGGAGTAGCGTCCGCGCGCGGTGCGAGGCCGACTAGTGCGGGACCGGAGGTTCCGCAGACCATGCGAACAGCGTGGGACCGAAGGTCCCACGGGCCGTGCGAACGGGCGCGAAGCGCCCGTGAGCAGACGGAGCGAGGCCTCGATGCGAACGGGGAGAGCGAGGCGCGAAGCGCCTCGAACGCGAGTAGCGCGGAGCGGAGTCGTTCGAGAGACGGCAATGCCGTCTCTCGTGATGACGAAAATTCCCGTCGGGAATTTTCGAACCACTCCGCGGACCGTTCGAGCGGGCGGAGCCCGCGAGAAGACGGCGGAGCCGCGAGCAAGGAACGACCCGTGAGCGAACGGAGTGAGCGAGGACACCCGAGCGGGAAAAAGGTGGTGGTGGAGTGCCGATTTTCCGAGCCACCAGCAGGCTTTTGCGGCGGGCAGTGCAACCGTTTCGTATGAGTCTCACGACGGACGACCTCCGGGAGTTGACGGGTTCGGACCCGGAGGACGACGACACCGTCCCGCTCGGTGACGCGCTGGCGGAGCTGGCCGTCGACGTCGAGACCGACTCCGTCGAGACGGTTCGGGACGTTCGCGAGCGGCTATGAAACTACTCCTCGACACGAACGTCCTCGTGGCGGCGGTCACGCGCGATACCGACCGATCCGAGGACGCGGTCGAACTACTCAACGAAGTCGACGAGGCGTACGTCTCCATGTTGAACCTGATGGAGCTCCGGAGCGTTCTCACGAAGAAAAAGCAGTTCGAACGCGAGCGGGTGGAGCGAATCGAGAACCGAATCACGACTCGGGTCACGGTCACCGTCCCCGACGCGTCCGACATGGTCGCAGCCAACCGGCTCCAGTCGGAGACGCTGCTGTACCCGATGGACGCGCTCGTCCTCGCCGCTGCGGACGCGGTCGATGCGACGCTCGTCTCGTTCGATAGCGAGCTGATCGAACACGGTGCCGTATATCCTATCGATGTGCTCTGAGACAGCGTATTGCGAGACGGTCCGGTACCGATCGTACGACCGCGTGCAATACTCCGAATGAGCTCGGGCACAGTTGCAGATGACTGACGCTGAAAGCCCTCGGCCCGCTCGCTAGTCGGAGATTCTACCGGACTCGACGGTGTGCACTGAAAGCCCTCGGCCCGCTCGCGCGGTCTGTGCGGGATATCCTCGGTCGCGCCGCTCCCTCGGATAGAGCCCGCGCAGACCGCGCCACCGCGCCTCGCCCTTTCAATCCGCCAGGGATGGCACCCGCCACCGCACAGCACCGCAGACCGCCACGACCCTCCCCAGCCGATTCGCTCACTCGCTCCGCTCGCTCACTCATCCCTCGCACGGTGTTCTCGCGCGCATGAAAGCGCGCTCCAGCGCGCGCCGACGTGGACAGGCCCTCGATTAGTCGCCGTCAAATCTAACTCGTCGCCGCCCGATTCACGGGTAATGCCAGACGGCGCGCGACTGACGACGGTCGAGACAGTCCACGAGGAGGGGTCGTTCCTGTTCACGGCGACCGACCAGTTCGACGTGGAAGACGAGGTCATCGTCGTGCCCTGTGACGACCCCGCGGAGACCGAGGGCGCCGCGGGCGACGACGAGGGCGGCGTCGCGGCGTGGATCAACCGCTGCACGCACGAGGCCCAGCGATTCGACACCGGCCGCGGCGTCCCCATGCGCGACGGCGAGATCATTTGTCCCAAGCACGGGTCGTTCTTCGATGCGTGCTCCGGGGACTGCCACAACGGCGAAGCGGCGGGGACGACGCTCCCCGACGTGGACGTCGCCGTCGACGACGGCGAAGTCTATCTGGTCGACGACGACTACACGTTCGAACACGAGGGGCAGATCGACGACGGGAACGAGGGGCCGAGTTCGACGAGCCACGTCGGGTTTTGACCGGTGGACCCCTGGACCGCTCGATTTCACCTGAAGTTTAAACCGGATTGAGCGACTACGTCGTATCGAGATGGCGACCCAGCGATACGGAATCGTCTCCGGTGACGAGTCGGGGACCCACGACGAACCCCACGTGGAGGGTCGCAGAGTGACGGTACGCATCGTCCAGGCCCGCGTCGAAGAGCGCGGCGACGACCCCGAGCGGGTCGCCGACCAGCTCGACCTCGACCTCGGGAGCGTGTACGAGGCGCTCGCGTACTATCACAACAACCCCGAGGAGATGGCGACCGTCGAACGGAGGCACGCCGAAGCGGCCGAAGCGGTGAAGCGGGGATCCGATATCTCGCCACCCGACGGCGAATGAGCTACCGCCTCCTGCTCGACGAACGAATCGAGCGCTTCTCACCTACGACGACGACTTCGTGTCGGCAGTCGACGAAGCGGCGACGCTCTACGTCCCGGACGAAACGACGTCGAGCGACGCGATCGCCGAAATCGTCGATACGATCGCCCGGTATCACTCGCAGGAAGAACTCGGTGGCGTCGTGTTCGCCAGTTCCGAGTGGCTCTAGCCCGGAAAGCGGGGGCTAGTCGCTCTCGGCGGGTTCGTCGGCGGCGCTCGCGCTCTCGACGAGATCCCGCTCGCCCTCTTCGGGCCCGTCGTCGGGGTCGTCGTCGTCCCCGACGTCGACCTCGGGGAGTTGCGAGATCCAGTCGCGGATCTGGCTCGAACTCACGCCCTGGATCTCCGTGGCGAGCACGTCCGGATCGACCTCGCGGAGGTCGTTCGGCTCCTCGACCCCGGCAGTCTCCAGGCGCTCGGCGGTCGCGGGGCCGACGCCGTCCAGATCTTCGAGGTCGTCGACGGCCTGGCGGGCCTGGTACTCCCGGAAGTTGCAGATGGGACAGCCCAGTTCCCACGGGTCGTCGTCGTCCTCGCCGCTGTGGACGACCAGTTCGGGCAACGCGTGCTCGTCGCAGTACTCGTCGGTGATCTCGATGTCGCCCCGGCGGGGCAGGGGCAGCGAGTAGTCGCAGTCGGGATAGCGCGTACACCCCACCAGCCGCGAGCCCGAGCGCAGTTGCTTGATCGCCAGTTCCCCACCCTCGTCCTCTCCACAGTCGGGGCAGACGCCGATGACCTCGTCCTCGGTGTCGTCGGCCTCGTCGGCCTTGCACTGGGGACAGCCGTGAACGAACGTGTCCCGACCGGCGAGCATCTTCACGTGGTGCAGGCCGTGCTCCTCGCAGGTCTCCTCCAGGACGAGCGGTTCGCCGGTGCTCGGGAGCGGGAGGGTGTAGCGACACTCGGGGAAGCCGTCGCAGCCGACGAAATACGAGCCCTGGCGGCTCTGCCTGACGAGGAGGTCGTGGCCGCTCTCGGGGCAGGGACCCAGCCGGCGGTCGGCCTTCAGCGACTCCTGGAGGTGGTCGCCGATGTCCTCGCGGGATTCCCGGAGTTCCTCGAACACCCGGTCGAGCATCTCCCGCGATTCCGCGGTGACGTCGTCGAGCGTCGCCTCGCCGCTCGCGATGGCGGACATGTCCGCCTCGAGCTGGGCGGTCATCTCCTCGCTGACGACCAGGTCGGCGAACTCCTCGGCGGCCTCGACGACGGCCTCGGCGAGGGCCGTGGGCTGCGGAGGGTCGTTCTCGATGTACCCGCGGTCGTAGAGCTTCTCGATGACGTTGTGACGGGTGGCCTTCGTGCCGATACCCATGTCCTCCATCTTCTGGATGAGCCGCGACTGACCGTACCGGCGAGGCGGCTGGGTCTGTTTGGCCTCGAGTTCGACGTCGGTCACGTCGAGCGCGTCCCCCTCTTCCATCGCCGGGAGGAACGACTCGCTGGCCGACGAGTAGGGGTAGACCTCGTGGTACCCCGCTTCGAGCAAGCGCTTGCCGGTGGCCTTGAGCCGGCAGGCGTTGGCCTCGGCGACGACGCGGAGGTGTTCCCACGTCGCCGGCTCTGCGACCGTCGCGAAAAAGCGGCGGACGACGAGCTCGTAGACCTCCCACTCGTCCTCGCCGAGGGCCGACCGGTCGGGCACCTCCCCGGTCGGGTGGATCGGCGGGTGGTCGGTCGTCTCGTCGTCGCCCTCGGTGGGTTCGATCTCCTCGAGGGCGAGCAGCGACTCGGCCTCGTCCCCGAACTCGCGGGTCGCGGTGAACTCGTCGAGCAGCTCCTCGGGGTCCAGATCCTCCGGATAGACCGTGTTGTCCGTCCGGGGATAGGTGATGTAGCCGGTCGTGTACAGTTCCTCGGCGATGGACATGGCGCGCTGGGCCGAGTAGCCCAGCGACCCCGCCGCGGAGATGAAGGCGGTGGTGTTGAACGGCGCGGGCGGGTTGTCCGTGCGGGTGCGCCGGCGGACCGACGTGACCTCGGCGCTGGAGGCCTCCCGCAGGCGGTCGTAGGCGTCGGTCGCGTCGTCTTCGTCCCAGACGCGTTCGGCCTCGCTGCCGTCGTCGTCGTAGAAGTACTGCGCCTCGAAGGCCTCCCCGTCCTTGGCGAGGTCGGCGAACAGCTCCCAGTAGTCCTCGGGGTCGAACGCCTGGATCTCCCGCTCGCGGTCGACGATGAGCTTGAGGGTAGGCGACTGCACCCGCCCGACGGAGATGAAGTCCTCGCCGAGCTGGCGGGCCGACAGCGAGAGAAAGCGCGTCAGCGCGGCGCCCCACACGAGGTCGATGACCTGCCGCGCCTCGCCGGCGGCGGCCAGGTCGAAGTCGATGTCGTCGGGCTCGGCGAAGGCGTTCTTCACTTCGCGCTCGGTGATCGAGGAGAACCGGACGCGCTTGACCGGCGCGTCGGTCTCCTCGCGGATGAGCTCGTAGGCCTCTTTGCCGATGAGTTCCCCCTCGCGGTCGTAGTCGGTCGCGATGACGGCCTCGTCGGCCTCCCGGGCCAGTTGCCGGAGCGTGCGGACGATGTTCTCCTGGGTAGGTGACTTGACGATGTCGGCGTCGATCAGCTCGACGGGCTCGACGTCGCGCCAGTCGCTGTACTCCTCGGGGAAGTCGACGCCGACGACGTGGCCGGACAGACCGACGCAGGTCGTCGCGCCCCACTCGTAGACGTTGACGCCGTAGCGCTGGGTCGTCGTCGCGCTCCCGTCGCTCAGGATCTCGGCGATGCGCCTTGCGGCGTTGTTCTTCTCGGTGATTATCAGTTCCACCAGGGGCCACCTCCGGCTCCGCGGGAATCGATCATGGCATCCGGTAGGCGCGTCCCTGCCCTAAAGGTTTCGGGCGAAATCGCAACATAGCGGGCGTGTGCGTGCGATCGAGCGGACGCGCGCCGCGCGTGAGTACGTGCGGAGGACTTCCGTCGACGGATGTTCTCTGGGCGGGCGTCACTCGTCGCCGACCGGCGTCCGTCGCAGTTCGTCGATCTGGTCGCGCAGCCGGCCGAGCTCGCCCTCCAGTTCCTCCTGGCGGTCGATGAGCGCGCCGAGTTCGTCCGTGTTGACCGAGTACTCGCGGTCGAGCGCGCTGTCCAGCGAGTCCGTCGTCGCCTGCACGAGATGGGAGGCGAACTGGAGGACCTCCTGGGGCGAGCCCTGGCCGTCGAACAGCTCCACGGCGCCGGATTTGGGCGTGTAGCTGATCACCGGCACCTCCGCCTCGGAGTGGTAGGTGGTCGTCGCCTCGAGCTCGGTGACGGGGTTGCGTCGCTCGCGGGTCTGCTCGGTGCGGACGACCCCGAACGGCTCGGCCAGCGCCGGGTAGGTCTCGCCCAGGTCCCGCAGCACGTCGGCGGCCTCGACGCCCAGCTGTGCCTCGACGTCGCCGTAGAACTGCTTCGACCCCGACAGCGAGAGCGCGACGGCGTAGAAGACGTGCTGGTTGTTCTCCGCGAGGTCGCGGATGCGCTCGCGGACGGCCTCGTGGTCCCCCTCCAGCGTCGCCCGTTCCAGGTCGTCGAGGAGCGCGCGCGTTCCCTCCTCGCGGTCGAGGAACTCCTCGACGAGCACGCGCGGCATCTCCCCGCTGTCGACTTCGTCCATACCGACCAATTCGAACGCAGGCTTATAGTTTGGCCGGCCCCGTCGGGTACCCACTGCGAAAGCCCCCCTCGGGAGTCGAGTCCCGGACTGCCGCTCTCTGATTTCGGGAGTGGCGCGGAGATGAAACTCCGCGCCGTCGAAATCAGAGAAGACGCCCGAGGCGGGATTTGAACCCGGGCGAGACTCACTGCGTTCGTCTCGCGTGATTCAAATCCCGGAGGTCGCACACGAAATTCAGTATTGCGCGGAGGCGGAGCTCCGCGCGGTCTGAATTTCGAGAAGACGCCCGAGGCGGGATTTGAACCACGCCCACTTCGGTCGCTCCGCTCCCTCGTGGTCTACTTCAATTCCCGTGCGGCCGCTCTCTGATTTCGGGAGTGGCGCGGAGATGAAACTCCGCGCCGGTGAAATCAGAGAAGACGCCCGAGGCGGGATTTGAACCCGCGTCACGACCGTGACAGGGTCGTA
>JBDGSU010000135.1:0-6962 GCA_042217395.1 Halosimplex sp.
ATGCTCTGGCAGCACCTCTTCTGGTTTTTCGGCCACCCCGAGGTGTACATCATCTTCCTGCCGGCGACGGGGCTGATGAGCACGATCCTCCCGAAGTTCGTCGGCCGGAAACTCTTCGGCTTCCGCTTCATCGTCTACTCGACGCTCGGGATCGGGGTGCTCTCCTTCGGCGTCTGGGCCCACCACATGTTCGTGACGGCGCTGGACCCCCGCCTACAGGCGAGTTTCATGGCCGTCTCGATCGCCATCGCGGTCCCGAGCGCGATCAAGGTGTTCAACTGGCTCACGACGATGTGGAACGGCGACGTGCGCGTGACCGCGCCGCTGGTCCTCTGCGTCTCGGGTATCGGGGTGTTCGTCGTCGGCGGCGTGACCGGCGTCTTCCTCGCCAGCGTCCCCGTCGACGTCGTCTACCACGGCACCTACTACGTCGTCGGCCACTTCCACCTCATCCTCATGGGCATCATCCCCTTCATGATGATCGCCGCCAGCTACTACTGGTACCCCATCCTGACGGGACGGCGCTACGACCGCAAGCTCGCGCTGTTCCAGTCGGGCCTGCTGGTGTTCGGCGTCGTCGTCACGTTCGGCGGGCTGCTCGTCCTCGGCCTCTTCGAGCTCCCCCGACGGTACGCGAACTACCCGGCCGCGTTCGCGCCCCTCCAGCAGGCCGCGACCATCGGCGCCTACTGCATCGGTCTCAGCGTCTTGCTGTGGCTCTACAACGTCCTCTGGTCGGCCCGCCACGGCGACCCCGTCGAAGACGCCGACCCCTGGGACCTGAAACGCACGGGCCAGTTCACCCGCGAGTGGCAGTGGTTCGAGCGCCGCCTGGAGACCCGCCACGGCATCGAGACGCCCGAGCCCGCCCCCGAGGACGTGCGCCCGTCGTCGACGGGCGCCGAGCGCGAGGAGCCCGCGGTGCTCGGCGGCGTCTCCGAGACCGCCGGGCTCTTCCTCGAAGACGCCGTCCGCGCCGCGGCGAGCGGGCTGGTCGGCCTGGTCCTGCTCGCACCGGTGCTCGGGACCGCCGCCGCCATCGGCGTCCTCGACGTCGCGTCGTTCGGCGAGCTGGCCGAACTCGTCGGGCTCGGGACCGCACCGACCCTCGGCGTCGGGCTGTTCGTCGTCGGCGCCGTGCTGACCTGGCCGCTGCTGTACGTCGCGCTCTCGACGTTCCTCCCCGGCGAGTACCAGTTCGTCACCGGGATCTGGTTCGCCTCGATCGTCGCGCCGGGCTTCCTCGTCGCCTTCTACACCGACCAGACCGGCCTCGCGCTCGCGGGCTACCTCGTGTTCGCCGTCGTCGCCCACTGGGCCTACGGCTTCGGCCTCGGGTTCACCTACGGCGCCCTCTCGGCGCGGTGGGGGCGCGAGCGATGAGCGACGCCGACTCGCGGTCGTTCGCCGACTCGGCGTTCCTGACCTACGCGATCCCCTTCGCCGGCTCGCTGCTGATCGCCGCCGGCATCGCCGCCGGCGTCGTCGGCGGCTACGCCCCCGTCCAGCAGGAACTCGGTCTCTGCGGGAGCCCCACCATCTCCGTCTCGACGCCGGCCGAAACCGACGAACTGACGAACGGGAGCGGCGACGCCCCCTCGTTCGAGCGGCTCGACTTCGGCGAGTTGACGCCGGCCGAGCAGCGGGCGTTCGAGGAGGCGATCGACGAACCGTTCGGCCAGGCCCGCGTCCGCGGCGAGTTCGCCCACCGTCGGGCGTTCGACCGCGGGGTGGTGGTCCGCTACGAGGGGACCGAGCGGTACGCCACGCTCGTCTCGCAGAACCGCTGTACCTCGGTGGACCCGCTCCTGTTCCCGCTCGGCGTCGCGTCGATCCTGCTGGGCGTCGTCTGGATCCTCGCACCCCCGATGTATCGCCGGCTCGGCGCCGTCGAGCGAGGGCGCGACCCGGGCTGAAATCGCCGGCCCGCCGGTCGCGCGAGTCGAGCCCCGCCGCTCACAGCGACGCGCCGACGTACAGCACGGCGACGAGGAACACCCAGACGGCGTCGACGAAGTGCCAGTACAGCGAGACCGTCGTGACCGCGGTGTCGCGCTCGGCCGCGAAGTGCCCGCGACGCGCCCGCACCGTCAGCAGCCCGAGCAACACGACGCCGAGCGAGACGTGGAGGCCGTGCAGTCCCGTCAGCCCGAAGAAGGCGCTCGCGAAGACGCCGTCGGCGAGCCCGAACCCCTCCTCGACGACGAAGGTGTAGTACTCGTAGGCCTGGCCCGCGACGAAGACGGCGCCCGCCAGCAACGTCACGCCCAGCAGCGCCTCGAACCGGCGGCGGTCGCCCTCGCCCAGCGCCTCGTGGGCGTAGTGGAGCGTGACGCTGCTGGCGAGCAGGACCAGGGTGTTGATCGCCACGAGCGAGCTCAGCAGCTCCGGGAGCTCGCCGGGCGGCCAGGCCCCCGCCCGGACGAAGAAGTAGTAGACGAACCCGGCGGCGAACGTCGCGAGGTCCGTCACGAGGAAGACGACCATCGTCGCGCGGTACTTGGTCCGGTCCGCGTCGCCTGTCGTCCCCGTCGCGGACTCGCTGACGCGCGCGAGGTAGCCGTCGAGGAACGCCTCGTCGACCCACCCGAACAGGCCGGCGACGAGTCCGAGGGCGCCGGCGACCGCGACGACGACGCCGAGCGGTCCGGGGATCATCGGCACCGAGCCCGCGACGAACGCGAGCGCGACGCCGACGTAGAGCGTCGCCGCGCCCGCGGCGCCGATCACCGGCCAGCGGCTGCGCTCGTGGTGCTCGTCGCGGTCGTGGACCGCCTCCGAGGCCTCCACAGAGTCGGCCATCCGTTGCCCGCATCGTAGGGCCGCCGGCGTGAAATAACTGTGTCACCGGGCCGGACGGTCCCGCGTCGTCGGACCGCTCAAGTGCGTTCGGGTCATCGCCGTCGGTCGTGGACGCAGCGAGGAGGAACGCGTGGCAGCGACCGCCGGTGAGGCGGCGCCAGTGAGTCCGGCCGAGGCGACGTTCTGTCACCCGACGGGCGACTGCGAGTCGGTGGTATGCGAGTCGTCGGTGCGGTACGAAATGGGGGTGAGGTCGACATCGAACCATCAACTGGTACCGACAGCGGCGACACCACACTACGACGATGGCCGGGAGCGCGTGTCGGAGCGACAGCGACGACCGCGTGACCCGGGGAAAGGCTGGTCCGCCCGAGCGGTACCGTTCCTGGTGGATTGAAAGGGCGAGACCCGCTCGCGGGCGCTGCGCGACCCCTATCCAAGCGAGCGCAGCGAGCAAGGATATGTCGCGCAGCGCCCGCGAGCGGTCGAGGGCTTTCAGCGCTCGCTGTCTCCTGCTGTCGCAGACACCACTGACGAGCGACCTGATCGGGTTCCTCCACCGAGAGCGACTCCACCGAGAGCGACTCCACCGAGAGCGACTCCACCGAGAGCGACTCCCGAAACCCATCCCACACACAAAGATCAAACAGCGTAATCGAAGTTTCCAAGAGCGTCGGGCGGGTTCGTAGACGTATGAGCACGGACGACGCCGACGACGGGGCGAGCGCGGCCCGCACGGAGCGGTTCGCGGACGTCCCCGACCAGTACGACCCCGACGCGGTCGAGGACCGCGTGTTCGACTACTGGGACGCCGTCGACGCCTACGAGCGGACGAAAGAGCACCGCGCCGACGGCGAGGACTACTTCTTCGTCGACGGGCCGCCCTACACCTCGGGGTCGGCCCACATGGGCACCACCTGGAACAAGACGCTGAAGGACTGCTACATCCGCTACCTGCGGATGTGCGGCTACGACGTGACCGATCGGCCGGGCTACGACATGCACGGGCTGCCCATCGAGACGCGCGTCGAGGAGAACCTCGGCTTCGAGAACAAGAAGGACATCGAGGAGTTCGGCGAGCAGAACTTCATCGACGAGTGCAAGGCCTACGCGAACGAGCAACTGGAAGGCCTGCAGAACGACTTCCGGTCCTTCGGCGTCTGGATGGACTGGGACGACCCGTACAGGACGGTCACGCCGGAGTACATGGAGGCGGCGTGGTGGGGCTTCGAGAAGGCCCACCAGCGCGGGCTCGTCGAGCAAGGGCAACGGTCGATCTCCCAGTGTCCCCGCTGCGAGACCGCCATCGCGAACAACGAGGTCGAGTACGAGGACGTCGAGGACCCCTCGATCTACGTCAAGTTCTCGCTCGAAGATCGAGACGGCAGTCTCGTCATCTGGACCACGACGCCGTGGACGATCCCCGCCAACACGTTCGTCGCGGTCGACGGCGAGGGCGAGTACGTCGGCGTCGACGCGGAGAAAGACGGCGAGACCGAGCGCCTGTACGTCGCCGCCGCGAAGGTCGAGGACGTGCTCTCGGCCGGTCGCTACGACGACTACGAGGTCGTCGAGGAACTGACCGGCGACGAGATGGTGGGCTGGACCTACGAGCACCCGCTGCGCGAGGAAGTACCGGACGCGCCCAGCGGCGAGGGCGCGCTGGAGGTCTACACCGCCGACTACGTCGACACCGAGGGCGACGGCACAGGACTGGTCCACTCCGCGCCGGGCCACGGTGAGGAGGACTTCGAGCGGGGCACCGAACTCGGGCTGGACATCTTCTGTCCGGTCGGCGCCGACGGCGTCTACGACGAGTCGGCCGGGGCGTACGCCGGCGAGTTCGTCAAAGACGCCGACGAGGACATCATCGCGGACCTGGAGGCCAGCGGCGCGCTGCTGGCCGAGGGAACGACCACCCACAGTTACGGCCACTGCTGGCGCTGCGACACGGGGATCATCCAGATCGTCACCGACCAGTGGTTCATCACGGTCACCGACATCAAAGACGAGCTGCTGGCGAACATCGAGGACAGCGAGTGGTACCCCCAGTGGGCCCGCGACAACCGCTTCCGCGATTTCGTCGAGGACGCTCCCGACTGGAACGTCTCCCGGCAGCGCTACTGGGGCATCCCGATCCCGATCTGGATCCCGAGCGAGACGACCGCCAGCGAGCCGGTCGAGTGGTCCGGCGAGATGGACGAGGCCATCGTGATCGGCGACCGCGAGGAACTGGCCGACCGCGTCGACCAGGAGGTAGACCCCGAGAGCGTCGACCTGCACAAGGACACCGTCGACGACCTGACGATCACCCGAGAGGGCGTCGTCTACGAGCGCGTCCCGGACGTCTTCGACGTGTGGCTCGACTCCTCGGTGGCGACGTGGGGCACGCTGAACTACCCCGAAGACCAGAGCCGCTTCGACGAGCTGTGGCCCGCCGACCTCATCATGGAGGCCCACGACCAGACCCGCGGGTGGTTCTGGTCGCAACTCGGCATGTCCACCGCCGCGCTCGGGGAGATCCCGTACAAGCAGGTCCTCATGCACGGCTACGCCAACATGCCCGACGGCCGCGGCATGTCCAAGTCCAAGGGGATCCTCGTCGACCCCCACGAGGTCATCGAGGAGTACGGCGTCGACCCGATGCGCCTCTTCTTGCTCTCGGTGACCGCCCAGGGCGAGGACATGAACTTCTCGTGGGACGAGACCCAGGAGATGCAACGGCGGCTGAACATCCTCTGGAACGTCGCGCGCTTCCCGCTGCCGTACATGCGCGCCGACGACTTCGATCCCGACGCCGTCGACCTCGAGGACGTCGAGGACGACATGGAACTCGTCGACGAGTGGGTGCTCTCGCGGCTCCAGAGCGTCGAGGAGGAGATGACCGACGCGATGGACGAGTTCGAGAACGACCGCGCCGTCGAGGCGCTGCTCGAGTTCGTCGTCGAGGACGTCTCGCGCTTTTACGTCCAGGTCGTCCGCGAGCGCATGTGGGACGAGGCCGACTCGCCCAGCAAGCGCGCGGCCTACGCCACCCTCTACACCGTCCTCGAGGAGGTCGCCGCGCTGTTCGCGCCGTTCACCCCCTTCGTCGCCGAGGAGGTGTACGGCTCGCTGACCGGCGACGCCGGCCACCCGACGGTCCACATGTGCGACTGGCCCGAGCCCGAGGACGGGTGGCTCGACGTCGGCCTCGAACAGGACGTCGAGGTCGTCCGCGCCGTCGAGGAGGCGGGGTCGAACGCCCGCCAGCAGGCCGAGCGCAAGCTTCGCTGGCCGGTCAAGCGCGTCGTCGTCGACGTCGCCGAAGCGGGCGCGGAGGGCGACGAGGCCGACGCCACGGACGTCGCCGGCACCGTGAAGCTCCGCGAGGGGCTGCTGGCCGACCGGCTCAACGCCCGCGAGATCCAGGTCGTCGGCCCCGACGAGAAGTGGGGCGAACTCACCTACTCCGCCGAGGCCGACATGAGTCTCCTCGGTCCGGCGTTCGGCGACGACGCCGGTCGCGTCATGCAGGCGCTCAACGACGCCCGCGTCGCCGAGCCGACGGTCGAAGCTCTGGAGTCGGCCGTCGCCGCCGAACTCGACGAATCCGTGGATCTCGACCCGGAAATGGTGGAGTTCGTCCGCCACACCCCCGACGGCGTGGCGGGAACCGAGTTCAGCGCGCTCGACGCCGAGGGCGTCGTCTACGTCGACACCGCGCTCACCGAGGACATCGAGAGCGAGGGCTACGCCCGCGAGGTCGTCCGCCGCGTCCAGGAGATGCGAAAGGAGCTCGATCTGGACATGGAGGCGAGTATTCGACTGGAGTACGAGGTCCGCGACGACCGCGTCGCGGATCTGGTCGCCGAGCACGAAGCGATGATCGCCGAGGAGGTGCGGGCCGAGGAGGTCGGCGAGGTGGCTGACGGCCACCGGAAGACCTGGGAGGTCGAGGGGATCGAAGTGGAGATCGCGATCGCGCCCGTGGCTGAGGTGCAGGCATAGGGCACTCTACCGGACGCGAGCGATGCGAGGTGCGACCACCGGGAGCACCTCGACAGCGAGCGGCGCAGCCGCGAGCAGCGAGCGTCCGGCCTTTTTCCCCACGTTTTTGCGAGGAGTGGTTCCCGCAGCGACCCGAAGGGTCGCGAGGAAACCCGACGAGGAAAAAGTGG
>JBDGSU010000001.1:0-6838 GCA_042217395.1 Halosimplex sp.
GACGAAGATGCCGTCGCAGCCGTGGTGCATCATCAGCGCGGCGTCGGCGGGCGTCGCGATGCCGCCCGCGGCGAAGTTGACGACCGGGAGCCGCCCCATCTCGGCGGTCTCGTGGACCAGCTCGGCGGGCGCCTCGTGCTCGCGGGCCCACTTCTCGCGCTCCTCGTGGGTGGCGCCCTCGAGTTCGCGGATGGCCCCCTTGATGTTGCGCTGGTGGTGGACGGCCTGGTTGACGTCGCCGGTGCCGGCCTCGCCTTTGGTCCGGATCATCGCGGCGCCCTCGTCGATGCGCCGGAGGGCCTCGCCGAGGTTGCGCGCGCCGCAGACGAACGGGGCGGTGAACTCGCGCTTGTCGATGTGGAACCGGTCGTCGGCGGGCGTGAGGACTTCGCTCTCGTCGACCATGTCGGCGCCGGTCGCTTCGAGGATCTGGGCCTCCGTCGTGTGACCGATGCGGGCCTTGCCCATCACCGGGATGGAGACCTCGTCGATGATCTCCCGGAGCGAGGCGGGGTCGGCCATGCGCGCGACGCCGCCGCGCTTGCGGATGTCGGCGGGGACGGCTTCGAGGTTCATCACCGCGACGGCGCCCACGTCCTCGGCGATGCGGGCCTGCTCGCGGTTCACGACGTCCATGATGACGCCTCCTTTCTGCATCTTCGCGAACCCGCGCTTGACCAGGTCGGTCCCGCGGCGGAGGTCCTCCAGATCCGTTTCGTCGGTCATGTGCCCGACTTGGCGACGGACTCACTTAACGGGTATCGTTCGGAGTTGGGTCCGGGCGGACCGAGAGCGCCGGCGGTCGACGCGTCGACCGTCGACCGGGGGGCGCTCGGCTACCCGGCCGCCCGACCGCCGACCGCTATCGTTTTGCGCTCGGGGTCCACAGACCGAGACATGTCGGCCGTGAACCGCGCGGGCCGCCGCGTCGAGCGGGCCGTCGCACGGTACTTCGACGCCCCGCTCCCGGAGCACGACGGTCTCCCCGCCTACGTCGCGCCGCTCCCCGACTGGCTGGAGGACCTGGGCCTCCGTCTGGCCTGGCCGATCGGGATCGTCAACCTCCTGGGAACGCTCTTCGGCTTCTGGTACTACGCCGGCCGCCCCCTGAACCTGGCTCCGCCGCTCGTCGAGGGCCAGCTCGGCGCCGCACCGCTCGCCGCCTACCCGCTCATCCCCGACTCGCCCGTCGCGACCATGTTCATCGGCCTCTCGCTGATCGCGTGGAAGCTCGACGTCGACGCCGACCCGCTTCACATGCTCGCCTTCTTCGGCTGTCTCAAGCTCGGCCTCTGGACGCCGTTCGTCCAGCTCGTCCTCAACGGGCCCGGGGACATCGCCGCGTGGCTCTACTGGTTCCTCGTCTTCAGCCACCTGGCGATGGCAGTCGAGGCCTTCCTCATCCACCGCTACGCCTCCTTCTCCGTCGGCTCCGTCGCCGTCGCGCTCGCGTGGTACGGCTTCAACGACGTGGTCGATTACTTCGTCCGGCTGTTCGGCGACTTCCACCACACCTGGATCCGAGCCGAGTTCGTGAACGGCGTCCTCGACCACGCCTCCCAGGTCCACCGGCTCGCCGCCGCCTGTGCGGTCGTACTCACCTTCCTCGCGACGTTCCTCGCGCTCGCGACGCGCGTCGAGAAGGTGAAACGACGGGGCTGATACGGGTTCTCGCGGATCGGTTCCGATACGCGCCGACCCCGGGGTCGGCGCGTACCGGTACAGTGCTACGAGAACCCGTGTGAGGCGGGGCACGTCCGCGGGTCAGCCGTCGACGCTCACCTTCGCGATCCGCGCGCCGTAGAAGTCGTCCTCCAGCTGTTCGTCGCCGCCGAGGTCGACCCCCATGCCGTACTGGCTGACGACCCAGAAGCCGTCGCCGGCGGGGTCGGTCTCGATGCCGTTGTAGTCGCCCCACCGCAGGGTCTGGGTCCCGTCGTCGCCCTCACCGCCGTCCACGTAGTCGTAGTCGCTATCGCCGCCTTTGACCGTCTCGAACGCCGAGACCTCTCCGTCGCCGACCGCGGCCACGCCGATGTCGACGAAGCCGTCCCCGTTGTCCTTCGGACTGCTCCGGTTGTAGACGAAGACGGCGTCGTCCCCGTCGGCGGCGATCGCGGGGTAAAACGTCTTCTCGCCGCGCTCGCGGAACGCGCCGCTCCGACGGACGGCGGCGGGATCGTCGCCGTTCGGGGCGAGTTCGTACCAGCGGGCGCGGCCGTCGTCGATGGTGTGCGACGCCCAGACGCTGTCGCCGTCGTAGCTGACCCGCAGGATCCGGTCGTCGCCCATGTCGATCTTCTCCTCGGTGTCGGGCTGGTTGGCACCCTCCGGCGGGTTCGTGTACGGTTCGACGCCGACTGCCTCGTTCGTGAGCGTCGGATCGCTGGAGAGCGGGTCGGTCGTGGACCACAGCGTCAGCGTCTGCCCCTGGAAGTAGGTGCTGTTGACGAAGTATCCCCCGCCGTCGGCCGGCTGGACCGTGAACGCGAGGCTCCCGTCGGGATTCCGGAGGCCCGTGAAGTGGTTCGCGTCGGCCGCCTCGCCGGCGGTCGCCGCCGACTTGTCCAGCGCGACCATCGTCGCCTGGCTGAACGCCCCCGGGAAGAAGTTCTGCGTGAGGTAGACGGCCTCGTCGTCGTAGCCGAGTTGCGGGTAGTCGACCAGTCCGGGCACGGGGGTTTCGCCCTGCTGGGCGACCGGCGGTACCCGGTAGAGAGACCACGGGTCCATCGGGTTCGAACTCGAGGAGACCGCGAGGAGTATCGCACCGAGTCCCGTCTCGAGGCTGTAATCGACGCAGGCGAGGAGGAACCGCCCGCTGTCGGGGTCGTATCGCGCCCGCGGATCGAAGATGATGTACGACTCGAAGAAGCCGCTGCCGGGGCTCCCTTCGTCGATCAGCGGCGAGACGGGGGCGAAGAACGCGTCGAGCGACGCCTGGAACGATTGATCGCCGTCGCGCCCGAAGAAGCCGACCTGGCTGTTGATGGCCTGAACGAGGTCCGCGGGCCCAGCCGCGATCTGGGCGTCCGACGGGACGACCCCGCGGACGTCGAGCGCGTTCATCCCTTCGAAGTCCGTCTCGACGAGCGTCTCCTCGGGCGCCTCTCGCTGGACCTTGCCGCCGCCACCGCGGTCGCCCTTCGCGTCCGGTGCCTTCCGCGGGACGACCTTGTCGATCGCTTCGCCCTCGCCCTCGTCGTCCGCGGCGTTGCCACCCCCGCCGAACTGGTTGATGTCGCTCGGGTCGATCGTCGCGGCCTCGTACGTCCGAGCGACCGGTCCCTGGTAGTGGTCCGAGTCCGCGGCGACGCTCCCGAACGTCCCCGACAGGGCGGCGCCCCCGACGCCGACCCCAGCCGCGCGCAGCAGTGCTCGTCGGCCGATACTGTACCGTCCGGTCCGGCTGTCCGTCGCCGGCGCGTCGTCCTGTTCTGACATGGTGGACTTCCCGGAGTGCCCGACACGGAAAGGAGGGTAACCGGTCGTTACCCATCACCGTCGTGGCACCCTGTATGAACTATTGATGAACGGTCATGATAAGTAAACGGCGGCTACGAACTGTCTGTGCGGCGACGGGACCGGCGTACGCGCCAGGTTCCGGGGCGGTCCGGGAACGTCGTTCCGGGGACAGAAGCTATAGGGCGCGGATGGCCGTGGAGACCGTATGGTTTCGTTCACCGATTCGGAACGCCGGTCGTTCGCGCGCAACGGCTTCCTCGTGTGCGACGACCTGCTCCCGGTGGATCTGGTGTGTGACGGTCGCGAGGCCGTCACCGAGGCGCTGGACGTCGATCCGGACGATCCCGACGGAGTGATCGGCGCCGGATACGAGGTCGCGATGGAAGGCGTCGACGACGCTCCCTTTACCGCGATCACCGAGGAACTGTACCCCGCCGCGGAGGCCCTCGTCGGCGACGGCGCCCTCTCGCCGCCCGGTCCCGGTATGCAGATCGCATTGAACTTCCCGGACGACGACGCGGTCGACCCGGTCCACGGGCCGAAGTCCATCGGCGGCCACCTCGACGGCTACGCGGCGTTCGACGAGAACCCCGAAGTGACGACGTTCCAGCTCGGTGCGGCCGTCTACCTCGACGACGTCGGGCCGCGCGGCGGCGGGTTCACCGTCTGGCCGGGCTCGCACCGCGTCGCGGCAGAGTACTTCGCGGACCACGCACTCGAATCGCTCGGCGGGAAGCCGGACAACTCACAGTTGCCCGCGATGGGCGACGAGCCCGGCGAGTGGGACTACGACCGCCGCCTGCACGAGCAGTGCGACCCCTACGAGATCAGCGGCGAGGCCGGATCCGTCGTCCTCTGGCACGGCCTGCTCACCCACAACGCCGGGATCAACACCGGCGAGCGGATCCGAATGGCCGCGATCACCCGCTTCAGCCGCGGGGACCAGGAGGAGGTCCGGCGCGATGCCGCCTCGAACCTCTTCGAGTACTGGCCGGCGATGGCCGGGGTCCCGTTCGTCGACGGCGGCGACCCGGTCGTCCCGGAGTAGGGTGCGGTCCGGCGTCGCGGTCCCGGACCGCGCGACGGAACGGAACCCATACGCCGGTTCGGCTGCTACGGAGCGGCGATGACGGACGCCCTCCTGGCGCGCGACGGCGACCCCGTTACGGGCGAGTTCGTCGAACGCGTCAACCGGTTCGTGATCCGCGTCGACTTCGGCGACGACGTGGGCGAGGTCTACCTCGGCGACCCCGGGAAGCTGCGCGATATACTCGTCCCGGGGTACGAGGTCATCTGCGAGCCCGTCGACGACCCCGAGCGGGCCACCGACTACGACGCCGTCGCCGTCCGCGTCGGCGACGTCTGGGTCAGCCTGCGCGCGGCGCTGGCGAACGACCTCTTCGCAGCGGTGCTCCATCGCGGCGCCCTGCCGGCGTTCGACTGGGCCGAGACCGTCGTCAGGGAACCGCAACTCCCGGATCACGGCCGCGCGGATTTCCGACTGGAGTCGGCCGACGGCGAGCGGACGGCGTACGTCGAGGTGAAGTCGACCACGCACGTCGAGGAGGGGGTCGCGAGGTTCCCCGACCGGCCGACCGAACGTGGCCGGCGGCATCTGGAGAGTCTCGAATCGCTCGTGGCCGACGGCGTCGAGGCGCATCTGGTCTTCGTCGTCCAGCGGCCCGACGTCGAGCGGTGGGAGCCGTTCCGCGAGGTGGACCCCGAGTTCGCGGACCTGCTCGCACGGGTCGCGGACGCGGGCGTGGGCGTGCGAGCGCTCGCGACCGAGTTCGACCCGCCGCGGTACTACCTGCGGGAGACGGATCTGCCGGTCGAGTTCGCGTAGAACGGCGCAGGAAAGAGCGACGGTACCGGATTCAGCCCACGATAACGATGGCCGACTCGGTCTCGATCATCTCGCCGTCGCCCGAATACGTCCGCGCTTCTTCGATCTCGTACATCTCCGCGTCGAGTTCGACGCCGGCGACCTGCAACTTCCCGTCGACCTCTTCGAAGTCGCCGCTCTCGATGGCTGCGTCGATGTCGCCGACCTGACTTCCGTACTCGGGGCCGACCAGCGAGTAGTCGAGGTCGACGCCGGTGACCTCGGTGGTGACCTCGGGGGCCTCCTCGAGCGTCTCCAGGTCCCCGACGTGCATCGCCTCGGCGACGGCGTCCTCGAAGCCGGCGATCCCGCCGTAGACCCGGACGCGGGCCAGATCGGCGTTGAGCGCCAGCCCCTCGTCGGTCTTGTAGCGGCGCAGCGCGGCGATGACCTCCATCGCCGTCTCGCCCGCGTCCAGATCCGCCTCGTGGCCGCGGGTCTGCGGCCAGTCGGTCGTGTGGATCGAGTCGAAGTCGCCCGCGTCGTCCGCCTCGTCCGCGTAGAGCCGCTGCCACAGCTCCTCCGTGACGTGCGGGAGGAACGGCGCGAACAGTTTCAGGAACGTCCGGTGGGCCGTGACGAGCGCGTACTCGGTCGAGCGCGCGTCCGCGTCACCCTCGTCGGCGGCGTCGAGCCGCTGTTTCGCGATCTCGAGGTAGTCGTCGCAGAAGCTGTTCCAGAAAAAGGAGCGGAGCTCGTTGCGGGCCTTCGAGAACTCGTAGGCCTCGAACTGCTCGGTGAGCGTGGCGACGGCGTCGTCGAGCTCCGCGAGCATCCAGCGGTCGACGGCCGCGAGGTCCTCCTCGTCGGGCTGGTCGACGGCGTCCGACTCAGGAGTCAGCTGATCGATGAGTCTGGACGCGTTCCAGAGCTTCTGGAGCAGACGCTCGCCGGCCTCCAGGTCGCCCTCCTTGTAGGGGAAGTCGTCGCCGATGGAGGTGCCGGCGGCCCAGTAGCGGGCGGCGTCGACCGGGAAGTTCGCCGTGACCTCCTCGGGAGGGATCACGTTGCCCTTCGACTTGGACATGGCCTCTCGGTTCTCGTCCAGGACCATCCCGTTTATCATGACGCTCTCGAAGGGGACCTCGCCGGTGTGCTCGTAGCACTTGACGACGGTGTGGAACAGCCAGAAGGAGATGATGTCGTGACCCTGCGGACGCAGGTCGAACTGGTAGAGCTCCGGGCGCTCCATGGCGAACTCCTCCGCGTCGGCGTCCCAGTCCCAGCCGGCGTTGACCAGCGGAGTGAGCGACGAGGTGGCCCAGGTGTCGAAGACGTCCTCCTCCGGGCGCAACTCGCTCCCGCCGCACTCGGGGCAGCTATCGACCGGCGGGTCGTCGGCCAGCGGGTCGACGGGCAGATCCTCCTTTTCGGCCATGACCGTCTCGCCGCAGTCCTCGCAGTACCAGACGGGGATCGGGATGCCCGAGTCGCGCTGGCGGGAGATACACCAGTCCCACTCCAGGCCCTCGATCCAGTGTTTGTACC
>JBDGSU010000056.1:0-6814 GCA_042217395.1 Halosimplex sp.
AAACACGCTGTTCGAGCGACGCTGTGAAATCAACAATGTGCTACGGATGAGCGTTCGTGTTTGTCAGGTTTGTTCACGACGAGATAACGGTCGATATACTCTATATCGGTCGAAACGTCGGTGGGTTCGAATCAATCCGGTAACAAAACGTATTTAACGTATAGTTACCGAATTTGGGGATAACGATCGGAAGGTATCGGCCGCAACTCCGTCGAACCGAGTGGGTTCGCGCGGGGTGGTGGTCGACGAATCGGGGAGTGGTGAACCATGGGTGACAAACTGACGCGGCGTGCTGCACTCGCGTGTCTCGGGAGCGGTGCCGTCGTGATGGTCACCCGGTCCTACGGGTTCGAAAGCGTGGCTGCCGGCCGGGACGTCTCGGTAGCCGTCAGCCGCGACTCGAGTGCGCTACTGGGGATCTCGAACCGGGGTCCCGTGAAGAAGAACCATCGGTCGGCGATGGTCGAATACACGAACAACTCCAACGAGTCCTTCACGATCACGACAACGCTCGATACGTGTTCGGACGGGACGCTGTACGACAACGACGGCGGGTCCGGCTGTTCGGTGACGACGACGCTCGCACCGGGGAACAGCCAACCGATCGACATCTCGGCGTCCGCGACGGGGACGATCACGTACGGAATCAGCGTGAGCTCGGCGAGCCTCGACATCGAGACGAGCGGGTCCGTCGAGTCACAGGCCGGGAACGTCAAGGGGGCCGTTCGTATCAAGAAGCCGAGCAAGAACAACGATTTCACCGCCGATTGGGAAAGGAGTACCTTCGAGGTCGACGTCGACATCGAGGACGACGACGGTGACGACGACCTCGACCGCATCGAGTACAGAGTGAGGGAGGGCGGGTCGGGCGGCAATGTGGTCGGGTCGAAAGACGTCACGAATCCGCCGGGCGGCAGGTACCGGACACAGGGCAGCGATACCGAATCTATCTCGCCGGAGTCGGGAGAGTCCGTCCAGAGCGGGACGACCTACGCGCTCACCGTCACCGCGTACGACGCCGACGGGAACTCCGCCTCGGAGACCGTCGAAGGCACCGCCTGACGAACGCGACGTGTGGAACTTGCTTCGAAGTGCGCTGTCGACTTCGTCTCGGACCACACTCGCGGCTGGTCGTCCAGCCGCCGAAACCGATACGACCCCGGACCATTTTAGGGGACAGGGACGAGTGAGTGAGCAATGACGCCCGTCGACGAGTCTTCGACGACCGAGCGCGCCCGACTGTTCGTCGCGTCGAACGGCGCCCTGGTCGTCGCCGTCTGCCTCCTCCTCGCCGCCGTCGGTGGTGTCGTCGCCTACCGGTCGTTCACCGGTCCGGACACCGCCACCGAGCAGCGAACGGTCGCCACGTGGACGACCGACGGGGAGTTCCACCACGCGGCGGTCGTCCGGAACGGAACCCGGGCGTTCGACGAGGGCGACGTCCTCCGCAACCGGTCCGTCTACTTCTCGTCGGTCGCGCCGACGCTCAACGGCACGTACGTCTTCCGCCACAGCGGCGACGCCGAGCCCGCGACGGTACAGACGGACCTGCGACTCGTCGTCCGCGCCGTCGAACAGACCCAGAGCGGTTCCAGCGTCCTCTGGGACGTCTCGGAACGGGTGGGTTCGAACCGAGCGTCCGACCTCCAGCCGGGGAGCGAACTCGCCGTCCCCTTCGCGTTCAACGTCACCGAACAGTCCGAACTGGCCGAGGACGTCAGACGCGAACTCGGCTCGGCTCGGGGCGTGGTTCAGGTCCGCCTCGTCGCCAACACGACAGTCTCGACGACCGTCGCCGGCGAACAGTTCGACCGGGAGCGGTCGACGACCCTGGTGGTACGACCCCGGTCTGATTCCTACGTGGTCTCCACCGAGGGCCCCGGCCGGCGGCGTGAGTCGGTGACGCGGTCCGTCTCGGTTCCCGTCGAACCCGACCCGGTGCGGCGCTACGGGTCGCTGGCCGCGTTGCTGGTCGGGCTCGGAGGGCTGGGCCTCGTCGCCTACCTCGACCGCACCGGACGGCTCGAGTTCGACGAGGCGACGCGGACCGCGATGGCGCTCGAACGGGACCGCGACGACTTCGCGGAGTGGATCTCGACCGGACGACTCCCGTCTGCCGGCGACGAGCGGATCGTCACCGTCGATTCGCTTGAGGACCTCGTCGACGTCGCAATCGACTCCGACCGCCGGGTGATCGAGGACCGCGACTCGGCGACGTTCGCCGTGCTCGACGGGGAGACGCGCTACGAGTTCCGTCCGACGGCCGCGGCGGGCGACCCGCTCTCCGATCCCGGAGCCGAACGCGGGAACGGAACGGGCGCATCCGCCGAAGACGCCGCTCGGACGTCCGAAACGGAACCCGTGGGCGGAGCGAGCGAAACGGGGGACTCCGACGGGGACCCGCTGTTCGGCGCCGGGGACGGAGACGCCGCGGACGGAGACGGGAGCGCGCCGTCCGACGACGGATCCTCGCCGTCGGCCGAAGGAGAGTGATCGAGACGGGCGGTCTTGCGAGAATCAGTATCAGTCGAACCGGTCGAGCGCGTACGCGGACACGTCCGCGTCGGTCTCCCCGTCGAGTGCGAGGTCGGCCAGTACCTCCCCGAGGGCGGGAGCGAACTTGTATCCCCGGCCGGAGAGCCCGGCGGCGACCGCCACGCGCTCATCGGAGAGCGTGTCGAGGACGAACCGGCCGTCGGGGGAGTTCGTGACGAGGCCGGTGTCGAGCCGCAGCGTCGACCCGGCCGCGCCGGGGACGAACTCGCGGGCGAACTCCCGGAGCGGCCGCTCGTCGGCCTGCGTCGGCTCCGAGAGGGCGTCGGGCTCGGTCGGCCGGAAGTCGCCGCGGCCGAACTTCATGCCGGGGAGCGAGCGCCCGGGGACCCCGTAGTAGTGTTCGCCGTCGACTGTCGCCACGAACGGCGGGAGGCGACCGTCGTCGGCGGGCAGGCGACCGTCGTCGGTGGGCGGTTCGTCGACCCCGTCGGCTGGCGCCTCGCCGGCGGCGCCATCGTCGGTCTCGCCGCCGTCGGCCGCTGTTTCGGGCGTCTCGCCCGACCGATCGCCCGCGATACGTCCGGGACTCGGAGCGAACCACGCGGTCGCGTGCCGGCAGGGTTCGAGCACGTCCGAGAGCGCGTCGACCGTCCGGCCCGCCCACGCGCCGGCGGTCACGACGAGGCGGTCGGCGCGGTAGGTGTCGCGGTCGGTGTCGACGCGCACGCCCTCGGCCGCGGTCGACCAGTCGACGACGCGCTCGCGCGCCCGGACCGTCGCCCCCGCTTCGAGCGCCGCGCGGACGTGTGCGACGACTCCGCGTTCGGACGAGACGACCGCCCCGTCGGGCTGGTAGAGCGCCTCGGCCTCCGCCGGGAAGTCGTATCCGGGGAACCGCTCGGCGAGGTCGGCCCCGGTGAGGTCGTCGTAGGCGAGGTCGTGACGGTCGCAGGCGCGACGGGCGCTTGTGACGGGTTCGTCGCCGCCGACCGCGACGGCGAGCGACCCGGTTTCGGCGAGGAGGTCGGCGCCCGTCTCGGCTTCGAGGGCGCGCCACCCCTCGTGCGCGCGGTCGGCCAGGGCCATCGTGGCCGGGTCGGCGTCGAGCAGGCGCTGGAGGAGGCGGGTCCTCCCGTGAGAGGAACCCCGGCCGTGCGGGACGTCGAACCGCTCGATCCCGAGCACGTCGACGCCGCGGCGGGCGAGGTGGTAGGTCGCCGCGCTCCCGACGCCGCCGACTCCCAGGACGATCGCGTCGTATCGCCCGCCGCTCGGTGTCATACCGGCACCTGTGCGGGCATCCGGCAAAGCGGTTACGTATCGGTTCGGCGTCGCCGGGTACACCCGGCGACCCGCCGGAGGACGTCGCCCGCCCTCGCAGTCAGTCGGCCTCCGCGGCCGTCCGCGTCTCGTAGATCCGCTCGATGGCGTCGTCGTGAACGGTGCGAATGTTCCGTCGTTTCTTCTTCATCGACGGGGTGAGGAGGTCGTTCTTTGCGGTCCACTCGCGGGAGACGAGCTCGAAGGCCTTGATCCGCTCGACGCGTTCGAGGTCGGCGTTCACCTCCTCGACGGCGGCGCCGACCCACTCGCGGACGCGCTCGTCGCGACAGACCGCCTCGTCGTCGGCGGGCAGGTCGATCCCCTCGCGGTCGGCCCACCGGGAGACGGCGTCGAAGTTCGGCACGATCAGCGCGCCGACGAACTTGCGGTCGTCGCCGACGACCATCACCTGGTCGACGCGGTCGCTCGTCGCGAAGCGGTCCTCGATCGGTCCGGGGGCGACGTTCTTCCCCGTCGAGAGCACGACGAGCTGTTTCAGTCGGTCCCTGTAGCGGAGATACCCCTCGGGCGTGATCTCGACGATATCGCCGGTCCGGAAGTAGCCGTCTTCAGTGAACGCCGCGCGCGTCTCGCCCGGCGCGTCCCAGTATCCGTCGGTGACGTTGGGTCCGGCCACCTCGAGTTCGCCGACCGGTCCCTCCGCCTCGGGGAACTGCTCGGGCCCGACCGCAGACTCGTCGACGCGTGCGTCGACGTCGACGACCGGCGGCCCCATCGTTCCGGTCCTGATCTCCTCGGGCGGGTTGACCGAGATGACGGGAGCGGTCTCGGTCAGCCCGTAGCCCTCGACGATCGGGACGCCCATCCCGAGAAACAGCTGGGCGAGCTCTTCGCTGAGGCTCCCGCCGCCGCTGACGAGGAAGTCGACGTTCCCGCCCAGGCGCTCTTTGACCGTCGAGTAGACGAGCCGGTCGGCGAGCGCGTGTTTCGCCCGCAGTCCGACGCCCGGGTCGTCCGCGCGGGCGTAGTCGCGAGCGACGCCGACGGCCCACTCGAAGATCCGCTCTCTGGCGCCCGAGTCGCTCGCCTGCTCGCGCATGCTGTCGAAGATGCGCTCGTACACGCGGGGGACGCTCGCCCCCGTCGTCGGACGCAGCAGCTGGAGGTCCTCGGGGAGCGTGTCCGGGCTCTCGGCGTAGCCGACGGTCGCGCCCGAGGCGAACATCAGGAAATGGCCCGAGAGCCGCTCGAAGACGTGCGCGAGCGGCAGGAAGGAGATCGACCGCAAGGACTCGTCGAGCACCGGCGTCTCCCCCTTGTCGGGTCGCGGACCCATCCGCTTGCGACACTGATTGACGTTCGCCCGGAAGTTGCGGTGCGTGAGGCGGACGCCCTTGGGCTGGCCCGTGGTCCCAGACGTGTAGATGATGCTGGCCAGGTCCTCGGGGTCGCGCTCGCCGATCCAGCCCTCGTAGGTATCGCGGTCGAACGCGGCGTCACCGCGCACGTAGAGGTCGCCGAGCGTGAGCACGTCCTCGCGGTCGCTGGCCGACGAATCCGCGCCGAGCTCGTCCATCACGACCGAGAAGGAGAGGTCGAGCTCCGCCTCGACCTCGTGGACGCGTTCGAGCAGGGATTCGTCCCCGGCGATCACGCCCGTCGCGCCCGGGTCGTCGAGGAGGTACCGGACCTGCTCGGAGGAAGAGTCCGTGTAGACGGTCGTGACGACGCCGCCCGCGGCGAGGACGGCGAAGTCGGCGAGCGCCCACTCCATGCGGGTCTCGGCGAAGATCGCCACGCGGTCGCCCGCTTCGAGACCCAGATCGCGAACGCCCGCGGCGAGTCGGCGGACGACCCCGCGCATCTCGTCGTAGGAGATCTCGGTGTACTCACCCGACGGCGCCGCGGGGATCACGTCGGGCGCGAGCGAGCGGTCGGACACCCCGCCCTTGTACCGCTGGGCGGGTTTCCCGCCGTACCGGTCGGCCGCCGCCTCGAACATCGAGGGAAGCGTGTCCGTGCCCACGACCTCGTCGGTGTAGGACTGTTCCGCGGCCCACCACTGGCCCGTGGGCTCCGGAGAGGTCATGCCCGCGTTTAGGAACCCGCGTATGATATATGTTATCGAACCTTCGACCGGCGTTCGGCCGTTGAACGGCGAGAAACACGAAGAGAGTTGTCAGAGACGGAAGGTCGAGGACCGCCGGCGTGGCGGTTCGGTCGGTGCTTCGGTCACTCGATGTCGATCGAGGTGACGTCGTCGTGGGCTTCCGCGAACGGGAAGCGGAGTTCGAGCACGCCGTTGCTGTAGGTGGCCGAAGCCTCCTGGGCGATCACGTCGTCGCCGAGGCGGGCCCGTTCGAAGACGCGGCGAGTGCGGAAGCGGTCTTCCTCGTCGACCTCGTGGACGGCCTCGATGGTGAGGAGTCCGTCGTCGAAGCTGGCGTCGATCTCGGAGCGCTCGAAGCCCGGCAGGTCCGCGAGGACGACCAGTTCGCCGTCGGTGCGCTCGACCTGGAGGTTCACGTCCGTGGTGCCCTCGTAGGTCGCCATCTCCGAGTCGTCGGCCACCGCTTCGCGCCCCGCCGTCGGAGCGTACGAGTCGAACGCCGGTCGGTAACTCCACCCGCCTCGGGCGCCCGTCGGCCCGTTCCAGGCCTCCATCACGTTCCGTCGCATCTGTTCGAAGAGTCGGTCCATCTCGCCGAAGGGGTCGTTGCGCGGTGCCATTGTGATCAACCATCCGATAGGACCGCTGCGGGGATATCCGTTGCGGGATCTATGATAGCACTCGGCCGATACAGAGCGTGAGAACCGTCGATATTCGAAAACCGGCGTTCGATACGCTTCGAGCCCGTCTGAACTGACCGCCGCGCCCCGGCCGAGTACTGTCGCTGTTTCGTCGGCGACGCTCGCGAGATGCTCCCTGATTCCACGCAAGTAGGTTCCGTCACGCTTGGATGAGCGTTTCTTGCACGACGAATCGCGGAGAAATGGCTAATCGGCTTCTACCACATCGGAGATACGTTACCGA
>JBDGSU010000125.1:0-6565 GCA_042217395.1 Halosimplex sp.
CGTCCCCGGACCGCCGTCCCCGGACCGCCGTCCCCGGACCGCCGTCCCCGGACCGTCGTCGCTCGCCCATCGGCTCCGTCTCGCTACCGCGCTCACTGTCCGCTCTCGCACGCCCTCGCCGGGTCCCGCTCGGTCCACCCGCCGCTCCGTCCCCGCGAGACTTTACTGACTCCCGCCGGTAGCGTCACGTATGGAACGCGTCTCCCGCGCGGAGGTCGAGCGCCGGATGGGACCGGCCGCCGACAAGCGCGCGCTCTCGAACGCCCTCGGCACCGAGGAACTGGCGCTCAACTACTACGAACTCGACCCCGGCGACAGCTTCGGCTTCGGCTACCACCGCCACCCCGGACAGGAGGAAGTGTTCTACGTGATCGAGGGAGTCGCGACCTTCGAGACCGAGGACGGCGACGTCGCCGTGTCCGCGGGCGAGGCGGTCCGGTTCGCGCCCGGCGAGTGGCAGCTCGGCCGTAACGCGGGCGAGGAGCGGGTCGTCGCGCTCGCGATGGGCGCGCCGAAGGACGCTCGACAGACCGAGATGCTCCGGGAGTGCCCCGACTGCGGCGGACGCACCGAGAACACCGTCGAGATGGCCGACGACCGCTCGGCGCTGCTCACGCGCTGTACCGACTGCGGGGCCGAGACCGGTCGGTTCACCTGAGACGGATTCCGAGACGCGTGTCCCGGGTCGACCGCCGCAGTCGGGCGGTCGTCGCGGGACACGGGGAGCGCGACCCGCACGAATCGACCGCGCCCCCACCGGTGCGAGACGGGATCGGTCCGACGGGCCCGTCGACCGGAACGCCGACGGCGTCGGCGGGGCGGTCCCGTGACGGAGCGCCGGGTCGGTGCGTATCGGCTCCGACGGACTCGCCGTCTCTCTAGTAGATCGGCGGCACGTAGAGGTTGAGCGTCTCCAGGGGTTCCTCGGCGTCGTTCTCGATCTCGTGGGTCTCGCCGGCCTCGATCACGAGGAGGTCGCCGGCCGTTACGGAGACGTCCTCGCCGTCGACGGTCGCCCGGCCGGAGCCCGAGACGACGTAGAGCCACTGGTCGCTGTCGGCGTGGAGATTGTCGGGGCCGCCGGTCGACTGGCCCGGCGAGAGGGTCATCTGAGCGGCCTGCGCGTCGTCGGTCGTCTGGCGGACGTCGAAAAAGCCCTCGAAGTCGAGGTGGTCGCGTCGCATGGCCGCCCGTTCGCGGGCCGGGGGGTTAGGTTCCCCGGTCGGCACCGTCGCCGTCGTAGTCGGCGACCGAGCGGCCGTCGGCGATGAGGTCGTCGACGACGAACTCGGCGAGGCGGTCGCGCATCCGGCGGCTGGCGTGCTCGGCGCCGAGGGTCACCTGGTACATCCGGGCGCCGACCAGGGCGGTGTAGATGGTCTCGCCGACCTCCTCGGGGTCGACCTCGCGGAAGACGCCGGCCTCGACGCCGTCGGCGATGATCCCGGCGACGGTGTCGATGTTCGTCCGGTAGTGGGTCGCCAGTTTCTCGCGGAACTGCTCGTTGTGGACGGCCTGGACGCGCAGTTCGAGCAGGGCGAGCGCGAACGTCTCGCGGTCCTCCTCGCCGGGGTCGATGACGAACCGGTCGACGTACTCCTCCAGGCGCTCCAGGGGTTCCTCCGTGTCCGACTCGGCGAGGCGGGCGCCGATCCAGCCGACGATGTTGTCGACGAACGCGAGCATCAGCTCCTCTTTGGTGTCGTAGTGGTAGTGCAACAGCGAGCGGCTCTTGTCGAACTCGTCGGCGATGTTCTGCATGGTGAGGTGGGCGTAGCCGTGCTTGCACAGGGCGTGATACGTCGCGCCCATGATCTCGTCGTGAGAGTCGCTGCGGGAGTCCCCCCGACCGTCCACCTCCGAGGCCATATCCACGTGTTGACTGGGCGCGCTAAAAATCTTCCGCGCCGCTGGAACGTCCCGTTCGACTCACTAACAGGAGAGTCAGTCTTATCATCCCGAGGCCGATACGGTGGGGTATGCCACCGGGCGGACCCGACGACGAGGAGTTCGAGGAGTTACGCGCCGAGGAGTCGAACGCGATGGTTCGGTTGTTCGGCGAGTACGGCCGCGGCCAGCGGGCCCGCTTCGCCGTCGGCGGCCTGGCGAGCGTCTTCTCGACGCTGATGGAACTGGTCCCGGCGTTCCTGCTCGGAGTCGCCATCGACTCGTTTCTCACCGCCGATCGCCCGTTCCGGCTACCGTTCGTCCCCGACGGGTGGCTCCCGACGGCGCCCGTCGAGCAGTTCGTCCTGCTCATCGGCCTGCTCGCGGGCTCGCACGTCCTCGGCGCGGCGCTGGGCTGGCTCAACTCCTGGGCGTGGAACGGCTTCGCTCAGCACTTCCAGCACGAGATGCGCGTCGACGCCTACGACGCCATGCAACGGCGGGAGCTGTCCTTCTTCGACGACAAGCAGACCGGCGAGGTCATGTCCATCCTCAACAACGACGTCAACCAGCTCGAGGGGTTTCTCACCAACAGCCTCAACCAGGGCATCGGCATCGTCTTCCGCGTCGGCGGGATGGGCGCGGCGATGCTGCTTATCAACTGGCGGCTGGGGATCGTTCCCACCATCGTCATCCCGGCGCTGGGCTACGCCAGCTACGTCTTCGTCGAGCGCATCCACCCGAAGTACCAGGAAGTCCGCTCCTCGGTCGGAAAGCTCAACTCGCAACTGGAGAACAACCTCGGCGGCATCGAAGTGGTGAAGTCCTACACGACCGAGCGCTTCGAGACCGACCGCGTCGAGGAATCGTCGCGCGAGTACCTCGACGCCCAGTGGGACGCCATCACGACGCGGATCGCCTTCTGGCCGACGCTGCGGCTGCTGACAGCCGCCGGCTACACCGCCACGTTCCTCGTCGGCGGCTACTGGGTGATGGTCAACCGCGGGCTGGTCGCCGACCCGCTACCCTTCTTCAGCGGCCCGCTCACCGCGGGGACCCTCGTCATCTTCCTCTCGTACTCCCGGCGGTTCGTCTACCCGATGCGCCAGTTCGGCCAGATCATCAACGACTACCAGTACGCCGAGGCCGCCGGCGAGCGCATCGTCGGCCTGCTCGACACGCCCGCGGGCGTCACCGACCGACCCGACGCGGTCGAGCTCGACGAGGTCGAGGGCCGCGTCGAGTACGACGACGTGAGCTTCGCCTACGACACCGAGGACGGCGAGGAGCGGGTCCTCGACGGCGTCTCCTTCGACGTCGAGCCCGGCGAGATGGTCGGCCTCGTCGGTCCGACCGGCGCCGGCAAGACGACGCTGATGAAACTGCTCCTCCGCCTGTACGACGTCGACGAGGGAGCGGTGCGAATCGACGGGACGGACGTGCGCGACGTGACGCTGCGCAGCCTCCGCCAGTCGGTCGGCTACGTCAGCCAGGAGCCCTATCTGTTCTACGGCACCGTCCGCGAGAACATCGCCTACGGCATCCCCGACGCCGACGACGAGGACGTCGAGGCGGCCGCGAGAGTCGCCGGCGCCCACGAGTTCGTCGCGGACCTGAAAGACGGCTACGACACGATGGTGGGCGAACGCGGCGTCAAGCTCTCGGGCGGCCAGCGCCAGCGGGTCTCCATCGCCCGCGCGGTGCTGAAAGACCCCGACATCCTCGTCCTCGACGAGGCGACCAGCCACGTCGACAACGAGACCGAGGCCGTGATCCAGAACAGCCTCGACGACCTCATCGCCGAGCGCACCGCCTTCGCCATCGCCCACCGCCTCTCGACGGTGCGCCACGCCGACCAGATCCTCGTCATGGACGACGGCGAACTCGTCGAGCGGGGCACCCACGACGACCTGCTGGCCGAGGACGGCCTCTACGCGACCCTCTGGCGGGTGCAGGTGGGCGAGATCGACGCGCTTCCCCAGGAGTTCCTCGAGCGGGCCGGCGGGTACTCGGCCCAGCCCGGCGACCTGGACTGATGCGGATTCTCGTACGCGCGGACCGGGTCGACCGCACGCACTCGTGGGTTCGATCCCGGACGGTCTTGCGATACCCCGGTTCTGTCGAAACCATATGGATTTGATACTTCTGCTGCTGAAACAGCCGTTCGGTACGATTTGCGGACTGAGCGACTTGAGGTGAACCAGATTCCACCCCTCACGTCCTCTCATCCATGCGGCGGAGGCAGAATTTGAGGCCGGTTTTCTCGGTGCAGACGAGTCTCGAATCTCTCTGTGGTCGGACGTGGCCACTACTCTTGATCCACTTGGTATCGCTATTTTCAGCGTTTTCGTAGCTTTCAGTCCTAACACTCTTTACGGGGGGAAACGTACGTTCGCCTACCGATGTCTATCGATCGAGAAACGTTCGAGAACACGAGCGAGGACGAACTTGAGGAGCTCTCCGTCCCAGACCAGGTCCTCGGATTTCTCGCAGCCAACGAGGACCGTGCGTTCAAGGCGCGTGAGATCGCCTCTCAAATCGGTATAGACGAAGGCGCAGTCAGCACTGCACTCTCACGGTTGAAGGACCGCAGTCTCGTCGAACACAAGGCGACGTACTGGGCTGTGACCGACGACACCGATCGACTCGACGGGTATAGCGGCTACGAGCGGGCGACTACCCTGTTCAACGAGCAGTTCGGTGCGGAGGACAAGGAGTCGTGGCGTGAACACTCCTCCGGCGAGACACATCCGAGCGTGGAGAACGAACAGTGACCGAGGAAGAAGCATCCCCGATTTTCGAGCGGGGAGATGTCGTCTACGGTGATGACCCGTTCAAAGGCGACGAAGATGCTCGGCCCTGGCTCGTCCTCTAGAACCACGAAGGGCGTCCGTTCCACGGCGAGCAGTACATCGTGGTGACGCTGACGACAAAATTCTGGATGGACGGACTCATCGAAACTCCCGAGGAGAGTTGGCTTCGTGGTGGGACGCCAGACGAAAGTCGGATCGTCCCGTGGGGTGTTCAATCGATCGACCACGAGGACATCGATTTCTGGCAAGGCCGTCTGGAAAGCGCTCTCGTCGACGAAGCGGTCGCTGCTCTCGCCGAGGAACTACAGTAGCCAACGCTCGGAAGACGTCGATTCGAAGGAGTCGCAGATGGCGACTAACACGAGAGTTAGTTATTTACGGAGGGGCTCGTTACGCGTTCCCATGTCATGGGGATTCTCCGGCGGGAACGACAACGCGGACGCGTTCGAGGACCTCCGGGAGTCGGCCGAGCGGCCGATGTGGCAGATCTTCACGGAGTACGGGCGCGGGTACACGGCCGAGTTCGCGCTCGGTGCGGTCGCGAGCGTCGTCGCTCGATTCCTGGAGCTGATCCCGGCGCTCGTCCTCGGAGTCGCCATCGACTCGCTGTTCGCGGGGGACCAGCGGTTCGCCCTCCCGCTGGTCCCGCAGTCGGTGATCCCGAACGGGACGGAGGGACAGTTCTGGTTCGCCGTCGGTCTGGTGGCCGGCATCTACGTGCTGACGGCGTCGCTCAACTGGGTGAACTCCTGGGCGTGGAACCGCTTCGCCCAGCACCTCCAGCACGAGGTGCGCGTCGACACCTACGACGTGGTCCAGCGCCTGGACATGAGCTTCTTCGACTCGAAACAGACCGGGGAGATCATGTCCATCCTCAACAACGACGTCAACCAGCTCGAGAGCTTCCTCACGAACGACCTGAACTCGGGGATCCGGATCAGCGTGCTCGTCCTCGGCACCGGCGCGCTGATGGTCTGGCTCAACGCCCAGCTGGCCGTCGTCGCCCTCCTCTCGATCCCCGTCCTCGCCGTCGCGAGCTACGTCTTCGTCCAGCGGATCGGTCCGAAGTACGGCCGCGTGCGGGGCTCGGTCGGCGCGCTCAACTCCCGGCTGGAGAACAACATCGGCGGGATCGAGGTCGTCAAGTCCTACGGCCGCGAGGACTTCGAGCGCGACCGCGTCGAGTCCGCGTCGGAGGACTACCTCGACGCCAACTGGGACGCCATCTCGACGCGGATCAAGTTCTTCCCCTCGCTGCGGGTCATCACCGGCTTCGGCTACGTCGTCACCTTCCTCGTCGGCGGCTACTGGCTGCTGTTCGGCGCGCCCGGCCCGTTCTCGGGCGCGCTCCGGCTCGGGACGCTCACCACGATGCTGCTGTGGTCCCGCCGGTTCCTCTGGCCGATGCGCCAGTTCGGCAACGTCGTCAACAACTACCGCTACGCCTTCGCCGCCGCCGAGCGCGTCGTCGGGCTGATGAACGACCCCGGGACCATCCGCGAGGACGACGACGCGATCGATCTGGACGGCGTCTCCGGCCTCGTCGAGTACGAGAACGTCCGCTTTCGCTACCCCGAGGCCGAGGAGAACTCCGTCGAGGACGTGAGCTTCACCGCCGAACCCGGCGACTTCGTGGGGTTGGTCGGCCCGACGGGCGCGGGCAAGACCACGCTCCTGAAGCTGTTGATGCGCCTCTACGATCCCCACGAGGGCACCATCCGGATCGACGGCCACGATATCCGCGACGTGTCGCTGTCGAGCCTGCGCGGCCACATCGGCTACGTCAGCCAGGAGCCGTACCTCTTCCACGGGACCGTCGAGGAGAACGTCGCCTACGGGCTCGAAGCGAGCGAGGACGAGATCCT
>JBDGSU010000190.1:0-6512 GCA_042217395.1 Halosimplex sp.
CCTCGTGCTCGGCGGCATCGCACAGGCCAGCTACGACAAAGAGTTCGAGCCGCCGCAGTAAGCGGTTCTCCCGTCTCACTCGCCTGGAGACCCCCACATTCCGTCGGTTCGCGGCTCTTCGCGGTATCTCGTTTTCGCGCCTTGAACGCGGCAGTCCGACGTTGCACCCGTCCGATCTCCGGGACCGCTCCGACGCCGACCCGCGAACTCGTCACCGAACGATTGCACTCCCGCCCCGTCGGCCCGCTACTCGCCGTCGGCGGGAGCGATAACACCCTGTTTCAGCAGGTGAAACACCGGACGCCCGGCGGGACCGGCCGTCCCGTATCTCGAATCGTCGTCGTAGGCGGGCCAGGAGAAGTCGCGCGTGTTCCCCCAGAGGCCGTCGACGGCCGTCCCGAGGTAGACGTCCGGGAGCGCGTCGTTCCACCAGGTCGCGAACGTCTCGACGGCGTCGACGGTCGTCGCGCGGTCGGTCGGTCGCCGTATCCGCCGCCAGAGCTCGACCAGATTGACCGTCCGTCGCTCGCTCTCGGGGGCGCCGATGTCGCCGGGCGTCGTCGGGACGCTCACCGTGACGGGCTTGCCCTGGCTGGACCGCTCGGCGTCCGGGTCGGTGACGCCGTACCCGATGGAGGTCGCCCCGTCACCGGTCACGTCGTAGACGCTGTAGGGCCGCCCGTCGAACGACCAGAGCATGACGTCGTACGTGTGATTGGACACCCGGTAGGTGATCTGCGTGTTGGGGACCCGGTCCGTCGAGACGTCGAACCCGAACCGCTCGAGGCTCGACGTGACGACGCTTTCCGCGGAGACGTAGCCGCTCCAGACGGGCGTCCCGAGGGTGAGCGTGGCGCGCTCGCCGCCGGGACCGCGCCAGTACCCCTCCCCGTCGCGCTCGTACCCGGCCGCGCGCATGTGCGCCGCGGCCCGCTCGACGTCGGCGCCGATCGGGTACTCGTGGAGGTTCGAGCGGAGCGACTCGGAGAGCCACCGGCGCTCGGCCGGCGCGGCGAGGCCCGTCTGGAGCGCGGTCGGTTCGCCCCAGCTGGCGACGTCGACGACGTTGTCGATGGGGATCGCCGCGACCAGCGCCCGGCGGACGCCCCGTCGCGCGAGGTGGTCGTTCCGCCAGTCGAGTACGAGCTTCGTGCCCGAGGTGGTCCGGTAGCGGGCGATCTGCTCCAAGTTGTCGGGCGGGGTCCCGCGCTCCTCGCGGAGCAGCCCCGACCCGCCGTCGAGCCACCCCTTCCCGACGAGGTTCTCGATGGAGGTCCCCTGGACCGCGGGGAACCAGAGTCTGGGGATCGTTATCTCGTCCGCGCGCGGGTGGTCCTCGTACTTCTCCAGCATGAGTCGGTTGATCGAGGCCTCGGTCAGCTCGTAGGGACCGCAGCCCAGTCCCTCGTCGGCGATCGTCTCGAGGCTCGGGCTCTCCCCGCGCAGGTCTCCGAGGACGCGGCCGACCTGGTCGTCCGTCGTCGCCTCGCGGAACCGCTCGAGCCACGGCTCGTAGAACGACGCCTTCGTCCGCACCGCCCCGTCGAGGACCGTCGAGTACACGAGCGGCCTGTCGAGCGGTCGCTCGAACTCGTAGCGGACCGTCAGGTCGTCAAGCAACTCGCATTTCGGCCAGGTGCGGTCCGAGACGTGCGACTGGATCCTGTCTTGCACCCAGACGTCCCGCGCCGTGACGTCGTCGCCCGACCACCAGGTGTAGCCGTCGGCGTAGGTGACCGTCGCCCGTTTCCCGTCGGTCTCGACCGATTCGACGATATCGCCGAGCTCTCGCGGGCGCGCGAGCGTCGTGTAGGACTGGGACTCGTACAGCATCGAGTAGAAGGCGCTCGGGTCCGAGGTCGACCACGGGCCGACGTGGGTCGTCTCGACGTTGTAAGGGAACTGGTAGCCGAACACCTGCGAGGAGTCGACGATATCGGTCTCACCGGTGCAGCCGGCCACCGACCCGAGGAGACCCACCGAACCGACCGCGGCGAGGCACTCCCGTCGCGTCAACCCGACGCCGTCCGCCCCCTCCCGTCGCCCGTCGAGACCGTCTTCCATCGGCGCGAGGATAGCGGACGACGGTGTATAAGAGCTCCGTCCCGCCGACCGCCGCGGTCGACTCCGCCGCCGCGCTCGACCGGCGGCCCGGTGGCACGCGTCGGGACGGCGTACCGACTACCAAGCGCGTTAGCCCCCTCGGACTCCGACACAAGCGGAAAAGACATATACCGTGGATCGTACAACTCGTAGTATGGATGATTATGTGTCACAGGAAGCCCTGCGGTTCGTCGTGATAGGGCTCGTCGCGATGGCGGCCATCGCGGTGGGCGCGGCGACTATCACGGCGACCGTCAACACAGGGGGTGCCGGTGGCGGGGCGCCGTTGGAGAACCCGAACCAACAGGGACCGTCGAACCAGCAGGGCGGCGGTGGCCCGGACGACCCGGGCGGCGGAAATCCGGTCAACCGGAGCGGACAGGGGAACGTCCAGAAGTCCGTCACGTACACGACCTGTATCGAGCCGCTGTCGAGCTGGTACGGCGGGCTGGTCTACTTCGGCGCGGCCGCGCTGGTCATCGCGCTGATCAGGCGTCGATACTCGTTCGGTGCGGCGTTCCTCGGCCTGTACGCCATCGCGCCCCCGACGTTGCTGGCGTACTTCCTCGCGACGGACTGTGCGACCGTCGGCGGACCCGGCGTCGGTAACGGCGGCCGGGGAGCGCTCACCAACGCCACCCAGTCGCCGGTCGCGTCGGTCGACGTCCCACCGGCGCTGATCCTCGGCGTCTTCGGCGTCGTGCTGGTGGCGACCGCGGCCGTGCTGTTCCGCGCGTCGGGCGACCAGCAGATCACCGCGATGGAAGCGCCCGACGAGGACGAGGGCGAGGGCGCGGACGCGATGGACCTCGCCGCCGCGGCCGGGCGCGCCGCCGACCGACTCGAGGAGCACAACGCGGACGTCGACAACGAGGTCTACCGCGCGTGGTGGGAGATGACGAGCATGCTCGACGTCCCCAACCCGGACAGCGCGACGCCCGGCGAGTTCGCCGACGCCGCCGTCGAGGTCGGCCTCGGCGAGGACGACGTGCGCGAACTCACCCGCCTGTTCGAGGAGGTTCGCTACGGCAAACGCGACGCCGAGAGTCGCGAACAGCTCGCCATCGACGTCTTCCGCAACATCGAGGAGGAGTACGGGGCGGCCGGCGGTCGCCACGACTCGAACGTCGGCGATTCGGAGGGCGACGATGGATATTGAGACCCTCCTCAACCGACTGCTGATCGCCGTCGGGGCGATCCTGTTCGCGGGCGCGCTCGCGCTCATCGCCGCGCCGGGCGTCGCGAGCGGGCTCCCGTTCAACACGGGCGTCATCTACGTCGTCGGCGTCCTCGCCGCGGTGACGGGCCTCGGCGTCGTCCGGCGACGCCTCAGGGGCGAGACCGAGGAGACGGTGACGCCGAACCCGGAGCGGCCCGCCGGCAACCCGAAACCCGGCGAGGACGTCGACCGGATGCTCTACGAGATGACCCACCTGCGACAGGGGGTCAACGAGAACCGCGAAGTGCTCGAGGAACGCCTCGAGAACCTCGCCGTCGCGGTGATCCGCAACCGCGAGGACTGCTCGGTCGAGGAGGCTCGCCGCATCCTCCAGTCGGGCGAGTGGACGACGAACGAGGTCGCGGCGGAGTTCTTCCAGAGCGAGCGGACCGCGGCCGAGGAGGCCGGCCTCTCGCAGTCGCTGCTCTCGGGCACCGACGACGTGGCCGCCTTCGAGAACCGCTTCCGCGAGACCGTCGAGGAGCTCATCCGCGTCGGCGACGTGGACGTGAGCCACGAGGTCGACGTCGAGACCGCCGACGACCGGTCGTTCGTGGACCGGCTGCTCGGTCGCTCGGCCGGTGAGGACGACGAGGACGACGCCGTCGAGTCGAACTGGAACGTCAGCGACTCCTCGATCCCGACGTTCGACACGAGCGAGCCCTTCGAGGACGTCGCCCTGCAGCACACGAACCGCTGGCTCGGCGTGACGGCGTTCGCGCTGGTGGCGGTCGGCGCCGGCGTGCTCACGTTTTCACCGGGGCTCATGCTCGCCGGCACCGTCGGCGTCGCGTACACCATCTACGCGCGCGTCTCCTCGGTGCCGCGGACGGAGGGACTGGTCGTCGAGCGGGAGTTCGACGTCGAGGACCCCGAACCGGGCGACGTCGTCGAGGTGACGCTGACGGTCCGCAACGAGAGCGGGTCGATGCTGCCGGACCTCCGGATGATCGACACCGTCCCCGACGCGTTCGTGGTGACCGACGGCTGTCCGCGCCTGCACACGGCGCTGCAGTCGGGCGCGCAGGCCCGGATCGAGTACACGGTCCGCGTCGAACGCGGCACCTACGACTGGCCGCTGCTGGTCGTCGCGCAGGACTTCAGCGGGGGCGTCGAGCGGACGTCGCTGGTGACGCCCGAGGCGGGGATGCGCGTCGTCCCGCCGCTGCGGGTCACCAACGACGTCCCGGTGCGCGCACAGACCACGCAGTACGCCGGCGACGTGGACACCAGACAGGGCGGCTCCGGTCTCGAGTTCTACTCGGTGCGGGACTACCGCCCCGGCGACCCGATGAACCGGATCAACTGGAAGCAGGTCGCGAGCACGGGCGAGCTCGCGACGATCGACTTCCGCCAGGAGAAGGCCGCGACGGTCACCATCCTGTTCGACACGCGACAGAGCGCGTACATCTCGGCCGGCTCGGACGAACCCCACGCCGTCGACCACTCGGTCCACGCGGCCTCGGACGTCTTCGGCGCGCTGTACGACCAGGGCAACCTCGTCGGCATCGCGGCGTTCGACACGGTGCCGTGCTGGTACGCGCCCGGCGCGGGGAGCGAACACCTCGAGAACGCGCGCGTGCTCTTCGCCGAGCACCCGGCGCTCTCGCCGCTGCCGCCGGACCGACAGGCCCACGAGAGCCAGTACATCGACCCGATGACTCACGTCCGGCGGCGCCTGCCGAGCACGTCGCAGATCTTCCTGTTCTCGCCGCTGGCCGACGACTACGCGGCCGAAGTGGCGCGCAGACTCGACTCCGAGGGGCACCTGGTCACCGTCATCAGTCCCGACGTGACCGTCGACGAGACGGTCGGCCAGCGCCTCACGCGCATCGAACGGACCGCGCGGGTCCGGTACCTCCGCGAGCGGGGGATCCGCGTGTTCGACTGGAACCCGGACGAGCAGCTCTCGCTCGAGATCGAGAAAGCCCAGGCGAGGTGGGCGTAATGAGCTTCGAATCAGACACCACAGACCCATCGGAGATTCGCGCGGTCGAGGTCACGCACTCGCCCGCGCGGTTCAGTAGCGTACTCGCAGTCGCCGCCGGACTCCTGGCGGTCCTCATCACCGGCCTGTTCGCACCGATATCCGCACCGGTCGGCCTGTTCGGGCTGGCGGGCCTCGCCGCCGGGCTCTTCGTCTTCGAGTCCGAGCGGCTGACGATCGCCGGGACCGCGATCGTCTTCGTCGGCGTCGTCGTCTGCGGGTTCATCGCGACCGCCCCCGAAGCCCTGCTGTTGGCGACGCTGGCGACGATTGTCGCCTTCGACCTGGGGTCGAACGCGTTCAGCGTCGGCCGCCAGCTCTCGGACCAGACGGAGACCCAGCGCGGCGAAGCGGTCCACGCCGCCGCGACCATCTTCGTCGGCGTCATCGCGGCGGGCCTCTCATACGGGGTCTTCCTCGTCCCGAGCGGCGGGCTGACGATCGCGGCGCTCGCGCTCCTCCTGCTCTCGGCGCTGTTTCTCACCTGGTCGATCCGACAGTAGTCGACCGCCCGTTTCTCGGCCGCGCAGGCCGGTTTCCCGCCAGCGAAGACCTCTGTCCTCGACGAGATTCCGGTTCCACCCGGTGGATCGCCGGCCGTCGGCCGCGACCCCGTCTGCGGCCCGCGAGCGGTGCCGAAACTGCCTGTCACGTCAGTCAGTTTCGCGGAGCAAACGCTCTTACACCGTCAGTGTTAAGAGGTACAGCACGGGCAATCTTACCATGGCACAGAGCGACCTATCCATCCAGGAGGCCAGCGAGGAGTTGGACGCGGTCATCGACGAGATACAGGGTTCTGTCATCATCGAGGAGGAGTTCCTCGAGACGGTGCTGGTGGGACTGCTCTCGAAGGGGCACGTCCTGCTGGAAGACGTCCCGGGGACGGGCAAGACGCTGACGGCGAACAGTTTCGCGAAGGCGCTCGGCCTGTCTTTCTCTCGCATCCAGTTCACACCGGACCTGCTCCCGAACGACGTCACGGGGACCTACATCTACAACGAGCAGGAGGGCGAGTTCGAGTTCAACAAGGGGCCGATCTTCGCGAACATCGTCCTCGCCGACGAGATCAACCGCGCGCCGCCGAAGACTCAGGCCGCGCTGCTCGAGGCGATGGGCGAGGGACAGGTCACCACCGAGGGTGACACCCGCCAGCTGCCCGAGCCCTTCTTCGTCATCGCGACGCAGAACCCCGTCGAGCAGGAG
>JBDGSU010000018.1:0-6233 GCA_042217395.1 Halosimplex sp.
CACCACGCCGAGGAGTATCCACAGGACGCCCATCCCCGTCTCGGTGATCACCACGCGCCGCGCGGTGTCCATACCGACCGCCACATCCATTGACATATAACGGCTTCAGTCGTCGTCGACGGCGTCGGCGGCCGTGGCCTCGAAGTGGTTCCCACAGTGGGGGCACTCGACCTCGTCGTGGCGCAGCGCCGCGGAGTGCTCGCGCACCTCGCGCATCACCTCGGAGATCTCGTCCTCCGCTTCGAGCTCCTCCTCGACGGAGAGCTCGACACCCTCCACTTCCAGCAGGAACTTCGCGACCTCGGTGGCCTCGTACATCACGTCGTCTAACTCCTCGGCGGTGAAGAAGTCGCACATCGCCCCGTAGAGGAAGGTCGCGCCGGCCTTCCTGACTTTCTCCTCGAAGGAGGCCCGCGCCTGGTTGACCGCCTGCGGCGTGTACGTGTCGGTCATGAAGGGGACGAGTTCAGGGAGGTTCTCGCCGATCTTCGTCATCTCGACGCCGGTCTCCGTGCGGAAGTCGGCACAGAGCCGGGCGATCGCCCACTCGCGGGCCGTGACGTACGTGCGCTCGCGCAGGAAGTCGTTGGCGCGGTCGTAGGTCCCGCCGTCGATCTTCTTGAAGCGGTCGTACTTGGCCACGTCCGGCGGGACGTCGGCCGACGCGGGTTCGGACTCCACGCCGCCGTCGCCGGGTGCCCCCGCCTCCGTCTCGCCGTCCGCGTCCGTCGCGTCGCCCGCGTGCCCGTCTGCGTCCTCGCCCCGTCGCGGTCCGTCTGTCATGGTCACTACTGTGGCGGGCCCCCGAAAAAGGGTGTCGCCGTCGCCCCCTTCGCGCGGGAGGGGCGGTCACCCCGACAGCGCGGAGGAATCATTATAACCGTCGAGCGAAAAGTGGTATGCAGGATCGTACCATGGTAAACACGGGTTACCTGACGAGCACGCTGGTGATGGGGGTGTTGATCGTCGGGATCGTCGCGCTGGTGCTGCGCGTGCGCCGGTGGGAGCACTACACGCCGCGAGTGGTCTACCGCCAGATCGAGGCCGGCGGGACGGGACCGGGCGGACTGGCCGACCTCGCGGGGCGAACGAGCACGTGGACGGCGGCGTACATCCTGCTCGTGCTCGGGTTCATGTTCGGCGCGATGGTGTACGCGAGCGGCGCGATCTCGGGGATGGCGATGATCGGCGCGGTCGGCGCGATCGTCGCGCTGTACCTCGTCGCGGGGGTGTACTTCGCGATGCGCGAGCACGGCCGCCCGAGCGCGCAGGCGGTGGCCGGCAGCGCCGTCGCGACGGGGATGCTGTTCGTCCTCGCGATCACCGTCGTGCTCGTCACCAGCTAGATGGCCCACTCGACCCGCCGGTCCGTCCGGCGCTGGCCGACCGGCGCAGGCGTGGTAGCCGCGGCCGTCGCGCTCGAAGGGGTCCTCGTCGCCGGCTACTTCCTCGCCACGCCCGGGACCGTCACCGTCCCGCGGTACGTCCTCTACCCGTTCGTCTGGATCGACGCCGTCCTCGTCGCCGCCTATCGGACGCCGCTGTCTCCGGCGAGCCGGCGCCGCGAACTCGCCGCCGGCCTCCTCGCGGCGGTCTACTTCCTCCTGCTGGCCAACTGGGCGGGCCTGGTCGGGTTCACCGTCGGCGGCCACCACCCGACCCCCGAGAGCATCCTCGGCCTGAGCGTCGGCGCCGGTTCGCCGGGGTGGAGCCGCGTTCGGCTGATCACCCGCGTCTTCTACGTCTCGTTCGTCCCCTACCGCGTCGTCGGCTACCTCGGGCTCACCTACCTCGTCTACGCGGCGCTCCTCGACGCCAGCGGCGCGGTCGCGTCGGGCGCGCTCGGCCTGTTCTCCTGTCTCAGCTGCTCGTTCCCCATCGTCGCGTCGTTCGCGACCGGTTTCCTCGGCGGCTGGGTCACGCTCATGTCGACGGCGGTCGCCCACTCCGTCGACGTCTCGACGGTCGCGTTCCTGACGTCGGTCGCCCTGCTGTACTGGCGACCGGGGTTCTCGCTGGCGCGCGGCGGCGAGGGATCGACCGAGTGAACCCGCCGGTGGCCGCCGCGGCGCTCGAGTGACCCGACCGGCGACCGGCGCGGTCGTGCCCGTCCGCGCCGCAGTCGGCGCCGGCGGTCTGGTCGTCGACGAGGATCGCGGTTCGGAACGAACAGCGCTCGGTCGCCGGTCCGTCGGTGGGGAACCGGACCGTCTCGTCGGTCAGCGGGACCTCTGCGAGCAACCGTACCCGGGCCGTGACGTTCGAGCGCTCGCCCCGGCGGACGTGGCTCGTGAACCACTCGTCGAGGCGGTCGTTGGGCATCGTCGCGGCGACGGTCAGCGTCCGCGCTTCGCCCGGGCGCAGAACCGATCGAGCGCTCAGGTTCCGGGCCGAGAGCGCGTCGGCGTCCCGCTCGAACAGCGTGACGCCGTTGGCCGCGACCTCGGCGCGGAGGCCGGCCGGGGTCGCCGGGACGGGCACGTCGCCGGGGTTGCGGACGCGCAGGTGGAGCAGGAGCCGCGTCCGGTTCTCGGTCACCGCGCCCCAGGTCGCCCACCCGCGCTCGACCTCGTAGCCGACGGTCACCGACCGGTCGTCGATCCCCACGGCCCGCAGCAGCGTCGGCGCGTGGTCGCTCAGTTCGACCGTCCGCGTGTACCGGCCGCTGGACCGGTCGACCGCCTTCGAGAGGGCGTCGCGAACCGGTCGCGCGTCGTCGAGCATCGTCCGGTCGCGCTCGAACGTGTGCGAGACCGCCGGCGTGGGCCCCACGCGGGCCCGCAGCGTGGCGTCGACGTCGACCCGGAGCGTCTCGTTCGCTCGGACGTACGCGACCCACCACGCCGGGACGCGGTCGTTCCTGAACCGCGAGTGCAACCGCACCGTCGTGTTGCCCGCCGGGACCGGGACCGACGACCGCTCGCCGGTCGCGACCGTCACGCCGTTGAACGCGATCTCGTAGTCGACGCCGAACCCGGGCCCGAGCGTCGCGCCGACCGGATTCGGGTTCCTGACCCGGAGGGTCGTGACGACCTCGGTGCGCTCGTCGGTGACTTCGCCCCAGTCGCCGCGGTCGACGACGCGAACCGACGGCGCCGAGAGGGCCCCCAGCAGGTAGAGCGCGACCAGGGCCGCGAGGACGAGCAGCGCCGCCGCCGCGGGCCAGCGCCACTCGAACCCGTCGTCGGACTCGTCGGACTCGTCCGGTGAGTCGCCGTCCGTCATCTACCCGCCGCTTGTCGGTCCACGCGAAAAAGCCCGGAGCGCGAAACAGCAAGCGTCGAGAGGGTCCGTATCAGCCCCTGTCGCGGCCGCTCTCGTTCGATCAGTTCCCGCCGGGAACCGCCGGCGGATCGCACGTCGACGCGCTCGTCTGATCGTCGACGAGGATCGCCGTCCGGAACGAGCAGTCGTACGTGACCGGCGAGTCCCGCGGGAGCCGTATGTCGCCGCCGGTCGCCGGGTTCTCGAAGACGACCTGGAACTGCGCGCTGACGGCCGTCGCCTCGACGCCCGGCCCGCGGTCCGCGCGGACGTGGCTGGTGAACCAGTCGTCGACCTTCCCGTTGTCCATGGTCACCCGATAGGTGACCTCTCTCGTCTCGCCCGGCGGGATGACGGCGTCGCCGCCCGCGCTCCCGGTCGAGAGCGCGCCGCTCTCGGCCTCGAAGGTGCGGACGTCGTTCATGTCGATGCTGACGCCGACGCCGTCGGGCGAGGCGGGGACCGGCACGTCGCCGGGGTTGTGCACGAGCATGTGGAAGACGACGGTCGTCTCGGACTCGTCGACCGCGCCCCAGGTCGCCCACCCGCGCTCGACCTCGTAACCGACGGTCACGGTGTCGCTCCCGCTCAGCGCGGTGTCGCCCAGCAGGTCGTCGCCGACCTCCCCCGCGTCGACCGACTCGGTGTAGGTGCCGCTGGTCTCGTTGACCGACGCCGAGAGCGCGTCGATCACGGGCGTCGACTCGTTCAGCATCGTGCGGTCGCGGTGGACGTCGTAGCTGGCCGCGATCGGCGTGTTCACCCGCAGCGTCGCGTTGGCGTCCACGGAGACCGTCTCGTCCGCGCGGACGTAGGCGACCCACCAGTCCGCGAGGCGGTCGTTGATCACGTCCGTCGATAGCTGTTCGGTGCTGTTGCCCCGCGGGACCTCGATGTCCGACTTCGTCCCCTCGGCGAGCACCACGTCGTCGAGGGCGATGTCGTAGTCGGCGGTGACGGTGTCGCCCAGCGAGACGCCGACGGGATTGGGGTTGTCGATCCAGACGGTCGTGACGATCTCCGTGCGCTCGTCGGTGACCTCGCCCCAGTCTCCGCGGTCGACGAGTCCCGCCGACGGCGCGCCGATGATCCCCAGCAGGTAGAGCACCACCAGCACGCCGACGAGTGCGACCAGCACCACCCCGATCCGCCGGGGCCAGGTGCTCACGAGCGCGCCCAGCCGCGACCCGCCGCCCTCGTCGTTCGATTCCCCCGTTCCCGGATCTTCGGCTCCGGCCTCTGACATGGCTGGACGCACGGTCTCGCTCGAACGGATAAACGATGGCGATCGGTCCCGAACGGGTTCGGCCTGGAGCGACCGGGGGCCGGCCGCCTGCGGCCGCGGCCTACAGGATCGAGTAGGCGGCGGCGGTGGTCAGGGCGAGCGCGACGAACAGCCCGCCGAGGAACAGGTACGAGACCGACCGGGGCTCCCACCGCAGGTGCATGTAGTAGCCCGCGACGACGATCGCTTTGGTGAACGACAGGGCGATTATCAGGCCGAAGGCGGCCCAGTAGGCCTCCTCGAGCCAGCCGACCGACTCGACCAGCGCCTGTGCGGTCGCCAGGGCGAACAGGACGACGTAGATGCCGGTGTAGAGTTTTATCCGTGACATTGTTCTAGAGGATGTAGAACAGCGGGAACAGGAACAGCCACACGATGTCCACGAAGTGCCAGTACAGGCCGAAGTACTCCAGGCCCGAGTCGTCGTCGAGGTACGCGCCGTTCCAGGCCCGCGGTATCATGTACAGCAACATGATCAGCCCGACGACGACGTGGGCGCCGTGGAGCCCGGTGGTCAGGTAGAACGTCGAGGACACGACGTTCGACCCCACGTTCCAGCCGTGGGGGAACGCCTCCGAGTGGACGTGGAACAGGTGCGTCCACTCCAGTCCCTTGTTGATCAGGAAGCCCACGCCGAGTAGCCAGGTCATCGAGAGACTCGCGACCACGCCCCGGCGGGAGTTCCTGTGCGCCGCGACCAGGCCGAGGACGACCATGAAACTGCTCGTCAACAGCAGGTAGGTGTTGATGAGCCCCGGGAGCGTCACGTGCTCGGCCGGGATGAACTGCTCCCACTCGTGCCAGCCGTTGGCGACCCTGAGGAACAGGTACGAGCCGATGAAGCCGCCGAACAGCACCACGTCGGAGGCCAGGAACGTCCACATCCCCAGTTTCATGTTCTCGATGCCAGCGAATGGCCACTGCTCGGCCACCGTCGGCTCGGGGGCGTGGAACGGCTCGTTGGCGAGGCCAACGAACCCGACCGCCGCCAGCACGCCGCCGACGCCGGTCAGCCCGTAGTAGACGCCGCCGCTGCGGATCCCCGAGAGGCCGAGGAACGTGAGAAAGCCCGCGAAACAGACCACGAACGGCCAGAAGCTCGCGTGGTCGGCGTGGGCCTCCCCGGTGTGGGCCGTTCCGGTGCCCGCCGCCGTCGGCGTCGCCGTCCCGCCGACCAACCCCGTCCCGCCGCCGGCGGTGGCGCCCTCCGCTTTGACGCCGCCGTCGGTCGAAGCGGTCCCGCCGTCGGTGGAGACCGACCCGGTCGGCTCGCCGCCGCTCCCGTCGGCGGTCAGTTCCGGCTCGTCGCGGAAGGAGAGCTTCCCGCCGACGTAGCTCGGTTTCCCGGGGAAGTTCTCGAGCGGCGGCGGCGAGGAGACCGCCCACTCGGCGGTGGTCGCGTACTCCCAGGGGTTGTCGCCGACCTCCTCGCCGACGGCCATGCTCTTGAACAGGTTGTAGAACATGACGAGGAAGGAGGCCCCGAGGAGGAACCCGCCGACGGTGGCGACCTTGTGCCAGCCGGCGAGGCCGACGGGGTAGTCGAAGACGCGCCGGGGGGTCTCCCAGGCGCCGAACATCGGGAAATAGAGGAGGTTGAACCCGACGAAGTACAGCGCGAAGTGGACCTTCCCGAGGTACTCGTCGTACATCCGGCCGGTCATCTTCGGGAACCAGTAGTAGA
>JBDGSU010000176.1:0-6178 GCA_042217395.1 Halosimplex sp.
GCGTTCCCGGAGGCCGGCGGGGGCTACCTCTGGGTGAAGGAGGCGCTGGTCGACCCGAACGGCTTCTACGCCGGCTGGATGAGCTGGTTCGCCCACGCGGTGGCCTGCTCGCTGTACGCGGTGACCTTCGGCGTCTTCCTCACCGAGTTCCTCGTCTACGGGCACGTGCTCTCTGAGGGGTTCAAGCTGCTCGGCGTCGTCGACCGCGGGCTCCTGGAGAAGGTGCTGGCCGTCCTGATGGTCTCGCTGTTCGCCTACATCAACTACCGCGGGGCGGAGGAGACGGGGAAGGCGGGCGTCGTCGTGACGGTCATCAAGGTGACCATCCTCGGCGTCTTCGTCATCTTCGGGTTCATCGCCACGCTGCAGACGCCCGACTGGCCCCAGAAGTTCGTCGGCGGCCCGGACGGGTTCGCCCCGAACGGCGCCATCGGCATCATCGGCGCGATGGGCTTTACCTACATCGCTTTCGAAGGCTACGAGATCATCGTCCAGTCCGGCGAGGAGGTCGTCGACCCCGGCGAGAACATCCCGAAAGCGGTGTTCTACTCGCTCATCATCGTCGTCCCCATCTACATCCTCGTGGCGTTCGCGTCGATCGGCGGCATCAGCGTCGTCCCGGACCTCGCCGCCAGGGCGGGCCTCCCCGTGAGCGCGCCGACCTGGAAACTGCTCGGGAACCTCGGCGAACTCGGCATCATCGAGGCCGCGGGGCAGTTCGTCCCCTACGGCGTCCCGCTCCTGTTGATCGCCGGGCTCACCGCGACGATGAGCGCGCTGAACGCGACCATCTACTCCTCCTCGCGGGTCTCGTTCGCCATGGGCCGGGACCGGGCGCTCCCGCAGATCTTCGAGCGCATCCACGACCAGAAGCGGACGCCCCACCTGGCGATCTTCCTCTCGGCCGTGCTGATCGCGGTGATGGCGGTGACGCTGCCGATCGAGGCGGTCGCCGCCTCGGCGGACATCATGTTCATCCTGCTGTTCGTCCAGGTCAACTGGACGGTCGTGAAGATGCGCAAGACCCACCCCGACCTGCCGCGCACCTACGAGGTGCCGTACATGCCGTGGCCGCCGCTCATCGGCATCGTCCTGCAGTTCCTGCTGACGCCGTTCCTGCTCTCGGCGCTCGGCCTGCAGATCGGGCTGGGACCGGACTCCCACGGGTTCATCGCGCTCGTGACGACCGCGGTCTGGATGGCGCTGGGGATCGTCGTCTACTACGGCTACTCCCAGCCCAGAGAGGAGGAGCAACTGGAGGCCGAGGCGCCGACGGTCGCGGTCGAGCAGGAGCCGGCGCCCCGGCGCGACCAGCGGCTCCTCGTCCCCATCGCCAACCCCGAGAGCGTCGAGCAGCTGATGCGGACGGCGGTCGACATCGCCGGCGCGCGCAACGCCGAGATCGAGGTGATGAGCGTGGTCACCGTCCCGCAGCAGACGCCGCTCGACGAGGGGCGCCGGTTCGTCGACGAGCAGCGCGACGTCCTCGACCGCGCGATGGCGTTCGCCGACGAGGAGGACCCCGACGTGCCCATCAGCGGCAAGATCCGCATCGGTCACGAGGTCTCGAAGGCCATCCTCAACACGGTCCAGCAGGACGACGTGGACATGGTGTTGCTCGGCTGGCGCGGGCGCAAGCGCCGGCAGGACGTCGTCCTCGGGAGCAACGTCGACGAGGTCGTCACGCAGGCCCGCTGCGACGTGCTCGTCGAGCGGATGGGCCCGACCGGCGAGGTCGACTCCATCCTCGTCCCGACCGCCGGCGGCCCCCACGCCGCGCTCGCGGCGGAGATCGCCGGCGCGATCGCCCGCGCGACCGGCGCGCGGATCCACGTCGTCCACGTCGTCTCGCCGGGCGAACCGGCCGAGAACGCCGACGCGGCGATCGCGGCGGCGACGGAGACGCTCGAGGGCGTGGAGACGACGACCGAGGCCATCGAGAGCGACGACGTGGTCGGCGCCATCGTCGAGGAGTCCGCCGAGCACGACCTGACGGTGATCGGCGCTTCGCGCGAGGGACTGCTCCAGCAACTCGTGTTCGGCGCGGTCCCCGAGGCGGTCGGCGAGCGCGCCCAGAGCACCGTCATCATGGCCAAGCGCAACCTCGGCATCACCTCGCGGGTCACCCGCTGGCTGACCGGCTGGCGCAACGGTCGGTAGGAGAACCGACGCCCGTCGGCCCCGTCGTCACGGTCGCGGCGTCGCCGTCACAGGCCGCCGGCGTCTCGGACGGATCCGGAGCACGCGTCGACCGCACGCGGTCGTGGGTTCGGTTCCGGACTGTCCTCACTTCCGTCTCATAGTGTTTATTGGAGGGCGTTGCCGGATTGCGCCGACCACGTGGACGGCGCGTACCGGTACATCGCTACAAGAAACGCTATCACTCGCCGGTCGGAAGTCGGTCGCGGCGCGCGAGCGCGGCCATCGTGACGGCGACGGCGCCGACGAGGACGGCGTACGCGCGGAAGACGGCGGTGTAGGCGATCCCCCACTGGGCGAGCGTCCCGACGACGACGCTCCCGGCGGCCTGGATCAGCATCATGACCGCGCTGTATCCCGAATAGGCGCTCGCGCGGTTCTCGTCGGGCAGCGAGTCGAGCAGGTACGCGTCCGCGACGGGGAACAGGCCGTGGATGACCAGCCCCATGGCGACGGAGACGGCGGCGACGGCGACCCAGCCGGTGACGAGCGTGAGCGCCGCCAGCACGAGGGCGAACCCGGAGAGGACGGCGATCAGCATCGAGAGATACGAGAAGCGGTCGGCGAGGCGGCCGGCGACGACGAACGAGGGGACGCCCGCGGCGAAGGTGATCGTCAGCAGCGTGTTGGCCGGGCCGGCCGCGATCCCCTTCGCGCCGAGGTAGGTGACGTAGAAGTTGAACACGCCCTGCCAGACGAACCCGGTGATGCCGACGAAGACGACGCCCGCGGCGACCAGGCGCCACTGGGCGCGGATCGCCCCGAGCAGGTCGCGGTCGTCGACGCCCGCGTCGGGCAGGTCCGCCCGTCGGACCGCGACGACGAACAGCGCCGTCACGAGCACCGCCAGCCCGGCGAGCGCGCGGAAGGAGAGGCGCCACGACCCGCGAGCGATCGCCACGGAGACGAGGAACGGGGCCGTGACGGCGGCGATCTGCGAAGACATCCCGCGCAGACCGACCGCGAGGCCGACCCGCGTGGGATAGAGCTCGCTCACGAGCGGGTTGGCCGCGATGAAGAACACGCCGGAGGCGAGCCCGACCAGGAGGGCGCCGACGACGGTGACGCGGATGCCCGGCGAGAACGCGGTGAACCCGGCCGCCCCCGCGAGGAACAGGCCCATCCCGACGACGACGCGGTGGCGGGCGACCCGCGTGAGGAGATAGCCCGTCGGGAGCCGCGGGAGCGCGCTGCCGACCCAGACGGCCGTGGCGGCCAGCCCCGCGGTGGCCGGGCTGACCCCCGTGCGGATGAAGTAATCGACCAGCGGCGCGAACGCGATCCGCCCGAAGTTCACCAGATAGGAGAAGGCGCAGATGGAGACGAACACGCCGGCGCGGCCCCGCGACTTCGCTGGCGTCGCCCCGGTCGTCTCGGCCCCGTCGCTCGTCACACGGGTCGGTGGTCTCTCCGAGTCATTGAACCCGCCGTTTCCGGCCAGTGCTTCCCGTTTGCGCCTCGGTCACAGGGACCGACGGCGCGGGGTGGGGTCGCGACGGACGCCGGCGGATGACCGCGGGGCCCGTCGGGGCCCGCCCCACCGGAGCGGTCCCGTCGACCTGTCCCAATTCCTACCAAAGCCGGCTTCAGCGAAGGTTTAACCGCTTCCTTCCCCGATCGGTGTACATGAGTCGCCCCGACGTCGTCGCCGTCTGCGGCAGTCGCCGCGAGGGCAGTTACACCCGCCGGGCCCTCCGGATCGCCCTCGACGCCGCGAGGGAGGCCGGTGCCCGCACCGAGTTGCTCGATCTGCGGACGATCGACCTGCCGCCGTTCGACCCCGACGCCGAGGAAGGCGACCGGGTGACGGCGTTCAAACGCCGCGTCCGCGAGGCCGACGCCGTGATCCTCGGCTCGCCGGTGTATCACGGGTCGTACTCGGCGACGCTCAAGGACGCGCTGGACTACTGCGGCAAGGACGAGTTCACCGACACGACGGTCGGCCTGCTCGCGACCGCCGGCGGCGGGAGCTACGCGAGCACGCTCGACCACCTCCGCACCGTGGTCCGGAGCGTCCACGGCTGGACGGTCCCGACGCAGGTGGGGATCGGCGGCGCCTACGACGCGTTCGACGGCGACGAGATACCCGATCCGGACCTCGAAGCGCGGGTCCGCGAACTCGGCCGGGAGGTCGTCGCCAACGCGGCCGTCGAGCCCGCCGCGCGCACCGAGGCCGCGGCCGCGGTCGAGTCGGAGGGCGAGTCCGCCGTCGAGTGCGACGACTAGATCAAATCGAGCGTCCGCAGCGTCCGCTCCAGTTGCACTTCCTCGTCGCGGCTCATCCGCTGGAGCGGTCGGCGCATCGGGCCGGGGTCGAACCCGACCTCGGGATGGAGATCGAGCGCGGACTTGACGCCCCCGAGGTAGGGGCCGCGGTCGATGGCCTTCCACACGTCGAAGACGGTGGACTGGAGCTCGCGGGCGCGGCTCTCGTCGCCGTTCACGTACGACTCGTACAGCTCCACGGTGATCTCCGGGAAGACGTTCGAGACGGCGCTGACGAGCCCCGTACAGCCGATCTCCAGTTCGGCGAACAGCAGCGAGTCCAGCCCGGCGAGGTAGGTCAGTTCGGGCTGGCGGTCGATGGCCTGACCGAGCCACGCCACGTCGCCGCTAGAGTCTTTGACGCCGACGATACCGTCGATGGTCGCCAGGCGGTCGAGCGTCTCCAGATCGAGCTTGTTCCCCATCCGCGCCGGGAAGTGATAGATGTAGACCGGGATCTCGACCGCGTCTGTCACCTCCTCGTAGTGCTCGACGACCGCCTCGCTGTCGATGGGGTAGTAGTAGGGGATGCCGACGACGACGGCGTCGGCGCCCGCCTCCTGGGCGTCGAGCGCGTACGAGACCGTGTTCCGCGTGCTCGGCGCGCTGACGCCCGCGATCACGGGGACCTCCTCGCCGACCTCGTCGACGACGGCCTCGATGACCGCCGCGCGCTCGTCGGGCTTGAGCATCGGGAACTCCCCGTTGGTCCCCAGCGGAAAGACGCCGTGGACGCCCCGGTCGACCACGAAGCGAGCGTGGGCCGCCGTCGCGTCGAGCGCCAGTTCCTCCTCGTCGGTGAACGCCGTGACCGTCGGCGGGATGACCCCGTGAATCGATACGTCGTTCGTCGGGCCTGCTTGCGTCATCTGTCGATCCATCGTCGAGCCCGGCGCATGAAGCTACCGTTACAGGTCAGTACTGCGACCGGCTATCGCTCCCGGTCGTCGCCGTCTCACGGAGTCAGCGGGCGGGCCGCGCGGCGCGGACGACGCCGAGCGCTCACTCGTAGTAACTGAGTCGCTCGACGACCTCGGCGAACGCGACGGTCTCGCGGACGTCGGTGATCTCGACCTCGACGCGTTCGCCCTGTTCGGTGTCGGGGACGATGACTACGAAACCGCGCTCGACGCGCGTGATCCCGTCGCCCTGGTCGCCAAGGTCCTCGATCTCGACGCGGCGGGTCTCGTCCTCTTCGACCGGCGGGCGCTGGCGGCCGCGGTCGCCGCTCGTCCGTCCGCCGCCGCGGTCCGCCCGGCCGTCCGGTTCGGTCCCGTCGCCGCCCCCGTCGCGTTCCGGACCGCGCGTGTCGCTCGATCCCACTGCCGAACCGGGATCTCCGTCCCCGCCGTCGGTCGCCGGGGCCGGCACCAGCGCCACCCGGTAGGTCTCCCCCGCGCGGACGGACCCCTGTTCGATCTCCCGTTTCGGCACCTCGACGACGTACGACCCGCCCTCCTCGTCGACCCGCCCGGAGAAGAGACAGCGGAGTTGCTCGGATATCTCCATTCGTCCTCTGTCCGCTATCAAACCGCGGTCGCACTTGATTCTATTGTGTGGCGGATTTCACGAGCGCCGACACTCGATCGGTTCTCTGGCCAAAAACGCGGGCCCGGACGGGCCCACGGACGAAACAGCGGGTGGGGTGGGTTCGGGTCGGGGTCGAGACCCCGAGTGGATGGCTTCAGTGTCCGTGTGTGCGGACGGAGAAGAC